>CAZRXH010000227.1:0-1604 GCA_964603995.1 uncultured Bacteroidota bacterium | reverse complement strand
TCCTTCTTAGAGAGCCTTCAACAGGCAAAACGGGCACTTTACCACCCTAGAAATGTTGGTTTCCGAGATTTGGTTATGCATGCTAGTGTTGTGTCTCGGAAATTTCTTTAATAAGTCAGACCATAGATTCCTTTATAACATTGCAAACTTCAATACCCTTGGCGGAATAATTCTTCAAAGAATCTCAGAGACACAACACTAGGAATCCTCATCATTGATCAGCGTGTTCTCCACCTCGGATAGAAAACCATAGACGAGTCTGAGCCTCTCTTCCATGTAGCGAAGGGCATGGTTCATCGCATCAGCTGAGGCGGATATCTGGAGTGCGGTCCTTGCAGCTCCCAGCTGATCGATGTTCCCCGCCTGGACGTTGCGCAAGAGCTGGCGGGCCTCGCCCAGAGTGTGGCTGATCTTGCGACCGATGTCATTATCGACGTCCGAGATCTCTTCGTACACCAGGCTCATGCGCGCGCACATCGCTTCCTGCAGCGAATTATTCATGATAAATTCCCCTCTTTTGACTTGAGTGGATTCGGTCCGCCTGCGCTAAGGCTTCGGCGGACAGGCCTGAAATCTTCGTTGACGGACTGGACGTTGAGGACGAGACCTCCGGAGAGACGGCTGCTTATCCGTGGGTCGATGGCGGCTATGCCCGAGAGCGTGAGGTTGCTGGTTACCACCGTTGTGCGCCCTTGCCACTCCCTCTCATCGATAACTGCGAGGGCTATTCTGCGGGCAAACTCAATTCCCTCGTGAGGATCCTTTGAGGAGAAGAGGTCATCGTAGACAAGAAAATCCGGCTTTGACAGCGATTCAATGGCATCACTTTCAGCGAACGCGCCTTGGGGACCGTAGCCTTTTCGAATATCCAGAAGAAACGGACCCTCCTTCCGGAATTTCCCGACACGCCCGGTATCGACGTAGAAGCGTCTCAAGGCAGCGATCGCGAGATGTGTCTTGCCGATGCCAGTGTACGGAGAAAGGATTGCCAGGAACGAACGTGGGCACTGGGCTCAGTTCTTCACGGCAGTGAAGAACTGCCTGTTGCTCGCTGTCAGGGTGTAGTTTTCAAACGAACGGTTTGAGAACTCCTCCGAAACGCCGGCAGCAATTTGACTCTTATCCGCGCGCTCATGCCTCCAGGCGAGTTTCAGCCTGGCAAATTCGACCTGGAAGTGCTTGAGACAGAGCTTGTCGTGTGTCGCGTTGTACAGAGTCCACTCTTCGATGTCCGGGCTATGAGCGGGTTCATCGGCAAGGATGCTGTTTCCGCAAATAGCGCACGGGGGCGCGGTGCGGATGCGTTCCTCACGTTTGATTCGGATACGTTCCATCGTAACTGACAGCGTCTCAGAGAAGGTGACAGGAGACTGGGAGACATGGGGACTGGGGGCGGCGACCGCCTCAGATGACGATTTCACAGGGATGAACCTTTCCGTTTGCAGTCTTTGTTGGTTGTGACTTCATCTGCAGGAGGAGCGTCGTGTACTTCTCCTTGAGCTTCTGACATGAAAGAATATTCGACCGCCAGAAGGAACTCGATTGAGCAAAGACGATGACCTGTCTTATTTCTTCCGGCGGCCGGTGGTCAAGCCTAATAAGGC
>CAZRXH010000226.1:0-1675 GCA_964603995.1 uncultured Bacteroidota bacterium | reverse complement strand
ACCGGGACCAGCAGGACACTGCACAGATAGACAAGTTCTTAGGTGTCTCGCACGTCTATGACGGCGGTGAATGGGTAAAATCGTACCTCGCCAATTTTGCCGGACAATTCAAGGCGGCAGGATGGGACGGCGACACGGCAATTGTCCACTATACTGGCATATCAACCAATGTTGCTGCGGAAGTCGAGAAGTTCTCCACGAACCAGTTGATATTCTTTATTGGGCATGGCTGGTATGACAATAGCTGCGACGTTAGCGCATCGGACCTCGTGAACGCAGATCTAACGGGAGACGTCATACTCTCGGGTGCCTGTTTTACCGGTGCAACTTGCTCGGCAGGAGGATCTGGTGATTTCATTGCGCTGAGATTGCTAAAGCAGGGAGCTTGCGCGTACGAGTCGAGGGTAATGGAAAATGGTTGGGGAAAGTGGCCGGCAGCTGACGTGGCTGCCGGGAACACCACTTGGGGAGAGGCGGTTCGCTCAGGGATTATCGCTGAAATGAGACAATTCAACGAAACCAATCTTGACATCCTGACCTACAAAGAAATGAATGAGAAATATCCCGCCGGGGATTTTCCGTTCATCAACGAGACGGCCCGGATAATTCCGTTCGGCGATCCGTCGTTTAAGCCTGTACTGAAATCAGCGGTAAGAATCAGTCTACCATGAGAACGCCGGATCGGAAGTCACGATCAAAACCTCACGCATATCCCGCGTTCTTCATGCTGAGGTAGCCGGTCGGTCCGACGATGAGGTGATCGTGAACCGGTATGTCGAGGAATTCGCCCGAGCAGACGAGGTCTTTGGTAATCTGGATGTCCTCCTTGCTCGGGTCTAACTTCCCGCTCGGGTGGTTGTGTACCACGATTATGCTCGCCGCATCTTATGTATTCTAACCAAGCCATCTGCGAAGTTCACATTGAGATCGCAGTCAACGAGCAGAAGCGTGCCCATCAACGCAACATCTGATCGCGTGGCTCCTATGCTAATTTCCTTGTCGGCATCGAACCATTTCAAACGACCCCTGAAGATTTTCATCTCGCTCACATCCCCGTTTGCAAGTTCTCCCCAACTCGCTCCTGAATACTCTAACCTCATTTCATCTATCAAGCGCTCGGGGAGTATTATGTCGCCATTGTAGCCTGTATCTACCATGGTGGCCAGATCGAATTCCTTGTCGTCGTTTGAAAGCAATCTGAGCGTCACTATGGGAGTCAGTGTAGAAAGGTCAACATACCCATCTATATCGTCCATCACCGTCGCCGTTTCATTTGGAAAGCCGCTCGAAATCCAACCCTCGCCACAAAGAAGACCTTGGAAGGGTGTTTCTGCTTACCTCTGTTGATAGCTTCTATCGGCGTTGACCCCAAGAAATAGTCTTCGCTATCTACTTCGATCGCCACAAACTTGCCTTTGTGAGCGGGTTCAAGGATATGCTTGAGAGTGCGATCATACGTCTCTTGGCCCCTGTCCGCTAAACTCTTATTCTGTTCCAATGCGATCCTCCTTTTCCTGCTATCATACTGATTATAAGAAATCGTCCGACCTGATTCAATCGCCGTATCTCCTTCAGTGATGAACCGATGCGCACAGCGCAGGCCAGATGCACTCATACGTTTTCGAGATGCCTCGATCCTTGCTCACACATATCCCGCGTTCTTCATGCTGAGGTA
>CAZRXH010000225.1:0-1714 GCA_964603995.1 uncultured Bacteroidota bacterium | reverse complement strand
CGCTTGTTCGTAACATCCATGAAGTGATTCATGTAGCTGTTTATCATCCCGGCGTTGCCATAGAAAGTGTGGAAGTGCGCCAGGCTATCGGCACGCTTCACTGTCCTGGAAAGCAACCTGACCCAATCGGCATACAATTGGTTTCTCGCTTTGTCGAGTTCCCTGCCGTCAGGGAACTTGCTGGCGAGGTTCCTCAGTTCCTTCCTTATAGCTCCCTCCACTTCTTCGGGCTTCCGCCCCGGAGAGACGATTGCATTCCCCACAAAGACGCCAGGGTCTTCCATGTCAACCTGAAACGCCTGCACAGATTGTGCGAGCTTCTCTTCGTACACCAGCTTTCTGTAAAACCTTGAACTCTTCCCTTTGGCTAGGATACTCGCCGCAAGATTCAGTGCAAACGAATCAGGAGAAGTCATCGAAGGAACTCTGAAAACAATATATACAGCCGCGAGAGCGACATCATCGTAAACGACTTCCTTCACGTCCGACTCAAGTGGCGGTTCTGCAACGGGAGTCACCTGTCTCTCTTTTCCACTTTCAATTTCTGTGAAATAGTCTTCGACAAGTCGTCTGGCAGCGTTCAAGTCAAAATCACCTGCGATTGAGAGAACGGCATTGTTGGGCACATAGAATTGCCTGAAGAACGATCTCACATCATGGACCGAGGCTGTGTTCAGATGGCGGAGATAGCCAATCACGGGCCAGCGATACGGATGGACCTTATATGCCAACGAGAATATCTTCTCCCATGCCGTGCCGTAGGGACGATTGTCGACACGCCAGCGTCTCTCTTCCTTTACTACTTCTCTCTGGTTATCCAGGTTCCGGCGGCTGATGTCGAGACTCATCATCCGGTCTGATTCGAGCCACAAGGCCAGGTCAAGGCAGTTGGATGGGAGTGTTTCAAAATAGTTCGTTCGATCCCATGTCGTGGAGCCGTTGAATGTTCCTCCAGCCTGTTCGATGTATTTCATATGCTCGGCCTTCGCCACGTGCGAAGATCCCTGAAACATCATGTGTTCGAAAAGGTGCGCGAAGCCGGTGCGAGATGGATCCTCGTCCTTGCTCCCGACATGATACCACATATCCACAGAGACGACAGGCGCTTTCTTGTCCGGGCTCATGATCACGTGGAGCCCATTTGACAAATCGTACTCCGAGAAATTTATGGATATCAAGTCTGTCTCCGAGAGGCTTTGAATGCGGCTTGGAAGGAAATTTCCGGCAAATCGCCGGAGCGAAGCTTAATCCGCTCCTTCGCTCCTCAACTCATTATTTTCCAGTAGACCTGCTTCTTGAGCTGATCGATCCATCTCAGATACGCTTCGTTCTGCTTCATGGCCAGAGCCATTTTCTCAAGGCGCGGGTAGTCCTCACTGAGGCTGATCTTGTGAGCCGCGATCCGGTCTCGCAAATACACAATATGGTAGCCATAAGACCGGCCAAGGCTCACTTTGACAGGCGTGCTTATCTCTCCGACCTTGAGCGTATCCACAGTCTTTAGGAACGAAGGTTCGAGCTGGTCAATGGAGACAGTTCCGAGATCACCGCCGAGATCCTTAGTGTCCTTGTCCTCTGAATACTCGCGGGCGAGGACAGCGAAACTTTCCCCGCGCATCGCTCGCTCACGGAGCGTATCCAGCACGGCAATCACGGAATCGTCGTCAGAGGCCAGATGCGGGATCGTGATCAAAATGTGTCTCGCGTGTACGAG
>CAZRXH010000224.1:0-1802 GCA_964603995.1 uncultured Bacteroidota bacterium | reverse complement strand
CAGTTTACCGTCGCTGGAGTCATGCGGGACATCCCGCAGAATACAAGCTTGAGGTCCGATATACTGATCCCTTTTGATTTTGCAAAGAAACTTGGACTATATGATGACAGCTGGGATGCAAATGAGATTACGACTTTTGTACAACTCAACAGCATGAGCAAAATCGGCTCAGTAGAAAACGAGATAGCACAAATTCGCCGAAGTCATGTGCCCGCTGACAAGGGGAGAGTCACCAGAATCCATCTTATGCCGCTGACGGATATACATCTTTATGCTCAATTCGGATACGGTAAGATGGTCGGTTCCATTCGAAGTATCTATATCTTTTCAATTATGGCATTTCTCATTCTTTTCATTGCCTGCGTGAATTTCATGAATCTGTCGACAGCACGTTCTTCCAAGCGCGCTAAGGAAGTGAGCGTCAGGCAGGTGATTGGAGCCACCAGGAAAAGTATCGCGGCCCAGTTCTTTGGTGAGACAATCATCATGACTATTCTTGGATTATTCCTTTCATTAATCCTCGTCGAGCTCCTCCTTCCGATATTTAATAGCGTTGCAGGAGAGAGCCTATCCAGCTCTTCACTGTTTGGGCCGGATATCATGCCTGCTATACTCACCGTCACCATATTGACCGGAGTTATCGCCGGAACATACCCCGCTATCTTTCTCTCATCCTTCAAGTCTGCTGAAGTGCTGAAAGGTAAGTTCCTGTACGGTAGGAAAGGCGCGTTTCTGAGGAAGACTCTGGTCATCGTTCAATTTTCTATTTCAATCATCTTAATCGTCGGGACATTTGTCTTGTCAAAACAATTGCGTTTTCTGCAAAACAGCAAGGTCGGCTATGACAAGGAGCAGCTGATCTACGTGCCACTAAGACCTGAGAATAGAATTTCCTATCCGATATTTAGAGAAAAGTTGCTGGCGGAACCGTTAGTCGTTGGCGTTACAGGAACAAATGCGAAGCCGACCAATATGACGGAAAATGCCGGGGGTGCAGAATGGAGGGGGAAAGATCCGGGTTTCCAACCGCTTGTGGGAATCGGATTTGTCGATTATGATTTTTTTAAGACGATGAAAATCCCACTGCTGGAGGGAAGAGCATTCGAGAGAAAGTTCGCGACAGATTCGGTGCACGCCGTTATCGTCAATCAGGCATTGGCCAAGCTTATATCCAGTCATTCCGTCGTGGGCAGAGAATTCTCTTTTGAAAACGACAGCAGGATCATTGGGGTTATGAAGGACTATCACTACCAGAACATAAAAAACAAAATTGGACCGCTTGCATTGTACCTGGCACCTGAGAGAGTCAACTACGTGATTGTTAGACTCACTGCCGGTCGTTTTGCATCGTCATTGAAACAGGTGGAATCAACCTGGCAGCAAGTCTATCCCTCTTATCCATTCGAGTACAGGTTTTTCGATGCCGACTTCTCGCAGATGTTTAAGGCGGACGAGCAAATGGCTACCATATTTGGTTACGCTTCGCCGCTGGCGATATTCATTGCCTGCCTGGGCTTGTTAGGTCTCGCTTCTTTTTTAATCGAATCACGCAAAGGAGAAATCAGCACCAGAAAAATCCTGGGGGCATCCACTTTGGGAATCGCGTTCATGCTTTCGAGAGAGTTCATACGTTGGGTGGTTGTCGCCGATTTGGTTGCCTGCCCGATTGCATATGTAATAACGAGAAAGCTTCTGGAAGACTATGCCTACAGAACCACAATCAGCTGGTGGATCTTTGTCATAGCCGCATTGATCACATTGCTGATTACTGTATTCACGGTTAGCTTCCAGGCCGTCAAGGC
>CAZRXH010000223.1:0-1803 GCA_964603995.1 uncultured Bacteroidota bacterium | reverse complement strand
CGCATAACGTCCCGCGGGAAGAAGTCGTGGCTCGCTCCTTCTTTGTGTAATGTGCATGCCATGAAGCGACCACGATATATACAAATGCGGAGCGTCTTTTTGCCGATTGATATGCGCCGCGCGCGAGAGACTTAAGTTAAGAGAGACGGGATCTCGGTACAGGAGCGTTCGTAGTGTAATCATCTCACCTAAGCTTAAAATGTTCCACGCCGAGGATGGAAATCGCGAGCAACGCCAAAGACCGAACCACCTGCCCGCCCGATGAAGAGATCGTTGACAATGCCACACTCTGGGTCTTTGTTCGAGAGACGAGTAAGTCGTTCCGCGTTGTGGGATGATTGATCCATATTCTGCAAGTCATTGTTATGTTTGCGGCTAATGCCCACGAAGGTCGGGGTCCTTCGCACGTCGCATCCATTTGGCATAGATTAGTGCCACAACGGAATAGCAGATAGCATATTCTATCACCAGCCCTAATGCCTGCTCGAATGTGCCCTTCAGGTTATGAGTAAAGGAAGTTGGAATAATCATGTTCACTAGCCCCAAGAGCAAGAATGCAACAAGGAAGAAAACGAGGAGGTGTAGCACCCGATTTGGGGGAGTAGGTCTCCATTCATGTTCGTTCATGATCGCTCCTTTCGATATTTAAGGCGCGCGCGTGGCGTATAACGTTTAGGCAACACGCCGTTGCGAGCTGCCGGTATCGAAAGGACATTCGATTGCTCCGGCAGCGAGCACGATTATATATAATAGCCGAGCGTCGTGGTTCGTGCTGTTATGTGAAGTGCGCCGCGCAGGTGATCTCCCTCGCAGCAGTATCTTCACGATTCGAATTCCTTGGCAGGAATCTGAGATTGCCTGATGATCGATTTCAGGGTCCCCAACTTGATTTCCTTGTGGTCCGGTACAGGGACCGTGATGGTTGAATCCCCGAGCTTCCTTTGCATTATAATATGACTCCCGCGTTGTCTCACCTCCTGAAAACCGTGGTGCGAGAGAATGCGGCACACCTCCTTCCCAGAGATGATCCGCAGTTTACCCAACGGCGATCTCTAGGCGAGTGACGAAGACTTCGTCGTGCAACCGTTCACGAATCTCCTGTTGCGAAGCGGCCTCGAAGAAAAGCTCAATTGCTTCTTTGAGGTTCTCACGAGCCTTCTCTACTGATTCACCTTGACTTGCAATGTCAAGCTCAGGGCAGAGGGCAACGTACATGTCATCCTCACGTTCGATCACCGCCGTGAATTGATGTATTTTCTGCATAAAAGAACTCCTTACCTCGTGACTCTGGGACATTTTAGCAATTTCAGGTTCACAAATCAATTTGGCCGATCGTCCCGCGGCGCATTTTCACATAACGTCCATCGGGAAGAAGTCGTGCCGCGCATCCATTAAAGGGGTACCATAGTGAGCGCGGCATGAAGCTCGCGGTTGCCACTCCTCGGTGAGCGTCTTTATACCGCCTGTTATACGTTCGTCGGTTTGCGCAATTAGTGGAGCCGCACAAGTTGGATCGTCCTTTCTGTTTTCCCTGTCGCGTTAAGCCTGATTCCCTCCAGGTAGTCTTGATAACCCGATTTCTGAAGTAGAACGGTAATCGAGTCAGAGACAACCATGTCGAGGCTGTCGGTTCCAGCAAGTTCGGTGAAATGAGAACCGATGCCAAGAGTCGAGTATTGAATCGTAAGCGTACCAGCTTGGTCTGTCTTCGCAAGCGGTGGAAGAGAATCCAACTGAGCTATATCATCTGTTATATATCCTTGTATAAATAAAGCGACATAAGGTTCACTGATATGGATGAAG
>CAZRXH010000222.1:0-2030 GCA_964603995.1 uncultured Bacteroidota bacterium | reverse complement strand
AAAGTAGGGATATATTCATCCCATTACCGTATACCATGTCTCTCCTTCCTTAGTTCTTTGCAGACTGCGAACCGCAAGGTCTGCAATCATATTGCAGACTAATCTTCCGACGAGTCCGTATAGTTCAGAGCCTATCTCCTGATTTGAATTCTGGAAGGCTGAAGCGATCCGTGATCGGGTCGTGTAAAACCCGGTCAACATGCGGCATGGGGTTGCAGTGCCACTCTGATATCGATCTCGTTCCTTCCCTTCGTAGTCACCACGATAACAAAAACTTCCGATCAATATAGCAAGGAGTCACAAAAAAACACAACTGGTAGCAGCACGTCGCTGCGGCCAAGAATGACTCCGTCTGTTGTTTCAGCGGAAAACATAAGACTCTGTGTCACAATAGCGAGTAGTGTGTGTTTTGAGTATCACGGAGTATGGATGCTGCCATCTCAGCTGTAATATCCCTTTGAGGATTAGCCATCATTTCATATCCGACCATAAACTTCTTGACGGTCGCAGACCTGAGAAGGGGTGGATAGAAATGCATATGGAAATGAAAGCTCGGATGCTCCGCGCCATCCGTAGGTGACTGATGAATTCCCGACGAGTAAGGGAATGATACGTTGAACAGATTATCGTACCGGACGGTGACGTTTTTCAGAGCTGCAGCGAATTTGCCGACATCACCATCCCGCAGAGAAGAGAGGCTCTGCAGATGTCTCTTGGGTATGATCATCACCTCAAATGGCCACGAGGCCCAAAAAGGAACGACAACTACAAACTCCTCGTTCTCGTATATCAGCCGATCTCTGTCTTTGAGCTCAGACTCAAGATACTCACATAGGAGACACTTGCATTCCTTACTGTAAAAGTTTTCGAACTGTGAGATTTCCTTTGAGGGCTCAACAGGAATGGCGCTCTCAGCCCAAACCTGGCAATGTGGATGGGGATTGCTGCATCCCATCAGTTCGCCTTTGTTCTCAAAGATTTGTACGTGGTTCACATCCTCCAGATACCCAAGACTCTCGTACTCCTGCTTCCAGACTCTTATGACATCACTGATATCGGATTCGTCCATCTCTGCCAGTGTCAGGTCGTGTCTTGGGGAAAAACAAATCACCCTGCAAATTCCCTGCTCCGCCTCAGCACGCAATATTCCTTTCTCGTTCAAGTAGCCAGGCGGCGTATTGTGAGAAAGGCTACTGAAGTCATTGTCAAAAACAAAGGTTGAAGTGTACTGCGGATTACTTTTACCACTGGCCCTGACATTTCCCGGACAGAGGTAGCAGTTCGGATCATACGCTGGAAGCGAAGGAGCCGCAAGTCGCTCGACTTTGCCCTGCCATGGCCTTTTTAGCCTTCCCGGTGCGACGAGCACCCATTCGCCGGTGAGGAGGTTGAGTCTTCTATGACTGTGTTTGAAAAGATCATGCATTGTCTTGTTTCTTACTTTCGTAATTCGATTTCGATATCGTATGTTTCACAAGCGGCGTCGTAGGAAAAGGAGCGCCTGATTTTTCATATTCGGGTCCGCGCGGCCAATTTAAGTTCGGCCCGTCAGCGAATTTCAATCCGGTACTATATCTGTTCCGGGCATGAGGACGCACTCATACAACTGCGGCAACGTTCCTGTCTTTTTCCGGTATGCTTCCCGGATTCTGTTCCTGAATTCTCCTACCGAATCCTGCTCCACAAGGTTCAACGTGCATCCACCGAACCCGCCTCCCATCATCCTCGCCCCGAGTACGCCGTCAATCCTCGAGGCTTCGTCGACCAGCAAATCGAGCTCCATGCAGCTGACTTCATACTTCTCTTTCAGACCGCGGTGCGAACCATATAGAAGCTCTCCGAACCGGACATAATCGTTCTGTTCCAGGAACTTGCATGCGGAATCTACGCGGGCATTTTCCTCGACGACGTAGCTGCACCGGTTATAGACCATGTCGCCCAGTTCGTCTTTGTGCTCTCGCAGCAATCCGAGGCTGATATCGCGGAGGCTCTGCACCTCGGGGACATATTTCCTGATGACGTTTACGCCG
>CAZRXH010000221.1:0-2094 GCA_964603995.1 uncultured Bacteroidota bacterium | reverse complement strand
CAGGCGAAGGAAGGGCGTGAACATATTCTGGGCATCATGGAGCAGAAGATCTCCGTGCCGCACGCTGAACTCTCTCCGTTTGCGCCGAGAATGACTTCGATGAAAATCCCGGTTGACATGATCGGAGCGGTGATAGGGCCCGGCGGTAAGGTGATTAAGGGTATCGTTCAGCAGACCGGAGCGGAAGTGAACATAGAAGACGACGGTTCTGTGGTGATCGCTGCAGTCTCTGCGGAGTCTAGTGCCAAAGCGAGAGAAATGATAGAAAGGCTCGTTGAATCGCCCGAAGTAGGAAAGGTTTACAAAGGCACTGTAAAGCGTCTCATGGACTTCGGGGTCTTTGTCGAATTCCTTCCCGGCAAGGAAGGCCTTCTCCACATTTCGCAGATCGATCACAAGAGAGTCAACAGGGTGGAGGATGTCTTCAAAGTTGGCGATGAAGTAGAGATAAAATTGATGGAAGTCGATGATATGGGGAGATACAATCTGAGCAGAAAGGTTCTCATAGAGAACCCGGATCCAGATGCCAGTCAGGAAGAATATCGCCCACAGCATCGGAATTCCGACAGATCGAGGAGAGGGTCGCGCCGCTAAGCGGGGTGTTGTTTTTTCTCTCCTTGTTTTCTAATTTTTGATCCGGCCGAAGTGGTGGAACTTGGTAGACACACTGTCTTGAGGGGGCAGGGCCCGAAAGGGCGTGCGGGTTCGAGTCCCGCCTTCGGCACAAAGCGGTTTTTCAGGAAGCCCGCACAGGTTGAGCGAGATTGTGAGGCTACTTCTGACGGAGGGGAAGTACCGGCATGACTGATCCGCTTGAGATCGGAGCTCCCGGTTGGCGCTTGAACGGAAGACGTTGAGGAACTTCGGCGTTAGTACGCATGTTCCACTGTAGAACGTCGTCCGGCTTTCCTGAAGCTCGTTTGCTCAGTGGACAACGGCCCATCGGTTTGTTGAGTTGGCACATGGAGGGGTGAGCAAAGTCATTTGACAAAGATGAAGTGATTTTGCACATTTAAGTGAATTATGTGCTAAAGGAGAACAAATGGGTACTGGACAGACCCTCTTGACCATAGGAGCGATGATGCTCCTGGGGATAGTGATCCTGACCACAAATCGCAATATCAACGACACCAGCGATACTTTGTTGCGCACCAATTGCGGTCTTGATGCCGTTTCGCTGGCAGCGTCGGTCATTCAAGAGGCGGACTCCACTGCCTTTGATTCGAGTACCGTCAGAAATGCGGTTACGCAGCTGAGCCAACTGACTCCCGCCGGTTCTCTCGGGCAGGAAAACAACAATTCCAATGACCTGAACGATTTCGACGACTATAACGGCCTCAATGGGCAAGGGAGGCTGGACAGTACGAAGTTGAGCACCGGCTGGTACTACTGGAGGACCAGGGTCTGTTACGTCGGCAATTATTCGGATTTGAGTCAGAACTCTTCTACGCAAACCTGGAGCAAAAGGTTGGACGTGTGGGTCTGGAATAAGGACCTGCCCGATACGATTGTTATGCACTCCATATACAGCTACTGGTTCTTCGGAAGAGCAGGGAGGTAGAAGCCATGGGCAGCAGTACTATGTTGGACATAATTGGTTCGATGGTCATCAGCAGCTTGCTGCTTCTTTCAGCACTTGCGATGAATGAGAAAGCCACGAGTAACACGTTTGAATCGCAGTCATCCCTCACGGTTCAGCAGAACATAACTTCAATCGTCGAAAACCTGGAGTGGGATTTCAGACAGATCGGTTACTGCAGGAATAGCACTATTGCTGCGAATACGTTCATCGTGTCTGGCGATACCGACAGCATATCCTTCCAGGCTGACATGAATAACGACGGAAGCATCGATACGGTATCATGGTACTTGGAGCCATGGCCGATCCCGGGGTGTGCGAATCCCAATGCAAGGATGCTTGTGAGGAAAGTCAGCGGGCTGAATGGTGTATCGACGATTGATAGTTCAAACCTAGGCGTGACCCAGTTTAGCCTGGCATATTTCAACGAACTAGGAGATTCGGTTCAGACGCCCTTTGTGGGAGACACGGCTGGTGTGCAGGTGATAGAGGTTACGGTCACTGTCCAGCCGGTC
>CAZRXH010000220.1:0-2187 GCA_964603995.1 uncultured Bacteroidota bacterium | reverse complement strand
CCGATTCTCCCGTCTCACGGTCCTTCGGGAGAAGCAGGTGGTTTGTGTTGTACGACACGGTCCGTGAAAGCCGGGATGTCGTGGAGAATCCGTATGCGGACTCACTGGGAGATGCTGGGATTCAATCTGCGCGGATGTTGATCGAAAAAAATGTGGACACATTGATTACCGACGGCGTCGGAAAGAACGCCTTCAAAGTCCTGTCCGTCGCCGGCATAATGCTATACACATCTACATGTAAGAGCGCGGGAGAAGCTATCGGGCTTTTACTTGATGGAAAACTTTCACAGGTGAGTGCGCCGGAAGATGGCGCGAGTAGAAGACGCAGGAGAAGGCTCGGAAGAAGAAATTCGAGATGAAAGACGTTACGTCGCACAATAAAAGAAGAGGAACCATGAATAGAAGATTGGCAGTTGCAATTGAGGAGTCGGGCTCGCAAGAGAAAGTGGCCGAGCATTTCGGGAGATGTTCGAAGTTCAACATCTGCGAATTAGACGATGCAAATGTTGTGGTTAAACAGGAATCGTATTTCAACCCCTTGAACGGGGAACATGGCGGAGCTTGCCAGCTTCCCGCTTACGTCAAGCAGTTCAACGTCAGTGCGATCATCGCCGGCGGGATGGGACGCAAGGCGGTTGCCGGTTTCCAACAGTTGGGCATCGAAGTCATTACTGCTCCCGGACTTCTTTACAAGGATGCGCTTGGTCTATTCGCGCAAGGGAAGCTGAGCGGCTACGAGGAATGCGCAGACCATGAACATCATTCGTAGAAGTGTGGACAAACCGCTCACCATCAACACTGTCATTCCGACTGATGGCGCCTTGGCGCCAGAATCGAGGAATCTTTCGTGAGAATCCTGATATGTAAAGTTGACCCATGGTAGATTTCTCCGCTCATTCATCCGTCCATGAACCATGGACGGATTCATTCGGTCGAAATGACAAATACCGCCTAAAATATTTGCGCTGGCGTTCCCGGAAATCCGGTTCAGCAACTTTTCTTAAAGAAAGATGTTAGGAACTCAGCAAAATGATAATGCCGATATATCTCTACGGAACCAGAGTCTGGGACGCCCCCGCGCGGGAAATTACTGGATTCGACGAAAAGCTCGTCGGGTTGATCCATGATATGTTCGAGACGATGCACCGGGCCGATGGTGTCGGCTTGTCAGCGACGCAGGTCGGAATGCGGGTATCGCTGGCAGTAATGGACATTTCGGAGATGGAGGGTCATGAGAACGAGAAGCCTCTTGTCGCGATCAACCCGGAGATACTCGAGTCGAGTGGCGAGCGTGCGATGGAGGAGGGCTGCCTGAGTGTTCCGGGCATTCGAAGCGAAGTGGTCAGAGCAGAGACGATTACGGTGCGGTTCACCGACGGCGCTTTTCATCCCATCGAGACTGAGCTCACCGGAATGTGGGCGCGCGTGTTCCAGCACGAGTACGATCATCTCAACCAGGAAAAGAATGAAAGGAATTTGCGATGAGTCACGAGCATACGGGAGGCATGGGAGCGGGCGGCTACTGTGTCTGCGTGAGTTGCGGGTACAGGAAGCCGCATGAGGCGGGCGTCCCGTGCATGGAAGAGAAGTGCCCGAAGTGCGGCACGGCGATGATGCGCGAGGGTTCCGAACACCACAAGTTGGCAACCGAGAAGAAGAAGAAGATAGAAGATTGAACTCTTTGCAGGTGGGAAGGGATGCGTGTCCCGTCACCGTTCGAATCACAGCACTAAGCAGCGGAAACAGGAGGCAAGACCATGAAGGGCAAGACGATCGTGCAAATTATTCTGGGATGTATTCTGACATTGGGGTTGGCCGCGGGGTCATACTCGCAGGAAATCGGCAAGGCCGACTGCCTTTATCTCTCCAGTCTTCATTCGACCGCGAAAGGGATGGCTTACTGGTACGACAAGGCTCAGGGGGACCTCGAGACCGTTACCGGGATTCCGTACGCGGACCTCGGGTGCAAGAACTGCCATGTCAGGTCATGCGATGCCTGTTATAAGGCAAGCATAGACAATAAAGCGTCGTATTCGGTCAAAGAAGCCGAGAAACAGGACAAATGCCTGGCCTGCCACGCCCGAGAGGCGTCGGAAGGCATAAGGATTATCTTAGTTCCTTCGAGCTCTCCCTGCGAAACGCCGGCATTGAGATATGCAACCTGGTAAACGTCAGCAGCATATTCCC
>CAZRXH010000219.1:0-2280 GCA_964603995.1 uncultured Bacteroidota bacterium | reverse complement strand
AAGTAACCGGCGGTTGACTTTCTCCGCATGGTGAAGTAAAATTCAGTGAGTCGAGACCGTCATGGCAGAAATCCTAACGCTTAGAAATGTTTTACAGGAACACACCGCCGAGGGGGAATTATACAGGAAACTGGAAAACGATTGGGTGCTTTGCTACGCTTGCGGCCACAAGTGTAAGATTAAACCGGGGCGGGAGGGGATCTGCCGCGTCAGGTTCAACCGAGGTGGCAAGCTGTTCGTCCCATCCGGATACGCCGCAGGAATCCAATTGGACCCGATAGAGAAGAAGCCCTTCTTCCACGCCCTCCCAGGTTCGAACGCGCTCAGTTTTGGCATGCTCGGATGCGACTATCATTGCAGCTACTGCCAAAACTGGCTCACGAGCCAGTCGTTGAGGGATATGTCTGCAAACGCATTTCCGGAATTTGTCGGACCGGAGAAGATCGTGGAGCTTGCGCTCGTGTACAAATCCCCGGTTCTTGTTTCAACTTACAACGAGCCGCTGATCACCAGCGAATGGGCTGTGGAGATTCTGAAACTCGCAAAGCCATATGGTATTCGTGGTGCCTATGTGTCAAATGGCAATGCGACTCTCGAAGTCCTTGACTTCATCAGACCATACGTGAATCTGTATAAGGTAGATCTGAAGGGATTCGACGAGAGGAAATACAGGCAGCTGGGCGGGAGACTTCAAATCGTCCTCGACACGATACGTCTTCTGAAAGAGAAAGGGTTTTGGGTTGAAGTTGTAACGCTGGTCGTCCCCGGATTCAATGACAGCGACATCGAACTTAGGGGAATAGCGAATTTCATTGCATCGGTGTCACCGGAGATTCCATGGCACGTCACGGCGTTTCACCAAGACTACAAGATGCTCGATCGAGGCAACACGTCTGCGAGGACTCTCTCCAGGGCGGCGATGATCGGGAGGGAAGCTGGATTGCAGTTTGTCTACGCCGGAAATCTGCCTGGCATGGTGGAGAACCTTGAGAATACGTATTGCCCTCATTGCGGGCTTCTTCTCATAGAGAGAGAGGGTTTCCGGGTAACAAGGAACAAGCTTGTCGATGGAAACTGCCCGAAGTGTTCGAGAAGGATTCCGGGTGTATGGAAGTAGATTTTGCATTCACGCCTGAGGAGAAGGCCAGACTTCTTGGCATCGCGAGAGAGGCTATAGTCGCCGTCGTTTCCGGCGGGCATTACACGGTGGTCAAGCCTCGCGAGCCGAGGCTGCTGCAAAAGGCAGGAGCATTTGTTACGCTCCATCTTCACGGAGAGTTGAGAGGATGTATCGGGTTGATTGAGGGGTATCTGCCGATTTATGAGACCGTTTCCGAGATGGCTGCCAAAGCAGCCATCGCTGATCCAAGATTTGAGAGCGTATCCAGGTCGGAAGTCGGGGAAATCGAAATTGAGATATCAGTCCTCTCTCCATTGCAGAGAATAGCCAATCCTGAAGAGGTCGTCGTTGGCAGGCACGGAATCGTGATCGAGAAAGGATACTACCGGGGGCTCCTGCTTCCGCAAGTGGCGACGGAAAACTCCTGGGACAGGGAACAATTTCTAAGATACGTCTGCCTGAAGGCAGGTCTGGAAAAAGAAGACTACAAGGATCCGAATTCGAAGGTTTATATTTTCACGGCGGAGGTGTTTGGCGAAGGGGAAGCTAGAAAGGAAAAGGAGGCCGATATTGCCGAGAGAACGTGACTATGTTCGCCCGCCCGCGGTAGCAGGTCTCTTCTATCCGTTGGACAGGACCGAACTTGAAAGAACCTGCCTGACTCTCCTTGACGGTGCCAGAGAGAACATCAAGGTTCCTCCGCGCGAAAAGCTGTTCGGCATGATCTCGCCGCACGCAGGCTATCCATATAGCGGCTACACAGCTGCGCATGGCTACTCATGCCTGATGAGGGGACAGTTTGAGTCGGTTGTAATTATTTCTCCAAGTCATCGTGAGTATTTTGACGGCATTTCTGTTTTCTCCGGAAAAGCCTACTCGACTCCATTGGGGGATGTGGAGGTAGATGCCCGGCTTCGCGAAGCCTTTCTCCAGACAGCAGGCGAGATAGCCATAGAGTCGCGGGCAGGACACAAATCGGAGCACGCGGTGGAGGTCCAACTGCCATTTCTTCAACTCACGCTCGGGCGCTTCAATCTCCTTCCGATCGTGATGGGCGATCAGCGACGCGGGTACTGCGAAACCCTCGGCAGAGTGGTGGCTGACATGACATCCAGTGGAGGGATTCTCGTGGTGGCAAGCTCCGACCTTTCACATTACTA
>CAZRXH010000218.1:0-2303 GCA_964603995.1 uncultured Bacteroidota bacterium | reverse complement strand
ATACTGATAAAGGTAAGATCTCCATCCAGATCTGCTACGATGTGGAGTTCCCGGAGCTGGGTAGAATTGCAACCGAGAAAGGCGCTCAGATAATTTTCGTCCCGTTCTGCACCGATGAACGTTATGCTTACCTCCGCGTCAGATACTGCGCGCAGGCACGGTGTATCGAGAACCACGTATACGTCGCGATCGCCGGTAACGCCGGTAACCTTCCCGAGGTCGAGAACCTCGACATCAACTATGCACAGTCGGCCATCTTCACTCCATCGGACATCCCCTTCTCCCGGGACGCGATACAGGCTGAGGCTACCCCCAACATCGAGACTGTGATCTTCGAAGATGTCGACCTTGAGCTGTTGAAAAGACACCGTCAGACAGGCAGCGTGCTTAACTGGCGCGACCGGCGAACTGACCTGTACGAGATCAAATACAACGGGGATTGAAAAGAGTTCTATTGCGGGGGGAAGCGATTCGGTAACCTACGTACTTCTCGATAACGTACACGACCGGCTTGACTGAAGTAGACGTCGACGCTGTCTGAGTTTAACCTTTTCTTAAGCCACTCCTGAACATGAGCTCTATCCCTGATACTCAACCCTTTCCTGTTGACGGTAAAGACAGCCAATTTTGTGCTCAGAGGAGTCTGTGCGGTGTCGTTGAAGACAAGGGTCCCGGTATATGTGCAAGAGGTTATTTGAGGGTAGAAGGTCCTTATTTCATTCAGAATCTCCTGTCCCGTGTAACTCTGTCTCGCGATGCTGTCAATCTTATCCTGCTTCTCCTTCAGCAGTACGCTCAACCGGTTTATTTCCGCCCTTAGATTCTGTTCCTCAGTATTTCTCCGGCTCACGTCATCGAAAGAGAATCCCTGCCGGATTACAACGCGAGCATCATTGAGTGAAAAGTCCGCAGCCTTGCTTCTTATGGCCTCCTTCTGGCTTTCACTCAATGAGCTGCCGCCGTAGACCAGCGTGATCGATTTATTTCCTGGGTCAATCTCGTTGCTCAACAAATAGTTTCCCGCAACCACGCTTATGTTTCTCACGTACCGGTTTGCATCCTCGAGAAATTTCTCCTTCTGTACAAGGTTGTACCCGAAGTAGATACTTGGAATAATTATCAGGATGACGACGCTCGTGATCAGGCGGTTGACTTTCTTCTTCTGGGCCTCATCAACGATTGTCCTGATAGGTAGCTTCAGGATCTGGGATATGATAACGGAAGACAGGGCGATAAAAACCGTGTTTATCGTGAACAGATACATCGCGCCAAGAAAATAGTCAAGATGGCCCTTTGCCACACCGTACCCCGCCGTGCATAAGGGGGGCATCAAGGCAGTCGCGATTGCAACACCGGCTATGACATTACCCTTATGTTTGCTGCTTATCGCGACGATGCCGGCCAGCCCGCCGAATAGAGCAATGATTACATCATAGATTGTCGGGCTAGTGCGTGCCAGCAGTTCTGAATGGGCTTCGGAGAGTGGGGTGACGGCAAAATACGCTGTGGAAGCAATCAGGCCCGCGGCAACGGCAAAGCTGAAATTCTTGGCGGCCTGTCGGAGAAGTGTGAAATCATAAGTCGCTATACTGTAGCCTATCCCGTTAATCGGTCCCATCAGCGGCGAAATAAGCATTGCACCGATGATGACTGCGGTCGAGTTGATGTTGAGGCCGACAGAAGCGACTATGATTGCAAAGGAGAGAATCCAGAGGTTTGTCCCCTGGAAGACAATATCTCTTCTGATCACCTCGTCAATCGCATCGAGGTCATCAAGATCGCTCTCGAGGTTCGTGTACTTCAGAATCCTCTTGATCAAATCGCTCTGTTTCACGACCGGCTCAAATTACCGCAAACGTTACTCTGACGGAACGAAGTTATCAAATGGAATCGGGAATAACAAGTCGGGCAGTCCTTCTTGGGGCTCGGCCCGTCCATTCATGGGACAGGCACCTCGGGATCCGGACAAAATGCTTTTGGCACGGAAGTCCGAACTAATCCGGAATCGAATTCGCGGTCAAGCTGGTTATTTCACAGATCGAAGGTTTGGTTGAGTTTCGGCATCTCGACCCGGCTATTATTAATGAGCGTTGAAAAGAATTGCATTGCTTTCTCTTCACCGTGTACCAGGAAGGTGCGGTCGGCATGTGCTCGCTCGTGCCACGCAAGGAGCTCCGCTTTGTCTGCGTGGGCGGAGAATCCGCCAATCGTATAGATATGCGCCTGCACGGAAACCTCCTCACCGAAAATCCGGACTTTCTTGGCACTATCTATAATCTCGCGCGCCAATGTACCGCTTGCGG
>CAZRXH010000217.1:0-2321 GCA_964603995.1 uncultured Bacteroidota bacterium | reverse complement strand
AGCTCCGGATACATGACGCTGTTCATATCCATCTCCTGGTCACTCATGTTCATCCCCATATTTTTCATCGTCCCGTCGAAGTTCATCATCCCGTTCATCATCTCCATCCCCTTGAAGTAGTTCAGACGGGGAAGCGTCGGTGCGGGCATCTTCATCACGCTTCCGAGCCATAGCGAGGCGTAACCGGTTCTGTCCTCAGAAGTCGCGCGGAATTCGTAACTCATATTGTCCGGCACCTTGACGATTACATCGTATGTTTCGGCAACTGCAATAATCATCCTGTCGACTTTGACCGGGACTACGTCGTTGCCGTCATTCGCTACGACGGTAATCCTGCCCCCCGCGTACTGGAGCCAGAAATAGGTCGATGAGGAGGCGTTTATGATTCGGAGCCTTATCTTATCCCCGGCCTTGAGATCGGGAAGTGTTTGTTCCCTGCGTCCGTTGAGGAGAAACGCGTTGTAGTAAACGTCGCTTACGTCCATCGGGTACATTCTCAGCCATTCCTGGCCGATCTTGGCGCCGATGTATCCTTTTAGTAACGCTTCACCCCAATTTTGTGTCGACCCTTTCTTGATTGCAAACCAGTCATTTCCAGTCTTCAGCATCCTCAGAACTTCTCCCGGATTTTCATTTGTCCAGTCACCTAAGACAACTGTGTACGTGGGAATCGTGTCCCTATCCCTCTTGTGAAATATCAGCGCACCGTACAGACCCTGCTGTTCCTGAAAACCGAAATGCGAGTGATACCAGTATGTACCGGTTTGAACTACGGGGAACTTGTATAAGTGCGTTGAATGAGACATGACCGGCGCCGTCGTCAGATATGGGACGCCATCTTCTTCGTTCGGCAAAATCACGCCGTGCCAGTGAATCGAGGTGGGCTCGTTCATCAGATTATGAACGTAGATTTCAGCCGTGTCGCCTTCGGTGAAATTCAAAGTCGGACCGGGGATCCGTCCGTTGACCGCGATGGCTTTGACTGACTTGCCTGCAAAGTCGACCGTGGTGTCGCTTAGGTATAAATCGTAGCGAACCGACCGCTGTGCGAACGCGCTGAGGGTCATTGCAAGCAGAAGAATTGGGATGCTCTTAAGGCAAATTCGTTTAATTGACATAGTTCCTCAATGATCGTGATCAGACATCTTCATGTTCATATTCATGTTGTTCATGCTCGCGTTCTGCTTCTGCATTGCGGCGTAATCCTGCGGCGTCATGTTCTTCATTTTTTCAAGGAATGCGACCATCGCCCAGATCTTCTGATCCGAGTGAGTCTTCGCAAATCCCGGCATGCCGGTGCTCTTAACACCATTCTTTATCACCCAGAACAGATCTTCCGGCGGCAGCTCTTTTGCCGATCGCACCAGGTCAGGCGGTTGGGGGTACAAGCCCTCCCCGGCCTCTGAGCGATCAACTCCCGGCGCACCATGGCAGGTGACGCACATGTCATTATAATGGTCGAAACCCTCTGCAATCATCGAGTTGTCGGCGAGTGTTGGCGCCTTGATCCCGTTTGCATGATGCTTAACGGAATTGTCGCTGGTCGTGCTGAATATCCAGCGGAGAAATCCCGGGTCGGGCGATAATGTGGATACGTTGTAAAAACCTGACTGAACAAATAATACAAGAACTATTGCCTCAACCGCAATGGTTGCCGCAATTATTCCGACAGTTTTTCTGGAAGGGATTAGTTTTGACATTTTGTTCTCCTTGTGTTCTTACAGTTCATTCTTAAGAGTTCCACGAGATTCTTCAGGATACGGTCGCTAAGTTCCAGATCACAGGGGTCTCGAGGCGCACGGTTATTTTACCTGGAGCTGACTGGGCACAACTGGTGAGCCGGTTCTCGGTAGAAATCCGGGCTCAGCAGCCGGGTGGAGCGAGAATCTTAAATGCGGAGATTACGGTTTGTGATGGGTAAGGATAAAGGGGGAGATACGGCGGGCGAAATTGAAATTCTGTCAATTTTCGCAATCAGACCATTTGAACTGTATAATTGATGAATGAACAATGCACCCGCAGAATAGAAATGAACTTCGTCAGTCTCGATAAAGCTGCTGATGACACTCTTTTCATGTGTAGCTATCCGAATACAATTGGGTTGAGAAACCTCCTGTCCGTGATAAACTGGAATGAAGCCCAGGCACTCATCACAGATTGTGGATCCCATCTCGGATGAATGCATTTCGACTGATGGTCTCTTTACGGGCGCCTGCCGCTCGGTACAGAAGTATGTCGTTGACGCATACTGCACCTGTCCGGCCAGCAAGGCCAGGACAACGACTGCTTCTAGATATTTAGGTTTCTCTGTCATCAACCAG
>CAZRXH010000216.1:0-2372 GCA_964603995.1 uncultured Bacteroidota bacterium | reverse complement strand
TGCCTCATGTAGAAATAGAATCCTGTCAGGATCACAAGGGACAGGAAGAGAAGCCAGCTCCAGTATTTCTTACTTCCTCTAAATGCATGTTCTATCATATCAATGCCTTATACCAGATAATAGATTTCCGGACTTGTTCCGAGTCCCGGTTTTCTTCTGATTGAGAAATTGTCTTTCAGCAATTGCCTTACTTCTGAGTTAGGATCATTCAGGTTGCCGAAGACCAGCGCCTTCTCCGGGCAGACTTCCACGCAGATCGGGAGAAGCCCCTGGTCCACTCTCTCATCGCACCAGGTACACTTCTCGACAACTCCTTTCATACGTGTCGGGTAATCCGGATTAATGTCCTTGATAAACGGCCTCGGATCTCTCCAGTTGAAACTCCGTGAACCATACGGACAGGCTGCCATGCAATACCGGCAACCTATGCACCTGTGCCAGTCCATCATAACAATCCCGTCGGCCCGTTTGAAAGTGGCCTGTGTCGGACACACTTCAACGCACGGCGGATCGTCACAGCTGTTGCAGAACACGGGGATCATCTTATTCTTGAATTCATCCCTCATGTAGAAGTTTTCCTGGTCGAGGAAGGTATTCTCATAAGGCTCTTTCCAGATCCACTTTATTGCATCCTTCGAATCACCGAAGTCCGGGATGTTGTGAGCTTGGTTGCAGGCGTCGATGCATTTCGTGCACCCTTGTTCGGAAACGCACTTTCTCAGGTCTACCACCATCGCCAGGCGTACCTTTTGTTGCACGTTGTTTTTTGTTAGCCGCTTCCCTGCACTGACGGCCTTGGTAAGGATCTTCGCCGACGTGCTTCCCGCGTGAGCGCTCACATACTTCTCCGCCGTCATGCCTAGTGCGGTCAGACCTGCTAACTTCAGAAGTGACCTTCGACTGATACTCATCTTTTTCCCGGTTTCTTAAACTCTAAACTGTATGTCTTACACACTGTGTAACAAACCCTAGATCCTAAACTAAACTCTAAACAAATCCGAATGTCATAAACCAAATCGCACACACCTATCGCTTATCGCTGAACATGGCTTTTGCTGGTTTTGGATTTTGTATTTGGTGCTTGTTTAGAATTTCGGATTTAGGGTTTAGGATTTTGCCGGATATCATTTCCAAACCACTCTGACTGGGTTTGTTATGACAGTCCCAGCAGTAAGGGTTGATCCCGACATAGTTGTGGCATTGGTCGCAGAACTGTGAAGTATTCGGGTGACAACCCAGGCACGTCTTTGTGTACCTCATCTCAAACTCTTTTCCGGAAGCGGACTTGTAATACGTTATCCCGTCTCTGACGACTTCAGTTCTCCAGTCGTTCAGGAGGGCCATATGATCACACCGCATGAACTCCAGGCTTGCGACGCATTCCTTCTGATCCGCCTTTGTCGGCAGTACCAAGTCAGGTCTTTCCAGTGCCTTGCCGTTGGAGAGGTCATACCAGAACGGGGATGTGAACAACCCGACGAAAATTATCAGCCCGGCAATTATTTTCCCGCTATCGTACATTCTTGTTTCCTTCGATATGTCAGCTTGCACTCATTTGCAGGTTCGCGGCAGCACTCGACACTCAGCGCGGACCCAATAATTGGGAATTGGAATCCGATGCTATTCATCCCGCTCTCAGTCTCCATTTTGATTTTTCGATTACTGAAGAAAACATTCTCTCCAATTCATCCGCCTCCCGGATCAATGTTCGCGCCTCGTCGGCGTTGTCAAGTTCATTAGTCTCGTTTATCAACCTGAGCCAGTAGCGACTTTCCCTGATCTTTTTCCGGCTTATTTTTGTCCTTACCATGAAATCCTTATTGCTCAGCGCCTCACTAGCTTCGATGTAATTCGCGCCTGCACATCCCGAGGCATTTACCAGTTGTTTCTCATCCTCGACATTTGCAATCGTCTTGGGGAGCGTCTTAGCGAAAAGCCTCACGGATTTGGAGAACTGAAAGGCTCTCTCCTCTAGATCCATTGTACGTTGGCCTTCGGCTGAATTAGAATGAACATTCTCAATCATAATCCACCTTCAATCTGTTTTACAGATTTACTCATTTCGGAGAATCGCCGGCCAGCGGCTCTCCGCGAAGATCTGTCGTCCTTTCTTTTTCGCCCTTCATGATCAGTGCGTTGCCGAGGAGCTCATGGACTCCTCCGACATCCACACCTCCGACCCAATATTCCATCAAAGGAGGCAGCGTCGCCTTGTCGATCGCACAGATACAGCCGAGGAAATTCACGCTGTGCTTCTCCTTCACGAATTTCACCGCATTCGCTCTCGGCAATCCTCCTCTCATTCTCATCTCGAGGTTCTCGTCGGTCCCGAGCCCGGCGCCGCTTCCACAGCAGAACGTCTGCTCTTTGAT
>CAZRXH010000215.1:0-2419 GCA_964603995.1 uncultured Bacteroidota bacterium | reverse complement strand
AGTTCCCCGCATTGTATCCGAACACATTGCCGCCTGAATTTAGAACAGAGCCGGTGAGTTTTGTCGGAATTGAGTCTGGTTCGGGTAGTTTGATGTAAACGCCGTCCTTCATGCCTGCGAGGAAACGGCGGTACGCGTACGATGCTGTCCTCCTCGGCTGCGAATCAAGTATTGCAACAGATCCATCGCGAGACGATGAAATCATCTCCGCGATTCGGGCAACCACTTCTTCATACGATGCTGGAATCAGCCGGGCATCTCTGCCGGTGGCTTCTCTTTTATACGGGTGCAGGATTCTGGCGGGATGATATCGGAGGAGGTGTCCCGCAATTCCCATCGCGCAGAGTGAACCGCCGCTGACAGGATGATCCGCTGTACCACTCAGACTTACCGGACGACCTTCCACGCATCTCACCCGGACCCCGCATGCCGCAGGGCAAAGCGTGCACGTCGTGTGTTTGTAACCAACTCTCCCGTCCGCAGGAACTGGCGTCCACGACCAGTTCTGAGTCCACTTGGCGGAATCGTCGAGTATCTTCCATGGTATAGGCGTCAACATAACTCCGACCGCGGATCCGCCGATGAGTTTGAGCCAATCGCGACGCGATATTTTGTGTGGCATTCAATTTCCTTCTCATTTGTGACAATCGATGCAGCTTTCTTTGACGCCCCGTTTCTGGTGGCAGCCGGTACAGTCGTCCATGCGCATACCAGGCGATGTGGTCGAAGGCGCGTTGATGATGCTCTTCCCGAAGACATCGATGCTGTATCCGCTGATCCGGCTGAACCTTGCCTGCCTCAGGGTCTCCGTGTATTCGTGTCCGAAGTGGCACGCCTGGCAATCGAGCCTTGCGAGCCTCGTGTGCGTCGCGTGCGGGAAGTAAACGTTCTCCGGCTGGCGGGAGTAGACGATCCAGGGGATCTCTCTGCCGGTCTTAATGTAATCCCTGACGAGCTTCGCCTCTTCGGCTGAAATCCCGATTGTCTGCGAATGGCACGATTCACATTTCTCAATCGATGGGATCCCGTGAAATCGGCCGTCGCTGTCGTAGGTGTGACAGTCTTTGCAGGTCAGCCCGACATTGTCCCCGGTGTGTGTCTTGTGGCTGAACTGGATCGGTTGGTCGACAGACTTGTAGATTACAAACGGAAACACCAACCAGCCGAACAGAATCGCAGCCACAATTCCGAAGACAAACATTGCCCCTGGACCGTGTTTCCCACCAGCTTTGTGCGCGACACTTTCCGTCGTCTCCGTAGATTCCATTTGTTCCCCTGTCTTTTCCCGTTCGTATCAGGAGCCTATAGACCCGCCCTGACGTGGTGAAAAGAATTCATTATAAAGGAGGAGTATCTCTTCTCTGCTGAGGCAGTCCAGTATGTTGTCGGTAAACAAGCCGCCGTCCGCCATCAGGCGCTGGCCTTTTGCATGTTTCTCGACGGATCTCTCCTGCACAAACTCCGTCAGCCTTCTGGTTTCTTCCTGCATCCACGACTTGGCGCTGTTGCCGTGAATCAAGCCGCGTTTCATCGGAGAGTTGTCGACCCTGCCTCCTTTTGTCGAGGCTTCGTTGTTCGATATGGATTTTCCCTCGAAGAGCCAGCCAAGAGTGTAGGGATCCGAGACGACCCTGTTCGGATCGGCTCTCAGATGCGCGTTAATTGATGAGACAACCATCCTATTGGGAAATATCATCTGGAGATCTACTCCGTTGACGGTCACGCTGAACGCCGGGTTGTGCTCACTGCCTGTCGTGGCGAAAGTGAGCTTGTCAACCTTTCCAAGAACTCTGGATAAGAACGCGTCTATCCCTACGTGGCATGTACCGTCCTCGTCAATGTCGGCCCACATATGGTTCCGCGAATAGAAAAGCCATCCGACTGTCTGGATTCCGTCGACCATCCAGTATCCGCTCGCGTCGTCCTCGCTTGAGTCGACCTCCGGAGCTACGACGTCGTGAGGAGTCAGAAGCTTCGGATTTTGCATGGTCATCAGGAGTTCGCAGTACCTGTGGCTTGATGTCCCACAGCGTGTGAGGCTCGGGTCGCTGTAAGGGACGTACTTGACGACCGACGCCGCGGAACAATACTGGCACAGCGACTCCTGCAGGAACGGGCAGTGGTCCTGGCTCGGAAGGTCTTCGCATCGTTGTTTCGCCGAGGGGCAGTCGACATATGCGGGAGAAGAACAGCGCTCCGCGCTCAGGTCGTCCCCTGCGTTGGGCATTTTGGATTGGCCGCGCGCGATGAGTTTCTTAAACTCGGAGGCGCAGCAGAACTTTACCTGAGCTTCTCTCAGGAAGGGGCATCTCATTGGAATTCACCCGGCTTGCGTCGTGATCTCATCGCGTGCCTCCTATTTACCTTGCCTGCGATCTCGCCGGCGGGGCACTTCCGATTTGCCGCCGCTTTCGATACC
>CAZRXH010000214.1:0-2423 GCA_964603995.1 uncultured Bacteroidota bacterium | reverse complement strand
CTCCATTAAGTTATCCTCCCGCCACGTTCATCATCTCGAACATCGGCAGGTACATGGATATCACTATCGCTGCCACGATCGTCCCGATAACCAGAATCAATACAGGCTCGAGGACGTTGGATAGTGAATCCACCGCCGTGTCGACTTCCTTTTCGTAATACTCTGCCACTTTGAAGAGCATCGAATCAAGCTCACTTGTCTCCTCGCCGACCGTGATCATCTGCGAAACCATCGGTGGGAAAAATTTCGACGACACTATCGGCTCGGCCACAGTCTTTCCCTGCTTCACATGCTTGATAATCTTCCTGACTTCAGCCTGGATGCTGTCGTTCGCCATTATTCGCTGCGTGACCTCCAGCGCATGTATCAGCGAAACCCTTGCCTGGAGCAAAGTCCCAAGGGTCCTGCAAAACCGCGCCACAAGGTTCTTGGTCAGAATCGAGCCAATTGCGGGAATCCGATAAACATGGTCCAGCATCCATGATTTGACCCTTCTCGAGGAAACCAATGATCTAAGCGACACGCTGGCAAGGACGACGATCAGGAGCAGAACATAGCCGTAGCTGCTTAGCCATCCGCTCAAAGTCATGATGATCCTGGTTGCAAACGGCAATTCGAGCTGTCCTGACGAACCCGCAGCCATGCTCGCAAACATCTCTGAAAATGATGGAACGACTACCAGGAGAAGAAACAACACTACGTTCACAGCGACGGACAACACGAGGCATGGATACGCGAGAGCCTGAATAAACTTGCGTCTCAACAGGCTCATCTTTTCCAGGTACAGGGCTAAACTCGACATGACCTGTGGAAGCCTTCCCGACTCCTGTCCCACTTCCGCGGAGACAACAAACAGGTCGTCGAACACCGCGGGCTGTAGGCTCAATGCAGAGGAAAAGGAATTCCCTCTCTGTACCTCCTTCTCCAACTTCTGTAATACACCTTTCAGCGGCTTCTTGTCGACTTGCTCAATGAGAACCTGTAGTCCCCGGTGCAACGATACGCCAGCTTGCAGCATCACGGACAACTCCAGGCAGAACCTTGCTCTGTCCTGAGGTGAAATCTTGCCGCGCCGGATGATTCTCTCCCAAAAAGGCTCCGATCTTTTACCGGCCTTTTCGATCGCTATTCCTTTGCCGGCGGTGATCAAACGCTCTATGTCAGTCTGCACTTCCATCGAATAATGGATCCTGAAATTGAGAAGCAGAACTCTGCAACTGTTGAACCTCAACGCACGTCGAACATGTCTGAAATTTGGAGAATGACGCGACGCCAATTGTGTAGCCAGTCGAAGCAGCAATGATCGAGGTTGTCAATGCAATCGAAGAATCACAATTGAAGGTGACATCATTTCGCATGACCGGATCTCTCCCGATGCGATACGTGATTTTTTTACCGCAAATCTGTTGCATGGATAGAATGGAATCCGAAACGAGTACTACACTTTTCGCCTTTCGCATGTCGGCGGCGAGCGTCTGGAGCGTCCCATCCGTGAGACGAACGACATGGCTCTTCCTGTCCCACGTGAGAAACATTTTCTGGGAATAGATGTATGCCGAATAACAGAAGCCCGCTATCGTCGAGCCGATCAAGAGAGCTGCCAGCAGTTCCGTCATAGAGAAGCCCGCCTCACTATTCATACTCTGGAAGCATAAGTTTTGTGATCGTAATGAGCGGTCTTCCCTGGTCGTTTGCAGCGGAGACGATCAATGTAACATCAACATATCCCGGTTGCGGCGTCACAACCTTTTCCACAATGAATTTGCCTTTGACGTTCTTTCCGGCATAGAGACTGTCCACCGACAAATGAGCAAGCTCATCCTGAGCCACGATCAATGCGGCCTGCAATACCTTCGTACGTGGCGACACCATGAAACCGCTCATGCTGTTCAAGACTCCGAGTATAGCGGTGACAAACAATGTCATCGCCACCAGTGATTCGATTAGAGTGTAGCCCCTGCGGTCTCTGAGCACCCGATTCATCTTCAAATCCAATCCAACACATCCAAACCGATGTCGTCTTCCGTGAGACCGACCGGTAACAGATATGATTTGGACAACAGCGCGCGATTGACAAGGCCATCTCTCATCCACCCGAAATAGCGTGTCGGCGATTCGTAGAAGTAGAAATCGTTTGTGATTATTGTGCCGACTACCGTTCCATCAAAAGTGACTTTCTCGCCGCAGAAGACAGTTCCGACAACTCTTGATGCGGAGTCGAGGACAATCAACTCCGGATCCTCGAGAGGATTCGCACGCTTGTTCATCACCACTGCGCCTTCGACGATCGCGTTTTCCCGCAAGGTGAGCCGACGAGCTTCCGAAAACCTGATGCTATCCGCCCCCGAAAGAATGCTGTCGGGCGAGACCCACGAGACGACTGCCGACGGGTAACGGAGTCTTGGGCTTCTCCCTACCGTTAT
>CAZRXH010000213.1:0-2445 GCA_964603995.1 uncultured Bacteroidota bacterium | reverse complement strand
CGAGAGACATCCGCACGGCGATCGTGGATGAAGACCAGTCCCCTCTCAGCAGAGCCATCATCTACAACATCAGCTCCTCCAACGTCTTTGACGTCAAGTATACTCCGGTTGATTACCTGGCTCTGCAGAATCTGATGGATGCCGGTAAGATCGATGCCGGGGTCGTCATACCGCACGATTTGTATAAAGACGCGCTGAACGGAAGATCCAACAGGATACTGGCAGTACTGAACGGAACCGCGAATCCTATCATCCCCAAGCTTGCGGTCGGCAATCTGAACATGATAATCACGACCGTTGCGAACCAATTGCAGTTCAGGGTCCCAGTTGAAGACCTTGGCGCCATACCAAACTACCGACATCAGATGCTGCCGCTACTCAGTGTCAGTTCGAGGGTCTTCTACTCGCCGACGGTGAACATGGAGTCGTCAATGCTTCCCGCGTTCATGGGACTTGCGATGCAGATCGTGTCGTTCGTTATTATCGTTCTCCTTCTCAACGTGAACATGAAGCAAATAAGGGAGCACCTGCCACAATTGAAATACTCGAGGCAGCTCCCGGTAAAAGCGGTTATGATGCCGGTCATCATCTCATGGTTGATAGTAACGACGGCGATATCGCTCGCGTTTTATTCAGTCATGGTAATGTTCGCCGTTCCACTCCCCGTCAACTTTCGGAACGTAGTCTTTGTAATTTCGGTCCTGGTAATGGCAATGGAGAGCATTTCGCTCTTCTTTTCGCTTAATATCCGAAGCACCGTGGCACTGGTCGCGATCTATACATTGATCGTTCTCCCGGCCTTCATGTATTCCGGATTCCTAGTCCCATTTGAGCAGATGCCTCCCTTCCCGAGAATGGCAGGTGGATGGTTCCCGTTGAGATATTACCTGGAGGCATTGTACGGAGTGTTCAATCGCGGCCTGAACTTAGTAGATGTGGGCAGCTATCTGAACTCCCTTTATTACTTTACGGGCGCCTTTCTGGCCCTGTCACTCATTTCCGTCATCATAGGAACATTCGAAAGAAAACGGATGGCTTCGAGTGCTCACTCGACAAAGAACATGGATGCTCTCCCGAAGGAGGTTTTATCATAATGAAACTCATAAAGATAATTTTAGGGGCTATTCTGCTCCTGGCGTTGACAGCAAGCGCCCAAGAGACCCGTCCACTTACCCTTGACCAGGCAATCAACATTGCACTCGGCAATAACCCGCTCGTCAAGGCAAAGATGGCCGACGTCAAATCGGCAGAATCAAAAATGACTCAGGCTCGATCTTACGAGGTCCCTGCGATCAATTTGATGACTCAATACTTCTACGCGAACAATTTACCCGGAATGTTTCTGCAGGGTCCGAACCAGATACCGGTAATGACTTCGACAGGGCCGGTGTCGGGCGAGTACGTCACGACACGGCCGATGGCTCCGTATGCGGACGAGAACAGGGACGTATTCACGACGGACATAAACCTAGTCTACCCTCTTTACACGGGCGGAAAGATCTCAAAGGCGAACGAGAATGCCGGGATGCTCAAGGACGCGGCCATATCGGACCTGAACCAGCAAAAAGATGAGCTGGTGCTAAACGTGACAACGGCGTTCGACAATGTCCTGCTCATGAAGAAAGTCATAGCGGTCAATGAGCAGGCGCTTGCCCAATTCGAGGCACATCTTGCACTTGCCAGGACTGCTTATCAGAACGGAGTAAAGTCGCAATTTGACGTCCTCACCTTCGAAAGCAAGGTCGAAGAATTCAAAGCCAAGTTGGTGGATTTACAGGGGAAGTTGGAGCTGGCAGAGTCCGGACTGAAATCCCTGCTAGCGATGCCGATTGACGAGAAAATAATTTGTGCGGGAGAGCTGGAGTACTCCGACACATTGAACCAGCAAGACAGCCTGAATATTTATTCACACGCGATTGCTCACAATTACCAGCTTAAGACTCTGCGGATTAAAAAGGACATGTTGGAGAACTTGAAAACAATAACGATGGCGGAGATGAAACCGACTATCTTCCTCTTTGGCAATTATCATGTTTATCACGGGATGGACTTCCCTCCCTACGACAACGCCTGGAGAAACGGGCTCGCGGCCGGAATAGGGCTTTCCATGCCGATCTTCAACGGTAATCTGACCAAAGGCAAGATTGAGGAAGTCAACGCATCGGAAGACATGGTGGATGATTACACCGAAGGGATGACGATTAAGCTGAAGTTCGACATAAAGAACGTCCTCATCACTATACAGAACCTGCGTGCAAAGCTGAATGCTGAGGAAGTGCATCTCGGGGTCGCGAAGAAGGCGCACGAGATAGCAAAGGTTAGTTACGAGAACGGGATCATCACGCCTGTCGAGCTCAATGACGCTGAAGTCCAGGTCGCAGGGATACAGACTTCCATATTGAATTATGAGAAGGATATCCTGCTGGCTTACGCGCAACTAAGTTA
>CAZRXH010000212.1:0-2467 GCA_964603995.1 uncultured Bacteroidota bacterium | reverse complement strand
ACCTTCAGATACAGTCTTGAACATATCCGACAAGAGCCGCCCATTTACCCATCCTGTGGTAGCATGATAATCCCTCGGCTTGGGATTCAGACTCGCTGCTGCCGGCCCGTCCCCTTTCCCGTCGAGTCCATGGCATGGAGCGCAATCCATCTTGAACAGACTCTCTCCGTGAGCGAGCTGAGCCTTTGTAGGCGTCAAAAGATTGGCAACCGTAATCTTCTGCGCGGGTGCCTGGACAGGCGGCGCCTCCTTTATCGGGGCGTTGTATATTGAGTCAACCTGAATATCCGGCGGAATCGAGTTGCGGTTGACCATGTTCTCCCTGTGGATATACAGCATTCCGAGCGCTATCAAAACACTCAGAAGGTAGACATAGAAGAGTGGCGACAGCCAGACATTTCTGACAAAGAAAGATTTCTTTTCCTGATTTGAGCTCTGTTTCTCGTTATCCATAATCATTCGGTTTTTCGCTCCATGCTCTTTGCAGTGTGCACTTTGCTACTCATAGGTGAAACTCCAATCCGCGCTGCAACTTCGGATCGCCGATCGGGACCATGTTGCTTCCTTTCGCTTTGTACGCGAATACCGTGAGAATGACCCCGACCGACAGCACCAGGAATGCGATCTCACTGATACCGAACACAGCGACCGAAGCATTATATACCGGCATTACCATCCAGTATATATCGAGTGCGTGTGCGGCAAGGAGCCAGACAGAAACAAACACCAACCGCTTCGGGTCCATCTTGGCCGGCTTCGTTATCAGAAGGAAGAATGGGATCAGGAACTCGATCAGCGCCAGGGCAATTGAAACGACCGCCCAGCTCCCGTGCATCCTCGGTATGTAATACAGCGTTTCCTCCCTGAGGTTACCGTACCACTGCAGCATGAACTGACTGAAACCTATGTAGGCCCAGAAGACCACAAAGGCGAAAAGGAACGCTCCCAGATTGTAATAGTAGTCCGGCGTCAACTTCACCGGGAAGCGGTCTTTCTCGTTCAATAAAACGATGATGAGAGTCCCCATCGCCATCGAGGAGAGAACGGCGCCCGCGAATACATACACACCGAATATTGTCGAGAACCATGTTGGGGTCAGGCTCATCAGCCAGTCTATGGAAAAAATCGTGAGCGTTATCGCGAACACAGGCATGAACCCCGCAGAGAGCTTCACGTTTTTCCGGGTGAGTTTCTGGTCTTGGGTCGTGTCCTGAAGTTTGGAATTCCTGACTATCAGGTGATAGAACAGCCACCATACCGCGAGCACAACCACGGTGCGGACAACGAAGAATGGGATGTTCAGGTATGGAGCCTTCACCAACATTGAGGGGTCCTCCTTGAAGTAACTCAAATGAGTCCACTCAAAGATCGTTCGCATTCTGAAAAGAAGAGGAAGTGCCAATACTATAATGAAGGGTATGACTCCTGCAATGAACTCAAACGGTCTTCTGAGTGCCGTACTCCAGACCGCGGAACTCACGTATTCCACTCCAACCCAGAATAGCCCTCCGATTCCAACCGTTGCAACAAAGGTCAATGTCATTATCAACCCAAAGGAGGCATGTTTCGAATTTATGGCAAAAGACAAGACCGTCAGAACGACTCCCACGATAAGAAGCGTCCAGCCGATCTTGCCGTATGATCCCGGGAGATTTCTGAGTTTATCGGTAGAAACTTGTTGTGTACTCATTTCGCCTCTGCTACCTCCCCAGGGTTTTGCGCTTGTTGAAGAGCGCGGATGTACCATATAATCGCCCACCTTTCATCGCGCGGAATCTGGCGAGCATAAGAAGGCATGACCCCCTGGTATCCATTGGTTATGACTTCGTAGTAAAGTCCATCGGGAGCCGTGACCAGCGAATCTATGTGCAGGCTCGGTGGAACCGGGAATTGCCCCTGCAGCCTGCTGTCTGCATCCCCAAAGTAACCATGACATGGACTGCAATATGTATTGAAGTCGCGCTGACCGACTTCCATAACATGTTTTGTGGGAAGGATGGGATTCTGCATGTACTTCTCCGCACCCGGGATGTTGTTCGCATATCGATATGGCATCTCCCCGCGCGCTACAGTTCCCTTCACCGGCGGTCTCATCGCGAATCCGTCTGGATAAAACGCGCTCTCGGTCTCGGGGAGAACTTTCGCCTGCTCGTTCAGAGAACTCCATGGTCGTAACAAAAGCATCTTGTTGAGTCCGAGATAAGTAGCAGCCGACACGCCAACTGCGACAACCACGATAGCGGCGATAAACTTCGGATCGAGCACAGTCTCCTTCAGGGTGAGCTCTCTGGTTTCGTAGTAAGCGAGATCTACCTTTTCAGCACCCAGCTTTTCGAGAAATTCTTTTGTCCGCTTCTCGTCGAACTTCTCATCTTTAGATTCAATCGCGATACCGAACCGGTCGTGAGATATTTCCTTCATGAATTCAGTATCGTGGAGCGGATGACTGTTTCGCGGAAGATTCAGC
>CAZRXH010000211.1:0-2477 GCA_964603995.1 uncultured Bacteroidota bacterium | reverse complement strand
TGCGTTCACTGATGGTACCCGATACGAGGCGCCAGGCATACCCCATGAGCTCGCCGAATCCGCCGATGAGTCCGACGAGGGCGCCACTCGCGCCAAGGATTGCGAGATACGGTCCTGCGATGCTGCGTGCTCCCTCATAGGTTGCGTCCGCGAAGAGGCTGACTATGCCTATCAGGAGGACAAATCTCAGCGCCGAGCGCTTTCTTTTCGGTCGTTCCCCGATATTTATTTTGTCTTCGTCTGCTGACATTTCCTATTGCTCCGCGACCAATTGTTCCCACGGTTCATTTCTAAACACTGCGTTTACGTAATTCCCGACCGAGACAGATATTATTGCAGCAAGGGCGACATCGGAGAACCAATGCTGATCGTAGTAAATCCTGCTCAGGATGGTAAGCAGAGCAAATAGATACCAGACCGACTTCCATATTATGTTCCGGGAAAAGCCCGCTAATACCATGGTATACGCCACTGCCACCCCGACATCGCCGGACGGAAGAGAGAGATGAGCGTTGGGTCCGAAAGTGACACCGACGAACGCGAAGCTCCCGTGTCCGGTATAGGGCCGCCATCTCCCGAACAGAGACTTGAGGATCGTGACTGTGATACCCGAAATGGCGAAGGCCTCAAAAAACTTCCATCCCGCCCTTCTTAACTCCTCATGTCTCAGAACAAGACCTAACACGTAAACGATTATGAAAGAATCCAGCGTTAAGTGGATCTTGCCATACCAATGAGCGAAGGAGAACACTGAATCGAGATATTGATTGTGCATTTGAGCGAAAGTGACCCGTATGTAAGGGTCCACAAAAAACAACCCGGGAAACAAGACTACACCTATCGCGACGTATGCCCAGGTACGCGGCTCCCATGCGAATGGAAGCTTGTAAAATGAGACGAGGTTGCGCCAGAAATGATGAATGTCTCCGGCGATCCTTCGCAAAATGCTGGTTGAATTTGTTTTATTCATTTGTACTTCAAAGCAGGAACGCGAGTACGAACACAATCACGATATACAGGATGTAGAGCGAAATTTTCCCATTCATGACAGTTCGGCCGACAAGGTAGCTCAATTTCCTGACGAACTCGTTAAGGGTCTCGTAGAGGTACTCCGCAAGATCCTTGTTGGTCACTTCGGCCGTATACCCCTTCCTGGTTTCCCTTGTCAGATAAACCTTGCGCAGGACGTACTCCAGGATAAATGAATATGCCGGTACGGTGAAGTATTCATCTTCGGTTAATGCGAGCCCGCCGTTCCAGGCCTGAACTTTCCTGGCCTCCTTCGCACTGCGGTGGTAGAGCACGTAGGGGACAATAAAGAGGAAACCAACTACAACGATGAACATAGTCGGCGAAACAACGCCGAATATCGGATTGCTCGAGAGAATTAGAAGCGGATAGGGTACAGCGAGCAAACCGCCGAGGAAATTTGAATATCCGAGAAGCCGGATAATGAATGGTGAAAATATCCCTCCGAGTAAAAGCAGTGCGGTAAGGAAAACCTCTGCGGTTTTGATCTTCAACGAAGGAAATTGATGCGTCTTTCTTCCATGGTCCGGGCCAAGAGCGGTGTAGCCGATCAGCTTTACCATTGAGAAAGCAGCGAGACCGATTGCAAGCGCGATGAGAATTCCAGCAAACGCCGCAAGAAGTCTCTCGGCATTCCCCTCGAATTTGTATGATTGGAAGAGGGCTTCGAGAATCATCCATTCTCCCACGAACCCGATTGTGGGCGGAAAGGCGCTGAAAGAAAGACCGGAAGTCAAAATGCCGACAGCGGGTATTCCACCGACGTTGCTCCATATTCCGCGGACATTATCTATGGATTCTTCCTGGAGCGATTCTTTAGCGTGTCCGACAGACATGAACAGAAGCGATTTCGACACCGTGTGCGAGAACGCCACGAAGAGAGCAGCAAGGAAAACGAATCGCGAGAGAATTATCATCGGCTGTGTGCCGGCCGCACCTGCCATCGCACTTAATCCGATTGCGGTCAGTATTATACCGTTGTTCTCCACAGTTGAGTAAGCGGGAAGTTTCTTGAGACTTCTCTCCGCCGCGGCCTGCATTGCTCCCCAGAACGCAGAAACAGCACCAAACAACAAGACTCCAATCCCCCACCAGGAAAAATAACCCGCGATAGAGAGCGTCCGAACTATTCCATAGACTCCCATCAAAGTCAACGGAGCGCTGAGAAGTGCAGCCGAGTTCGAGGGAGCCTTTGAATACGCGCCGGTTATCCAGGTGTGGAACGGGAAGATATCCATTTTTATCATGAACCCAAACGTAACCATCACCAGGAAAAATGGTGTTGCCGCGACACCGCTATTTATTGAAATGGAACCGCTGGTCAGGAAAAGCGATGCAAAGCCGATAATAAGTGCCATAGCCGAAGCTTCGCCGAAGGCAAGGAATTGGAACGCCTCCTCATGAGATTCCTTTCGCTCCAGAATCTGCAGAAACAAACCGATCGTCAT
>CAZRXH010000210.1:0-2527 GCA_964603995.1 uncultured Bacteroidota bacterium | reverse complement strand
CACCGCATTTCTACAACACTGAAGATGAGATAATGGCCTTGCTCGAGAATCTTAGAGATAGGTGACACTTCCACACTGATCGCGGTCAAGGGCTGGAACGGAAAAGTTGCGAAGGCCGGAAGGTTCATGAAAAGGGGTGCAAAGCCCTCTCTGATCGACGTCTTTTCGTCGCTTGGGTGTGCCCGTCCGTTCTTCCAGACGCGTTTTGGGCACGAAGTAACCTCAAGTATTATATGACAACGGAATCGAAGTTCTCAATCGCGACAGGCTCTGGTGTCCAGAAAGGCTCCGCGTATCTGACCCCTGCCATCCTGCCGTGGTATCTCATCCTGCCCAGTAAGTAATCCAGGAATTCCGGAGTGGAGAGCATCGTCTCCGGATCCTTGCTTGAGGGGTTGAAGAACTGCGATTTGTGGGCTCGTATTGCTGCTACCTTGGTGTCAAAATCGACCGATATGTCTACATAGAGAGTCGGAGTGAAAGGGCGATGCTGCATATAGTAATAAGCACGCTTAGGTCTGTAAGCGGCAAGTTTTCCAGTCTTCAATTTTCTTAGTCCTGAATAGAACATCGCGTCGCTGACAAGTTGGTGAGCGTGAACATGATCCGGGTGTCTTTCCTCACGATACGGCGCGAAAACAATCTCAGGTTGGTATCTCCTTATTACCTCCACAACCTTCAGCAAGTTCCTGCGGTTGAGTTCGATGTCGGAATCAGCGACACCGAGATTGATTCTGACGTCGGCGCCGAGAACCTTTGCAGCTTCTTTTGCTTCTCTCGCTCTTATTGTGGCGTTGCCGCGCGTTCCCATCTCGCCACGCGTGAAGTCAACCATTCCGAATGGCTTGCCGTTTCTATGTAACATGGAAAGTGTGCCGCCGCAGCTCATCTCTATGTCATCAGGGTGAGCTCCGAAGGCTAGTGCGTAGAGTCTCATAGTTTCTTCATCCTTAGGAATTTTGGTGCTAAGTTGAATAACGAAATCAATCTCTGGAAAGGGTTCTTGGAAAACAAGAAATCTATTGCTGTCTCAAAGAAAGAGAGCGACGTCCTGTCATACTTGAACCACCACAGCTTCTTCATCCGCGCCGCGTGTTCCACCTCGTAATATTTCGGCGATACCATCTCGAGAATCCCTTCTCTTCCGTGCACGCGTCCTGTTCCGCTCTCTTTCACGCCGCCGACGACTCCGTCCGATATTCCGTAATAGCTGATGACATCGTTCACGGTCGACGCACCGGCACGGAGTCTTTTCGCAATTTCAAGAGCACGTTTCGAATCCGCAGTCCAAATGCTGGCGGAGAGCCCGAACTTGGATGCATTTGCGAGATCGACCGCCTCGGAGTCCGTGTGGAACTCCACTACGGGTAGAACTGGTCCGAACGTCTCTTCTTTCATGAGGAGGCAATCCAACGGAACATTGACAAGCACCGTCGGCGGAATGAAATAACTCCCTCCCCTGTCGGAGAATTCTCCACCAGCCACAATCCTGGCTCCTCTCGTGACGGCGTCGTTTACCTGGTTCCGAATTATTTCAAATTGTGTCCTGTGTATTATCGCTCCGATATCGGTTTCTGATTCAGTTCCCGCCCCGATATGCAGGTCTTCTATCTTTCTCTGAAGTTCGCTGACAAATGAGTCGAATATCTTTTCGTGGACGAAGCACCTTTCGACGGAGACGCATGTCTGGCCCGCATTCATGAATGCCCCCCAAATTGCGCCGCTTGTCGCTGCATTGATGTCGGCGTCACTCAGTACTATCATCGCATCCTTACTCCCCAATTCGAGAGAGACAGGAGTCAGATTCTTTGCGGCCAACTCCGACACTCTCCTCCCGGTGGAAGTGCTCCCGGTGAAGAATATCTTGTCGGGCCCGGCAGCCACGAGTGCAGCGCCAACGTCGCCGCCTCCCTGGACGGTGGCGAGAAGCTTCCGCGGGATTCCTACCTCCCACAAGAAATCTGCGATGAGAGATCCTACGAGCGGTGTGTATTCTGAAGGCTTGAATATTGCGGCGTTCCCGGCCATGAGGGCAGGGATGATCTGGCCTAGCGGAAGCATGAGAGGGTAGTTCCACGGTGATATAATCCCAACGACTCCGTAAGGCTCGTACTGAACGAAAGCTGTTTTGGTTTTCAACAAAGGGATACTGATCCGCACTCGCCGTCTGCGAAGGATTCTTCCGGATCTTCTTGTGTAGTATTTGATGATGTCCAGCGACGGGATTATCTCCGAAGTGTATGCCTCCACCATCGGTTTCCCATTTTCCTTTGCCACAAGCTCCGCGACCATGCGCTTTCTCTCCACCAGGAGATTCGCAAAATCCTTCAGGAGCGCGGCTCGCAATCGGAATGAGATGCGGGCCCATTCTCGCTGAGCAATCCTAGCGTCCGACAAGATCCGTGGAATCTGATCTACGGGAGTGGATTCAACCTGACCAATGGTCTCGCCTGTAGCGGGGTTGACTGAATTGATGATCACCAATGAATTTACAATCCAACCCGATGCTTTTCAAACAAACGGGATG
>CAZRXH010000209.1:0-2527 GCA_964603995.1 uncultured Bacteroidota bacterium | reverse complement strand
GCAGCGACAAGCCAATGCTCGCAAGTGTAACGAGGATGACCGCGGACCAGATCCTTTTCCCTATTGCGTCTTTAAATGCGAAGCCTGCAATCAGGTATTGTGAACTTGCCATAGCCACAGCCGATTCCTACTACCGGAGGCGAGACCCGTTTTACATTGAGCCATTCGACGATGTGTGGGATGTCGAACAGGATGTGCCCGTAGGCTTCATCCGGCATTCCGCCGTCTAATACTTTCATGTTATTTCGAAATCCAAGTTTGGAACTATAAGGCGCTAGTTTTGTTAATCAAAATATACGAAATTCTGTAGATGAGAGTCAGATTCAAATATACAAACGCGCTGCTTGCGCTGGCCCTGTTGGCCGGACAGGTTCAATATGCCTATACCACATACTTTTGTACGGAGCAACACGCGGCAGTCAGCAAACCCACAGTCATGATGCAATCAGCCGATTTGTCATCAGGCTCGAATATCTGCGATGAATGCCGCGGCGTGATTCCAGTGCAGCATGGAGCGACGTTGGCCGTTCCCAACTGCATTCAAATAGCTACCCAGTCGAAAGACGTCGTCAGCAACTTTACGAAAATCGAGACATCTTCGACACGTTTCGAGACGAACAACGTTTTCTGTGTGGTTTGTCCAGTGATTTGCAGTCAGAAATCAACGGCCAGCTATCAGCTGCTAAGTTTCGCAGATTCCCCTCCCTTACCCTTACACATAACAAACCTTAACTTCCGCATTTAAGATACACGCGCGCCCGGCTGGACGATCTGATCGCTGGAGGCAATAGCCTCGGGTCAGAAATGCATCGTGTCCAGCTGGGATCAGGGTCGACCTCTGGAATAATGATATCTTGCTTGCGAACCGTCGCAGCCGGAGGTTTCCTGAGATGATTTCAGCCAAATGATCAACTACTAATTCACTTAGCGAGGTGTAAAATGAAATCGATTTTATTGGCGGCTGTCATTGCGGTGATGGCTTTCAGTCAGGAAGTGTATGCTCAAAAAGCTAAAGGTTCTCCATTCAAAGGAGTGATTAGTTCTTATCTCGATTTAAAGAATTTTCTGACGCAGGACAATGCGGACAGTGCTGAATCTGCAGCGAAAGAGCTCATCGATGCCGTAAATGGCATACCGATGGATTCACTGACTCCGGCCGAGAACGGGGTCTGGATGAAGTATGAAAAAACACTTAGCCGTGCTGCTGAAAGAGTAGAGAAAGCGAGCGACGTCGACGGACAGAGAAAGAATTTTCAAGAATTGTCCGTTGCAATGTATGCGGTCCTGGAAAAGACGAAAGCCAATTCTGTGGCACTCTACTATGATTACTGTCCGATGGCGAAGGCATACTGGATCAGCGAGAAGGCGGCTATATCTAATCCGTACCTCGGACAAATGATGCCGACCTGCGGCTCAATAAAAGATACTCTTTCCGTACACTAACAAACCCTGGAGAACCAATGAAGAAAACAATCGTAACAGTAGCAGCGACCCTTGTGGCTGAGTTGATCGTATTTGTAATTATTGTTGGGTCCGGACTTTCCGGCGCTCTATATAACGTCTCCACACTGTCCCCCGATCCGGGATTTCTCCGCTGGATCTTCAGCTCAACCAGCGATAACTCCGTCAAGTATCACTCGAATGGGATCAAGGTGCCATCTCTCACGGACAGCTCGATGATTGCGATGGGCTTTGACCACTATAACGACATGTGCGTTACGTGTCACGCCGGGCCCGGGTTGGAGAAATCAGAAGCCGGAATTGGAATATACCCGCAGGCTCCAAACCTCGCACGCTCCGCTAAACAGCTTCCGCCACAGGATCTTTTTTGGGTGATCAAGAACGGCATCAAGAGCACAGGGATGCCCGGGTTCGCAAAGACTCACTCTGACAATAGGATCTGGGCGATGGTCGCTTTTCTCGAGAAGATGAAGAGCATGACGCCGGAACAGTACAAGGAGATGGAAAAAGTGAACGAAAACATGAAGAACATGAAGATGAATATGAAGATGGACGAGCACTGATGCCAGGACCAAGAGATTGGCACACGGATAAACGCGGACAATGCAGGTTCCCGCGTATTTAAACGGATCTTACGCCGTGATTGGGAGTCGAGGTCTTGTTCACGCTCCGTGTGCTGGTCTAATGATTTGAGACCCCAATAAGAATCGATAACGAAAAGGAAACGACCGAACCATGCACATGAAAGGCGTTATAGAGAAAAGCTTAGTAATACTGCTACTTCTGGCCAATGTGGAGGCCTTTGCACAGAGAGCTGTGCGGTATGATTTGTACGTGAGCGATACAACGGTCAACTACACCGGGAAGAGCGTCAAGGCCATTGCGGTTAATGGACACTTGCCCGGACCGACATTGAACTTCACCGAAGGCGACACGGCAGAAATCTACGTGCATAATCTGATGAATGTGCCGACTTCCATACACTGGCACGGTGTAATTCTGCCGAACGATGAAGATGGCGTCCCATATCTGACGACGGCGCCGGTCATGTCTCATTCAACGCACT
>CAZRXH010000208.1:0-2539 GCA_964603995.1 uncultured Bacteroidota bacterium | reverse complement strand
GTCCACTATCCAACGGCCTATGGCTTCATACCCGGAACATTGTGGGACGACGGCGATCCCCTGGACGCGCTCGTTCTGACTGAAGAGCCATTGCAGACGGGACTCTTTCTTCAAGTGAGGCCGGTCGGCATTCTCGTCATGACCGATGAGAAAGGGTCCGACAGCAAGATACTCCCAGTCCCTATTCAGGATCCTCGATACAACAACGTTAACGATATAGGCGACGTTCAGAAGCACTTCCTTCGTGAGGCCGAGCATTTCTTCGAAACTTACAAACAGCTCGAAGGAAAACCTGCGAAGAGCTTCGGATGGGAGGGAAAGGACAAGGCTGCAGCGGCGATCATGAAGTCTGTTCAAGCATACGACAAGGCCCGGCACTGAGATTACAAATAAGGTGAACAAATGAGAACGTTAATTCTATCCGACATACATGCAAATCTTCCCGCTCTCGCATCTGTGTTGAGCGATGCGGGGCACTATGACCTTTGTTTCTTTCTGGGAGATTCCGTCGACTACGGCTCATTTCCCAGAGAGTGCGTCGAATTTCTCCGCAAGAACATGGATCAGGGTGTAATGGGAAATCATGACAATGCAATGGCTAACAACAAAGACTGCGGCTGCCGCGCAGACTTCAAAATATATGCGGAGGAAACACTTGAATGGCACAGGACACTGCTGAGCAACGAAGATCTAAATTTCCTGAGGTCACTTCCGACCACACTCTTCGCCCATGTAGATGGCAGGTATATTTACATGACACATGGTGCCCCTGACGGAAACATGTACAAATATCTGCGAGAAGAAGAGATCGGTGAGGATGATATTCGAGGCTTAGAGAAATACGACCTTATTCTGCTCGGTCACACTCATTACCAATACAGGAAGCAGATCGGAGACGTAACGATTGTGAACCCTGGAAGTGTCGGATTGTCAAGAGAAGATCACAACGCGTGCTATGCATTGCTGGAAGACGGCGAGATCACGCTCCATCGTGTTCCTTACGACAACCGGTACACTGTAGAAAGACTTCTGCAAAGCCCCGTGTCGAAATTCACGAAAGACGGACTCTCTAAGATAATTGGCTGGGTTCCAAATGGATCAAAATAAAAAGGTGGACGCGATGAGACGCTACGGAGAGGGTAAGTTGATGAGGGTCTTTCTTGGCGAGATGGACAAGAACGACAACCAACAGCTTTACAAAACTATTGTCCTTAGGGCAAAGGAGGCGAAAATGGCGGGGGCAACAGTTTCGCGCGCCGCCATGGGTTTCGGTGCGGACAGTACATTTAGTAATTCTAAGTCCCGAAAATTAAGCGATGACCTGCCAATGATAGTGGAGATCGTGGACACAGAACAGAACATAAACAGGTTTCTTCCTGTGGTCGAGCAGCTCCTTGACGATGTCGGCTGCGGCGGAATGATCACCGTAGAGAAAGCTGAGGTCATAAGATACTTGAGAGGGAAAAACTCATGACTGGGTTAGTAAACAAACAACCGCAAAGGCACGCCAGAATCAGCTCTCTCCTTTCAGCTCTGATCCTGATTGTCACATTTGCGGGCGGCAGGATCGATGCGAACGCGCAGTCCTTCAACCATGCGGGTGTATACTCTGTGCCGGAGCCGGAGAACCTCGGGATCCTCCAGGATTCCATAAGGGCATACATAAAATCAGGAGCCTACGAGAGTGGTATCGCGGACGTGGTTGACTCGGCGAAAGTGTTCATAGAGTCCCGCTACAAGAAAGTCAGGAACCCGGCAATCGTTCTCGATGTGGACGAGACTTCTCTACCCAATATCCGGTTTGAGTATGAGTACAGTTTTGGCTACTCCCGAGACCTCTGGACTGCCTGGGTGAAAAAATCAGACGCGACCGCTATCAAGCCCACACTTCAACTCGCGAAGTGGGCTGCCAGCAGGCATATTGCTATTTTCTTCATTACAGGAAGAGGACTTCTCTCAACCGATCTTTCCGCTGATCCAACGGTTGTCAACCTTAAGCGAGTCGGCTATCCTAAATGGGCCGCGATATATTTCAAAACCTCATCGGCCATCTCAACGGCCGAATTCAAGACCCACACGAGACGAGAGATAGAGTCTCAAGGCTATACGATCGTCGCCAACATAGGCGACCAGTACAGCGATCTGGTCGGAGGCTATGCCGAAGGTAAATTCAAGCTCCCGGATCCCATGTATTTCATACCTTAAGTTGCATCAGGTCTTTCGATGAGAGGCATCAAAGAAATGGATGAAATGCCAGCGATAAATACGGACGACCCGCCTGACTATGCCGGGCATCGCGCCTTCAGCGGCGTTCTCTTTACGACTTTCTCAGAACGCCACGAAACAGAGGCGGCGCAAGATGCCACGGCACTTACCGATCTGAATCTTGACCAGATCGTAAATGCAATAACGGACGGAAGAGACGAATATAACCTGGATCCATTCTTCTACACGTCCCTGAAAGAAGTCGAGACCATCCGATATCGTCATGAAGTAATGAAAGACCTTGAAGAGCATGATCTGCTTGATGGAATAAAGT
>CAZRXH010000207.1:0-2569 GCA_964603995.1 uncultured Bacteroidota bacterium | reverse complement strand
CATCTGCGCAATCAGCGGGAGAAACCAATTTGAGCCAATACCCTAGCTATCACAAAGTTGCTACTTTGGCGCAGGAGATTTAGATTCATGCAACAAGCTTATCGAAGATAAGTGAATGCGGTTATGGAAAAATCGGGCGGGCATAACGGCTCGGGACACGTGCCGGGGCTGTATGAAGTATTGCGACGGGAGATGAGGATCAGGAATTATTCATGCAAGACGATAAAATCGTACCGGAGCCATATTCGGAGCCTTGTTAGGCATTTCTCTCCCCTCCATCCTCGTGACTTAACAAATGAAGACATCAAGGAATATCTGCTTCATCTGGTGGACAACGACAGGGTATCGGCAGGGACACTGAATCAGATGCTCAACGCAATACGGTTCTTGTATGTCGAGCTATATAAGCGTCCGCTGGTGCTGGGAGACATTCACCGGCCGAGGATGGGAAGGCAACTTCCGAAGGGTTTTGAGTCAGGATGAGGTCCAGAGGTTGCTCAGGGTTGTGAAGAATCTCAAACACCGCTGCCTGCTGATGGTGACCTATTCGGACGGATTAAGGGTAAGTGAGGCGGTTCATCTGAAGGTGGCAGACATAGACGGCGGGAGGAAGATGATACACGTGGGGTTTGCGAAAGGGAGGAAGGAGCGATATACTCGCCTTGGCGACGCTACGCTCGAGGAACTCAGAAACTACTGGAAAGAGAGTCGTCCGAAAGAATGGCTTTTTCCAGGGAAGCGGGATTGCGGTTATATGAGTGTGCAGTCAGCGGAGAAAATCTTCAAGGCCGCGGCAGCGAGAGCAGGAATAGTGAAGAAGGTATCGATACATGCACTGCGTCACAGTTTTGCGACGCATTTACTGGAGGCAGGAGTTGACATCAGGTATATTCAGGAGCTTCTCGGACATGCGAGTGCGAAGACGACGGAAATCTGCACGCACGTGAGCAGTAGAGCGATCGAACATATAGTGAATCCGATTGACAAGATATTTCCGAAGAGACAAGAAGCTTAAAAACCAACCATGACTTCACGACCGAAATCGGCATGAAAACCAACTTTGATTTCAACGTAGTTAGGCGGCATGTCCGCCCGCCGCACGAAGAGAGTATGATGTGCCATGGGTCAGCGGAAAACTGGAAGAGTGAATGTTGACCTGGAAGCTTTGGTGGTACACAACAGGCCAAGCGGCGGGCGTCCACGACCGCATATCAACGGCAATCACGACGCTCGATTATTCTATATCATCGATCTCGCTTCATCGCGCGCTCAGTATATTACCCCAAGAAGGAATGCGCGCGACGACTTTGTCCCGCAGGACGTTAGGCAGCACGCTGCTCGGTTGGTGATGATCAACCTTCATGGATCACCATCATAGACGAAAGGAGATAGATCGTGAACGAGGATAACCAAATCCGCTTTCGTGGACTTGCGCTGAGAACGATCGTTGTTCACACGATCACTTACTCGTTAATGGGCATTCTGGCCATGACGTTTCTCAACTACGCCGAACAATTCTCACGGCCTGCAATGGCATCATGGATGCGCCAAACCACCGATCTGATCGTCATGGCTGGTCCTCTGTTCCAGCCGATCCGAGGATTGGTCTTTGCCCTCGTGTTCTATCCATTCCGCGAGATCCTCTTCGCGAAGAAGCATGGGTGGCTTTTGATGTCGTGGACCCTGGTCGGTCTTGGAATTCTGTCGACATTCGGTCCGACACCTGGCTCCCTCGAGGGGATGGTCTATACTACCATTCCAATCCGGAACCAACTCACCGGTTGGCTTGAAGTCATTCCGCAAGCCTTCTTGCTCTCTGCTATTCTGTGCTACTGGGTGAGGCATCCGAAGAAACGATGGCTCAATTGGACTCTGACGGCTGTTTTCACCGTCTTTCTTCTTCTCGTAGTGTTGGGACTCGTTGTCACGAACTCAACGAAACCATAATCGATGTCAAGCTCAAGGGTCAATCAAGACGATACGAGGCACGCAGCGTGCCGCCGCCTAACAGGCGGCAAAAAGACGCTCAGCCAGTGGAATGGCAAGGAGGAGCTTCATGGCGCGCGCACTATGGTACCCCTTTAACGGTTGCACGCCGCGACTTTATCTCGCGGGACGTTATCGGTAATTCCATAGTAATGGAGGAAAAATGAAGATTAAATTTGATTTAGTAGGCTTATTTGTTAAAGATCTAAAAAATATGGTTCGTTTCTACAAAGAAGTAATCGGAATAGATATTGAATGGAATGGAGACGGTCCATATGCAGAATTTAAGCATGAAGGGATTAGGTTTGCTATGTATGAGCGAAAAGAACTACCTGGTTTATTAGGGCAAGAACCTACCTATCCTCAAGGGATAAATGGTACATTTGAGTTAGCTATTAATGTAGGAGAACCGTCAAAAGTAGATGAGATCTACAATAAGCTTATAGCTTCCGGAGCAAAGCCGATATATTCTCCTAGAAATGAACCGTGGGAAATGCGTTCTTCAATGATTGCTGATCCTGAAGGTAATTTGATTGAAATAGGGTCAGATTTTTGGAAGTAGTTATGGAACAACCGATAACAG
>CAZRXH010000206.1:0-2621 GCA_964603995.1 uncultured Bacteroidota bacterium | reverse complement strand
GGATAGAAGGATCGGAGGATCGCCTGAAACCTGGTCGGCGCCGAGAACAGTTTGTTCCACCCGCCGGTTTCAATATCATTTTCGATTTCGGAAATCTCTCCTGTCATAAATTCACGCTGCCGCTCGAAAATGTCGTGAACATTCTCGTAGCCGACTTTACCAACGACGGTATTCAACTTACTGAATATGTCATCGGTGGTTTCCTGTCCGTTCAATCTCGCAAGCTCGAGTTCTGTCGTCACCAACTCTTTTTTCTTTTCTATGTTCTTCGATCTGACCATCTCTCGTGCTTGGCCGTTCAGATGTACTGATGCTGATGTGTGCTTGTAGAGTTTCCCGAACAGATGATTTACGGTGTTGCGTGCTTCCTTCAGGTCGATGGGCGATGTAGCAGTTTCCCCCTTCAGCCATCGATCATGAAGTGACGATTGGATCGATCCGATGATGTCGTCGATGAATGCGTCGTGGTTCACTGTTACGACTTTCATAAGCATCAGGTTGCTTCCTTGCCGACTCTTTGCCTTTACGTTCAGCTTGACCTCGTCGATGCTGTCCCACAGGTGCGGCTTCAGTGAGTATATCGATAAGATCGTGGCTTCATCCCTCGTCAAAATATTCTCACCGATCAGAGTACCAGCATGGAGGTCTTGCAACCTTTGAAATTGTTTCTCTGGATTCACCTCCGGCATAAAATTATGCACATAGCGGACTTTTCCTTCCGGTTCCATCTTGAAGAGTATCCGGTCGATGAGCCGAAAAACACCATTGCCTGTCCCGCCTTTTTCGGAGATGCGCACGATAATGATATTCCCTTTTACAGTGATGCGCTGTATTTCGTTCTCAAGACCGACGTTCTCATGTCCGGCAAAATATCCGTTTGCGCTTACGAGTCCGCTACCGCTCTCAGTCCAATTCACGAATTTCATCGGGCTGTCGGACGGCGCTGGCTTCAACGGGCTTGGCGAAAGATGAAAAGTGGCGACGGATGGTCCGGCTAGTCCCTTAACAGCGATGCTTGAGTCCGCTGCCAGGACCTTTCCCATGGTCTCGGCAAACTTGACATGCGCCGTGGCCCCGGATCCGAAAAGGAGAAAAATTGTCTTTTTCATTTTCATTCCACTCCCTTCTACAATTGTTACTTATGAACCGCTACGTTCTCGACGACTAATTTGAACCCGTCTTTGGCGTCGAGCGAATCAAAGACTATGTTTATGCCACGACTTTGGTTTCTCTCTGCAAGAAGTTGGTAACTCCCGACATTGAACAAGCGAACATCCGAGCTTGGGCTCGGTCCGATAGACAACTTGTGTGCAAGAAGATCATCGACATCGAAAGACATGGCTGACTTATTCCTGGTGAGAAGTCTGACTCTCGCGTTCGCGAGTCCATGTGGAGAAGACGGATGCTTCTTACCTCTGCGGTGTCTCACAAACAAAAGGATTGCCAGAACGAAACAAAGAATCGTTCCGACAAACAGCCACGACTCCAATGTGAGTCCGCTGCTCCCTTCTATAGAAGTGGAACCTGTCGACTGCCTGGACGGATTCGCAGTGTCGGCGCTCGCCAAAAGGTCAAGTTCCTGGTTGCCGGCGTCATCAGGTTCGCCATCGGTGAAGAAACTGATGATGGGATGTTCTCCTGACCGCTGAACACTGCCGGCTACGCGTTGCATAGTCACGAAAGCTTCTGCCAACCGCGTATGGGCTTGGATCGGGTATGTCAAAATCTGCTGCAGGTCCGACTCGTTTCTCAGAGTATCGACCAGCACCGTAGAATCGCCAATGCTGAACAAGGCAACTGGGCCGTTCCGCAGACTGGCGGCGATCTCACGAACGACGAGCGGTCGGTATTTTGCGAACGATCCTGAGAAGTCCACGAAGGTTATTTGTTGTTGACTCCAGGCGACACCTGCAAGCAACGGCAAGAACATTAACGCAACAAAGGTATTCATGAAAATTGACGTTTCCCGGCGCTTTTCGCGAATCATTTCGTTTTTGTCATCCAGATATTTTTGCAAACGTTTATCAGCCGCATTTCGACGATGGCGTACTCCCAACACAATTGCCACCGAAATACCAATTGCTAAAACGATTGATAGGAATGTGCTGAAGACATGACTTTCGCTGGCAAATGGGAAATAGTAATCATCGGCTCTAACTTTTTCTGGCGCGACCCCGGTCTCCGTATTACTGTTACCCATGGCAGGATGAACCTCAAATGCTCTGAAGCCGCCTCCGCCGTCCGATGCAGTCCAGACTAAAAAGGACACTTCGCCGGCAAACTCACGCAGGAAGTGCTTCTGGACTAGGACAACGACCTCGGCTGGATCCTCAAACGTCGCAAGATGCGCTGTTTGGTGAACGACTTGCGCCGCGTCACGCGCAAGTCGCCAGCGACCAACGCTTGAATTTGGCATGAGACGAGTCCAGCAATCCGCTGAGCGTGAAACGACGACAACATTAGTGTCGGCGCTCGTTGTTGTCATCAACTTAGTAAAGTATTCGGCAAGCGAATTTTGAGTTTCTCCCTCGTAAAGACCCGGTGAAGAGATGACATAAATTGCAACGGTAGGTTCATGAGACTGAGCAAATATGGGGTGTGTCATCATGCCGACAATAATG
>CAZRXH010000205.1:0-2635 GCA_964603995.1 uncultured Bacteroidota bacterium | reverse complement strand
TTAGACAATTTGAATTTTGAATTTAGTGCTTGTCTAGGACTTAGGATTTTGAGTTTAGGATTTACAGGCATACATGATTCAGGAAGCTCCCGGTGATAAGCAGAATTGCCTGGCGCAACATCCTAAGAAACAAGAGAAGGTCACTAATACTGATCACTTCGATCGTCGTCGGAGTGCTTGCGCTCGTTCTCACGGAGGGATTTGCAGTCGGACTGCTGCAGCAAATGTTGAAGAACCAAATCGGTGCGGATGCGGGTTACATCCAAATTCATAAAAAGGGCTATCAGAACGATCCCACGCTTGACAACGCAATGACAGATCCAGGAGTCATTAAAAACATATTGATGCGGAAATCGAGCTTGTCAAATTACTCCGAACGTCTGAGAGTGTTCGGCCTTGTCAGCAGCCCCTACAATTCTTACGGCGTCTCCATTGTCGGAATCATTCCCCGTGAAGAGAAAAAAATAACAACTATATCTGAACATGTCACGAAAGGATCTTATCTGTCCGGTGAGCCCGGACAGATTCTGATTAGCGCATCTATGGCGGAGAAGCTGAAGGTGGGCCTCGGCGATAAAGTCGTGATAATGGCATCACAGATGGATGGCAGCGTTGGCTCCGAAGCTTGTCGTGTCTCAGGCATATACGAGACTTTCAATTCCGGTTTCGATCAGTCACATGTTTACATACCCATTCAAACCGCTGATCAGATGCTGGGCACTAAGGACCTGGTTTCAGAGTTCGTGATAAACCCGAACGCTCCGGACCGTACCGATTCCCTCGCTGCGAGCATCAGGCGCGACATCGCCGGCTTGAAAGGCCCGGATAAATTCGAAGTCCTGACTTACAAGCAGATGCTTCCTCTCCTCGTCGCGCAGCTCGAGCTATACAACCAGGCTCTTTATCTCGTCGCAGCCGTCATCGCAGTTGCGCTGATCTTCGGTATCGTGGACACGATGCTGATGGCTGTTATGGAAAGAACACACGAATTCGGTGTCTCGATGGCGATAGGAATGTCAAACAGAAAGATTTTCACGATGGTAATGACGGAAGCTCTCTTTCTGGCCATCATCGGGACCATCGTCGGCCTCATTGTATCATACGGAGTACTCTCATCCCTGTCGCACTCCGGATGGGACCTTTCCATGTTCTCCACAAGCCTGCGGTCAATAGGAATAGGAAGCGTCATCTATCCCGTTTTAGAGACTTCATCGGTGATCCAGACCGTCCTTGTCATCCCGATCGTTACGCTCCTCGGCGCGGTTTACCCGGCGCTGAAAGCGGTCAGGCTGCAGCCGGTCGAAGCAATAAGAGCAACATAGATCGTAGATCTTCGGTCTAAGATCTCAGATTTAGGATTTTAAAAAAATGCTTTTGATTCGTTTGGCATGGCGGAGTTTGTGGAGAAACTGGAGACGGTCGCTTATAGCGATGGCTGCGGTAATCTTTGCGATAACTCTGTCCATAATTCAGCGCGGGATGCAGTACGGGACTTACGCCGAGACGATTAAGACAGCGGTGCGCGTTTCCACCGGCTATATCCAGATCCAGAAAATAGGCTACGACAAGAGTCCCACTCTGCAGAAGAGTTTCGAGATGAATCCGAAGATCGGGGCCGCTTTGAGGAACACCCCTCAAATCGACGGGAGTTCCCCGCGAATCGAAGCCGACGCCCTCCTTAGCTACAAGGACCAGTCACTCGGCGTGATGATCATGGGAGTCTCGCCTAACACGGAGGATCTCATCACCGATTTTCCAAAAAAGGTAAACAGCGGGCGATTCCTTTCGGACAGTTCCACCCATAGCGACGGGAGTGTGCCCGAAATTGTGGTCGGCGACAAGCTCCTTCAGAACCTCGGTGCGCAAGTCGGAGATTCGGTCGTCGTCCTAGCGCAGGGGTTCGATGGAATCCTCGGGAATATGTTTGCGAAGGTGGTAGGGACTTTCAGGACCGGGTCGGATGAATTTGACCGGATGGGAGTTTTCATGGACATTTCCGACCTGCAGGGCTTCCTCGGCATGGGCAACAGGATAAACGCCATCGCCATGTCTGTTCGAAACCCGGACGGCCTAGACGAGATCGTCAGGCGATTGAACCCGGTCCTGAAACCGATGGGCCTAGTCGCCCTTCCGTGGCAGGACCTTCTCCCTCAACTGAAGCAGATGATAGAGCTGGACAATTCCAGCGGCGTGCTTTACATAATAATCCTTCTCTTCGTTGTCGGATTCGGTATACTGAATACGGTATTAATGTCCATTACAGAACGATTCAGGGAATACGGCGTGATGCTGTCGCTCGGGATGTCCCAGGAAAGGCTTGTCGTCGCCGTCGCACTGGAAATTTTCTTCATGCTGATCATAGGATTTATCGCAGGTAACGGGATCGGCGTAGCGGTAAACTCGTACTGGGTACGGCATCCGATTTTGCTCGGCGGGGATATTGCAAAGCTTTACCAGGAATACGGGTTCGCACCCGTGCTGGCCTCTTCGCTCTCGTTCAATATATTTGTCGACTCCACGCTCACTATCCTCGGAATATCAATCGTCGCGGCGGTTTACCCTCTCTGGAGAGTGCTGAGACTGGAACCACTAAAGGGCATCAGGTACACCTGACATGAATTTCGAAATCCTAAAC
>CAZRXH010000204.1:1478-2639 GCA_964603995.1 uncultured Bacteroidota bacterium | reverse complement strand
TGACATTGTGTCACATTCTGGCTGCTTTGCATCGAATTCGAACGGCTTTGTTTCAGGTCTGACCCTCATTGTTTCGCCGCCATTCTGCTTAGCATCCGAATTCGCGCATCTTGCCTGTCCAAATTCCCATCCCCCGTTCGTCATTAAATTGAAGCAAGAAGAATCCGCGCCGCCAACCAAGGAACCACGAATGCAGCGCGTGACATAACGTAAAGAGAAAGCGATAAGCACAATTTATGGTAGCCAAATGGATACATTTCTTCCGCCGATAGAAAAACCGAACACGCTTTTGATGAAAATCGTGTATTGCTTCATGCGCAAACAATTTGGTAAAGTGATGACGCCGTTGTCGGTGCACTCCGCAAGACTTCCAAATGCATTCGGACTGTTCTATACAAAGGTCGGCAGGCTGGATAAGAAGCTGGTCTTGCCGCCGGAGACGGCTCTCCTCATCCGCCACCAGGTCGCGCGAATCAACATCTGTCTCTTCTGCATGGACGCAAACCGATATTACATGATTCAGAAGTCGATGAACACAGCAAAGTTCGATGCGCTGGAACGATACAGTACAAGTCCGCTGTTTACCGATGGAGAGCGTGCAATGTTGGATTACGTGACAGAGCTGGCAAAAGACAAGAAGGTCAATCCGGAGACTTTTGCGCGTATGTCGCGGCATTATTCCGAGCGCGAGGTCTGCGAGATCGTCTGGCTCGTTGCGAGCGAACATCTCTATAACATCACCAACATCGGCTTGAACATTCACTCCGACATGCTATGCGACATCAGCAAAAGAGAAGAAAGGAGATGAGGAAATGGCAGATACATCCACGAGAGAAATCGTCACGAAATACTACGACGGCGTCAAGAAAAAGAACGGATGGCAATCGGCGATTTCTGACGAAATGGTGTTTACGATGGGGACACAAACAACAAACGGTAAAGCCGCTTATGTCGAAATCACCGACAGGTTCCTCCGTGCAGTCACCGATGCGAATGTGAAGGAGACGATCATTGACGGCGACAAGGCTTGCGTCATAGTGTCATATGACCTGCGGTCACCGAAGGGGAACACCTCGACGAAGGACGTTGTTGAGATTCTATCGGTCGAAGGAGACAAGATAGTGTCATCGTCCATCTTCTTCGACACGGAGGACTTCAAGG
>CAZRXH010000204.1:0-1378 GCA_964603995.1 uncultured Bacteroidota bacterium | reverse complement strand
TCATGGTCGACGAATCAGGAATGAAGACGAAGAAAGATTTCGATTTCTGGATCGGCCTGGCGCTGGAGTTCAACCAGGAGACCGGGGCGAAGAGCCGGCGGAAACGGAACCGAAGGAGGAGCAGCACTTGAAAGAGTACATGCTTTTGTTCAGGGGAGGGTTCGATCGAATCAAGAACCAGCCTGCCGGAGAATTCCTGGCGAACATGGAACAATCGAAGAAATGGCTGGACCCGTGAACGAACTTGTCCAAATTACGACGCCTCGTCCGTCGTAATGTTATGGCCGGCTGTTCTAACCGGAAGAATGAATTTTACACGGAGATCCACTGAGGAAGATAAAATGAAAGACTACATGCTCTTATTCAGGGGCGCGTTCGACGACAAGAACGCCTCGCCGGAGGAGTTTCAGAAGGAAGCGAAAAAATGGCAGAAGTGGATGGAAAAACTCCTTCAAGAAGGAAAGCTGACGCCGGGCCAGCGCCTCACAAACGCCGGGAAGGTCGTGAGCGGGAGCGGCAAACACGTGCACGACGGTCCCTTTGCCGAAGGGAAAGAAGTCGTCGCGAGCTTCTGCGTGATCAAGGCGGCAAGCCTCGACGAGGCTGTCGAGTTCGCCAAAGCCTGCCCGATCCTCGATTACGACGGAAGCGTCGAAATCAGAGAAGTCATGGCCTACTAACAAGCTCCAAGTTCCAGAGGCCAAGCTCCAAATGAGCGCCTTTGGCATCATCCCGCATATTTCTTTCTCAATAATAATGAGCGGGACAAGAGCTAAAAGTCAACATTCAAGTCTCAAACGACAAAGTCTCTTATTAGCTTTTAACTTCTTGGAATTTGTTTGGAACTTGTGAGTTGGAGCTTGGAGCTTCCAACTCAAGTCAGTATAAGGAGGTTTCGATGAGCCCAAAGAATGAAACTCAGAAGCCTGCAAGGAGCGCCACCACGATGGGTAAGAAGTCCAGGGGATTCACGGACGAGGAAAAAGCCGCGATGAAGGCACGCGCCCAGGAGTTGAAAGCGGAAGCGCGAGCGAATAAGGACAGGGCGGAAGGTGAAAGTGCCGCACTCGCGGCGATTGCCGCGATGAAGGAACCTGACCGCACCATGGCGAAGCGACTCCATGCCATCATCAAAGCCAGCGGCCTCTCGCCGAAAACTTGGTATGGAATGCCGGCATACGCCAACAAAGATGGAAAGGTTATCTGCTACTTCCGCGACCGGATGAAGTTCAAAGAGAGGTACGCGATGTTCGGCTTCAACGACTCAGCAAATCTCGACGAAGGCGCCATGTGGCCGGTTGCGTATGCTTTGCCGGAGTTGACCTCCAAAGATGAGGCAAAGATTGCTGCGCTCGTGAAGAAAGCGGTAAGCTGAGGA
>CAZRXH010000203.1:0-2659 GCA_964603995.1 uncultured Bacteroidota bacterium | reverse complement strand
TTCAGATATACCAGCAAGTACGCAACCTCACCCGGATTGATGTTGCCGTCCTTGTTATCATCAAGGATAAGCGAATAGCGGGAGAATTGAATCGAAGCTCCTGTCCGCTGTACCATGACAGAAAGCGAGTCTGTCCAGACACTATCCTTGTCGTCCGATATTCTGACGGCAAATTCGATTACGCTTCCCGCGGGTGTCGAGCTCGATACCGTGAACTTAAATGTGTAAGAATCACCATATTGGCCATCATTTCCAAGCACGGTACCGTAACCGCCAGGGATCTCTCCACCAGCGGATATTGCACCAAACGTCACAGGCGATACCGGGGTAATGTTGCTCACGTAGCTGCTTGTGCTCGTGAACGTCGCCTTGACATTGTTGGCGTCGTCGCTGCCTGTATTCTTCAGATAAACCAGGAGATGTGCAGTCTCACCCGGACTTACATTGCCATCTCCATTATCATCTTTCACAACACCACATCTCGAATATTTGAGATGCGTGCCAAGGATAATAGTTTGGGATGTGTCTCCTTTTTCACCGAAGAAAACCGACGTTATAGGGTTTGGAGACTTATCACTGCAACCGGAAAGAACCGATATGACCAGGATAACGATCAACGGTCCGATCCACCTCACACACCGATTGTCCCGCCTTCGCTCATAATCTGAATATTCGATAGACTCTTTCATTTCCCCGCTCCCGAACTTGTGGAGAAATTGTACCCTCCGAAAAGCATCAGCTGTTTCCAATTCCTCTTACCCGAAGTCACCGATGCACTATACTGGATTCCCAATCGCCAATTCCTCATGACATTGATTTGCGCGCCGGCATTCCAGAAACCACCGTTGGTCTGCGCCTTGCTCTTCAGATTTCCGGCATCCATAGCAAGCTCGGAAGCCTGAAAGCCGATCCCTCCATATGCGTCGAAATAGTCCAGGAGTGGGAGCAGCACGAAATTGAGTGAGACATTCACTCCCTGATAAATTATGGGATACCGAGAGCCCGATGCTCTGAATGTCTGGTTCACATAATTCCCGTCAAGAATGAAAGGAAGTCCCACATATCTCAACCCTGCGTTCCAACCGCCAGCGTTGGTCAATGTTCCATTGGCAATCGCATCTCTGAAGGATGTGTTCGTGAACGTAATATTCTCCCAGCCGCCGTATACGGCAAAACCGTTGACAAAGGCCTTAGTCGATGTGGATCCTGTAAAGTACGTGCCTATAGCATGGCTGAGGCTGGTAATCTCTGTAGCCTGTATCTTTATTTTGCACATTGGCCCACTGAACTGGTCAACATCTTTCAGAACATCCCAGGCAGCACTCTTCCAGCCCGTGCCCGATACGTGTCCCACATCTCCGGACACCGTCCTGGTCTCGAAGAAATTCCGGCCGCCGTCGGTTGAAGCAAATATGGCAACCTGAAAATCGGTGCTCTCCGAAGATGAAAGACGGTAGCTAATCTGGACCACATTATCAGCTGTCGGTTGAAACGAGACATCGGAGACCGATTGGCAGAAAGCCTGTTCCGACAAATTGAAGATGGCAAGAGTGACGAGGCCGAAATTCAGGAGCCTCCACCGGACAAGCGGCCACCTTTTTCCGCGAAGGACTAATTCTTCATCCGCTTCTGTAGTACTCATCACTCACCTTCACTTGGTGACATTGACTTCTCATACTTGTCAAATTCGTCCTGGAGTTCTTCGAATGTCATAGATCGTCCGAAGTGTTCGTACATGAGGTTGTTGTTCTTGAGCTCCTGTATTATAGCCGAGCTGGCGGCGCCGATTGGACATTGTACAAGTACATATGCCCTCCACATATTGCCGTCCTTGACTGTCATCTGACTCTTCACGATGATTCCCTTGAGAGTTGTCGAGACAATCTCCCTCTCCGCATGAATAAACATCTGCATCGGCTGTGCAGTCGTGTCCATGCCGGTTTCTTCAGAGATCATCTTCTGCAAGCTTTCTATCTTAACTTCCAGTTGTCTTCCGATGTCTGCACGGGCGGCTTCCGTAGCCTTATCCGTAGCGAGTCGTTTGTCTTGGGATGTCTGAGTGCTCACCGAGAATAGATAATTCGGATCCTGTGGAATGTTAGTGTACCATTCAGGTATCTCTTCAGTCCCGGCAGGTTGCAGCAATCGCGACCCACCGCAGCCTATAAGAATTGCAGTCAGCACCAACACCGACCACATGACAATATTCTTCATCTTCGTTCCTTTTCTCAGTTAGAAGATGGTATCACGCGTACTCACTTGCTTTGGATCGAAGGACGGTGTCGCAGGTATCTCACGAAGCAGGTCCGGGATTTGGAAACCACCGGTGATGTTCGTAGCCGCCTCTGGAAAGGCCGACCCAGGCATGTCATACCTGATGTTTGCCTCTCCTTTCTCAGCCATCTGCGAAGCAGAAAGAGAGTTTTGCATGCCCGCTCACCTCCATGCGCTCCCTGCACGACTCAACAAAATTCCTTCAAACGTTTTCCGGCGAAAACGAGAAGATCTATAGACTATATTATAATGCGGAAATTACTGGAAAACCTCTCTCGAATCCTGCCAGGTTTCACGGACTCGACCCACGATGCCAGCGGTTTTCCTCGGAAGCAGCAAGAAAAGTTTAAATGGTTTTCCCAAGAAATGCAACAATTCGGTATTG
>CAZRXH010000202.1:0-2690 GCA_964603995.1 uncultured Bacteroidota bacterium | reverse complement strand
GATGCGAACGGGCTTCTCGGAAGAGTTTATCTCAAACAGAAAAATTTCCCCAACGCGATAAAATTCCTGAAACGCGAGCTCGGCATGAACGAGACTTCGATTGAATTCCGCCTCGATCTGGCCACGGCATTTTACTTGCTGGGTGACCTGCGCGAAGCCCTCGAGGAATTTACACTCCTCATCGACACCGACCCTGACTTTTTTCCTGGCTGGCTCATGTGCGGCAAGATACTGCTTGAGCTCGGAAAGACAGGCGAGTCGGAGTTCTATCTCACGCGTGCGCTTAGCCTGAACCCGAGGAGTGCGGAAGTGCTGCAGGTTCTTGCAAATCTATACAACACCATCGGTGAGGTCGAGAAGGCAAGGTCTATCTTCGATGAGCTCGCCGAAGCGAACGCGCTTATCGAGGACGACACTGAGACTATCGAGCGAATCTCGCGGACCAACAGGAAACGGAATAGTCACTGAAGATGAGATTGATTTCCGTCTTCCTTGTGCTATTGTTTACTTCTACTGCTTTCTCCCAGGTCCCATTCAATCAAACCGACGAGACAAACTACACCCTCGGACTGCAGAGCTTCAGACAGGGCGATTTCTCAACCGCAGTCCAGTACTTCCGGCAGGTAATGGATGACTCGCTCAACCAGCGTTCCGCGGAGTCCTATTACTATGGCGCAAGAAGCCTGTTTAATCTCCGGAGATACCAGGAATCCGCCAGCATCATCGATACGTTCCTCGTCCGGTTTCCCGGGGACGAGCACAGGTTTGATATGGGGTATATTCTGGGCGCCAACTACTACGAGCTCGGCAAGTACTTGAAAGCCGCGGAACACTTTGTTACCGCGATCGATTCGTCAGTCAACCAGGTGGTGAGGGACCAGGCCGTCGCGAGCCTTCATACTCTTGTCGCGAACAACCTGAGTTTCGACGAGATCGAGAACCTGTTCGAAGAGTGCCATTCGAGACTGTCGTCCGTAACGGTGGCGGTCGGGTTTGCGCGTCGAGCTTATTTCTCCGACAAACTGAACGATGCAGAGAGGATACTCAAAGAGTTTGCACAGCGTTATCCAACTTCCGGCATCGGAAGCGGTGAAGTGAGCAGATGGATAGATAGAATTTCTGCCGACAGTTTGTTGAGCCAGTCTCCCGTCAAAATCGGAGCGCTACTTCCCCTCGAATACGGAAGTGGAGTGGGGGACAGACTTCTTCTCGGTATCCAGCTGGCATTGGACGACTACAATGCCCACGCCGCTACGAAGGTCGGCCTTGTTCTCAAGAACTACTCCGGCGTCTTGCCGAATCTCTTCTCAGATATGCTGTCCCTTGCCGGGGATCCGAGCGTAAAAGTAGTGATCGGACCGGTTTACAGCGACGAAGTCTCTGCGCTAGCAAAGATTGCCGACGAAAAGAAACTCCCATTGGTCTCGCCGACAGCAACCCAGGTTGGGCTCACCTGCGGACATCCGTTTGTTTTTCAGGCAAACCCGGACTTCAAGACGAGGGCGGTGGCCATGGCTGATTATGCGGTGAATGTCCTTCATGCAAGGCGAATTGCTATACTATCGCCCACGGATACTTATGGCAAGACAATCTCCGAGTACTTTGCGCAACGGCTTGATTCTCTGGGCGTGCCTCCGGTTACAACTGCATACTTTGAAAGCGGCTCCACGGATCTCTCCGGGCCGATCAGTCAGATTAAGAGGGCTGCTGCGCTGCTCGGCGAGCCGTATGTAAACATCGGCGGTCTGAGTGTGCAACAGCAGGAAAAAATCAAACCGTTTCTCCCACCCGCTTTGTTGGACTCCCTCGGACGTCGTAACCTTAGCGTGGACGCGTACGACTTGTTCGGCCAGGACCCTGTCCACGTGGCTGATTCTTTGGGGATACCTGACATCGTGAAAGACACGCTCGGAGACTTCGATCCTCTCAGGTCGCTCGACGCGATCTTCGTACCGCTGACTTCCTCCAAGGATATCGGAATCATCGGGGCACAGCTAGCTTATTATAACGTCAAGGCCCAGCTTCTCGGCACCGACGACTGGTACGACCTGAACCAGCTCTCAGGTAACGATGCATACATCGACGGCGTGATCTTCTGCAGCGACACCTATTTCAATACCAACTCACCGGCATATATCGCCGCGACGGATTCGCTTTCCGAGATATCCGACATGGAATTCGACAGGACTGTCGCCTACGGATATGATCTTGCGAATGCCCTGCTCACGACCATAAGTTCAGGGAACATCACCCGTGCATCGATCCAAACCGCGCTGAAGTCACAGACATATTCGGGTTTACATTCGACGATTTCATTCGACGGCGATAATTCAAATCATTACCTGCATATCCTGCAATTCAAGGACGGCAAGATATCGGATCTTGGTGAAGTAGATTCCAAATAGAGGCGGAGTGTGACCGCCTTCTGACCGGGATTTCAAACAAAAGCAGGGGGCTGCAATGTCTGAAAAATCCGTACCACAAGAGGCAGGCGCGCGGACTCTGCGTGAATGGCCCGACAGCGAAAAACCGCGCGAGAAGCTTCTCACTCATGGGGCCACGAAACTGACGGATGTGGAACTTCTGGCGATTCTACTCAGGACAGGTACGCGCACAAAGTCGGACTCTCGCACCGCCATTGATGTCGCCAGGGAACTGCTCATGTCGTTCGACAATTCCTTGTCGATTCT
>CAZRXH010000201.1:0-2772 GCA_964603995.1 uncultured Bacteroidota bacterium | reverse complement strand
CATTCATTCGTTTGACCCTCTAATATAACAAACACGTGTCAACCTTTGGATATCTCAAACCCTGTCTGAGGATGATTCCGAATCGGCAGTCGTGGCACTGAACGTCCCTCAATTGCCATGACCGAAGCAAGTCATTTATGTCAGATTTTGACAGCATTCTGAATTCGCTTATCATGTGTAGAAACAAATCAGACGCCGGACTCCGTGTGCAGACAATGGTGTCGAATTTCAAACAGTTGGGACAAGCTTGCGATTTTTTCAGCATGGAGGTATTACATATGCTCTTCGAATGGACCGATGAATACAGAGTCAACGTCAGAGCCCTGGACGAACAACACCGCAAACTTGTAGATATGTTGAATGAGCTGGATGATTTAATCAGGAGAGGGAGTGACGAGATAATTCTCAGAGATATTTTGAAAAGACTTCTAGACTACACCGCCTACCATTTCGTGACGGAAGAGCGATTGCTGGAGAGAAATGAATATCCGGATCTCCTCAGACATAAGCGCGAACACAACGCACTCTCGTGGCAAGTTCTTGAATTGAGAAGCAGATACGAGGCAGGCGAAGGAGTCAGGGCATCGGAAGTCCGGGACTTTCTGACAGGGTGGTTAAAGAATCATATACTTAGTGCCGATAAGAATTATGCCGCCTTTCTAAACTCTAAGGGCGTGCACTGATTCACTTGTCAGAAATGAAATATTCAAACAGGGAGGACTTCAATGTCTCTGCTGCAGTGGTCTCCGGACCTGAGCGTCAACGTGAAAGAAATAGATACCCAACACAAAAAACTCGTTGACCTCATCAACCTTCTTCACGATTCGATGAAATCGGGCAAGGGTAAGGACGTCTTGAGTCAGGTATTGAATGACCTGACAGACTACACCGTCTATCATTTCAGTACCGAAGAAAAGCTATTTGAAAAGTACGGGTACCCTGAATATACGCGGCACAAGAAAGAACACGACGACCTGACGAAGCAGGTCATCGAAATCAAATCTAAGTTTGAGGCCGGTCAGAACACGATAACTGTGGAAGTCATGAGCTTTCTGAAGGACTGGCTGAACAATCACATCAAACACAGTGACAAAAGATACACCGCATTCCTCAACTCAAAAGGGGTGAACTAGCCTCACATCGAAGTATCGTGCGGCCACGGCTGGCCCGGCAGCGTGGATTGATCCTCCGCTTGAGAGTCATTCAACGGATCAGTGCTATCTGATTGTGGCTATTTGTTCCTCAAAGATTTTCCTGAAATGGAATCCGTAAATCGCAAAGGTTATTGCGAGCGGGAATAGTTTAGGGCGTGTGAACAGCGACCAGAAGAACAGGCGCCAGTAATACACACGCTCTTTCGCGATGATGCCGAGAAGGAGTACGGATTTCAGAAGCGCCTTGATGTCGTCGATGTTCACACGGAACACCTTCGCCTGCGGCGGCTTGAAATCTTTCATGAATCTCTTCACTCGCGAGTAGTATTCTTTCGGTGAATAGATCCTTCCGACGATACTCTTGTAACCATTCAGCAGAGCCTCGCGATTCATTTTGGGGATGAAATTGATCGACAGGTCGGTGTTGTTCCCCGAGAAAACGTGGAGGATGCGGCCTTCGCTCATCAGCCTCTTGTACAACTTGGTCCCGCGGGGAGCATTCAGTAGCCCTACCATTGCAGTCACAATTCCGGTTTCCTGGATGAACGAAGTAAGCTTGTCGAAAATCGCCGGCGGGTCGACGTCGAAGCCGACGATGAAGCCTCCCTGCACCTGCATTCCAGACTTCTGAATTTTCCTGACGCTTTCTGCAAGGTTCCTCCTCTCGTTCGGGATTTTCCTGCACTCCAGAAGGCTTTCCTCGTTTGGTGACTCGATGCCCACAAACACGGCGTTAAATCCCGCCTCCACCATCAGAGTCATGAGTTCATCATCGTCGGCCGAGTTCAGCGAGACCTCCGTATTGAAGTAGAATGGATGCCGCTTCTCATTCATCCACTCAATGATGGCCGGCAGGATTTCCTTTTTCAGTTTGTTCTTGTTGCCGATGAAGTTGTCATCGACAAAGAAGACGCTTCTCTTCCAACCGTGGACTCGCAAGCTCTCGAGCTCCGCAATTACTTGCTCTTTTGACTTCGTTCTGGGGACGCGGCCGTAGAGTACTGTAATGTCGCAAAACTCGCAATCAAACGGGCAACCGCGCGAATACTGCAGGTTCATCGAAGCATAGTGCTTGAAGTCGATCAAACCCCACTTCGGCACAGGAGTCTGTGTAATTTTCGCCCAATCTGATGATGAGTAAATGTGTTTGGGAGTTCCCCGCTCAAGGTCTGCAAGAAATGGTCCCAGCGTCACTTCAGCTTCGTTGAGCACGAGGTGGTCAACTTCTTCAAATTCGTCGGGGTATGCGGTGAAGAGCGGTCCGCCGGCGACGATCTTTCTGCCGAGTTCTTTGCACCTGGTGATGACGGCCTTTGTAGATTCACGCTGGACGGACATTGCGCTGATGAAGACGTAGTCTGCCCACTCTATCTCCTCGTCCGCGACGGGACGTACATTCAAATCGACGAGCTTCTTCTCCCACTCCTCTGGCAGCATCGCCGCGACGGTGAGAAGACCAAGCGGAGGGAATGCTGCTTTCTTTGAGATAAACTTCAATGCGTGGCGAAAACTCCAGAAGGTGTCCGGATATCTTGGATACACAAACAGGATATTCATTGCTAGGCCTTCGTTAATTAACTCAAGGTAAGCAATCACAAAACGCGGTTCAATGGGCCGG
>CAZRXH010000200.1:0-2886 GCA_964603995.1 uncultured Bacteroidota bacterium | reverse complement strand
CTTCTTGTAGCTGAGTGGAAACTGTTCGCGCGTCGGGCTTGTCGAAATTTCCATATATCAATATTATATCACGAAAATGGGATGGCGTTCATCTACAGTGACACAGGAACGACCGCTAAGAAAAACTAAATAGAGTCCATCTCCGTTCTGAAGTATTCCATTATCATTACTCCGACTTCCTTTCGCGACGGCATCGGATCTTTCCTCGAAAGAAAGAGTTTCTGAACGATTACCATTATCTGCGTATGAATTTCAGCACGCCGGGAACTTCGGACAGGAATACCTGCCGACTCGCCGGCTTCTTGCTTCACTCTTTCGGCGTAATACTCTTTACATAACTCCAGGAATTTAAGTCTGGCTGTCTCATTCCCGAACAGCGTGATAATGTCCTGCAAATCCATCTTATGGTTTCAATCTTCTCCAGCACGTCACGGGATCCGACAAGCAATAGAACCGTGCCCCAACGAATCTTCAAGATGTAAGACTGGTACCCTCTTTCAATTTTACGAATCATTTCATCCTTTGTAACCACGTTACTGACAAAAGGCCTTTGCTTCATCATCTTACGTATGAATCTTTATGTTCGAAACTTTGCTTGGGCTCTTTCGCGTAATTCTCTAGCCCGAAGAAAATCCCGCTTCTCTAGATTGAACACAATACGTATCCACGGATACCGACGTAATAATTCGGTAGGTGTTGATGCCAATCCATAGCTTGCAACGAACCACTGTAGAAATGTCCAGAGAGTCGCCGGGCCACAAGAATCTAACAACGCGTCTTCGATTGAATCGCGAACAAATCTCTTGGTAAGTTTCTTCGGCATTTCAAATTCTGGATCTGGTAATTCCCAGCCCGATACCGGGGCACCCGCCAGTTTCAAATTCTCTACAATTTGAAAGAACTTCTTTCCATGTCCATCAGTCCTGTTGGCGGCGTGGGCCATCTCGTGCAGAAGTATCTCAATCATGGAGTGTTCCTCAGAAGCCTTGAGACGAATGAGCCTTTGGCGACGGTGGATCTTCCCCCGCACGTTGGGATTTCGTTTGCTTATATAGTCGACGATTTGGACCCGATAGCGGGGAAGTTTTTCCCTAAAGTATCTGCTGTTGAATTCGGCGAAAAGGCGCCGGAATTTTCTGTTGATCTCCTTTGAATCCATAGCAGTCTCGTGCATTATGGTTGATTGCACCCATAAAATAATATAATTTCGTGATGTTATGAAAGAAATGGAATGGGCTCGTGAGATACAGGGAGCTTAAGAACTTTCAGGAGGTAGGTTTTGTTGGCAGCAAAGCTGAGTGGCATGCCTTTCCGAAAGAGGTATATCGGGATATTAAGAAAAGAAAACTGCCGTTGCTTAGACTCCTCCATGATAGGATTAGCGAAGATGCTAACCTTCCCATGCCGCCAGTTCGCATTGAGCCGTTCGGTTGGGTGAGCCCAGATGAAAGGAGCGTTGTCTTCGGTAAGATGGGTCCCCTCCCGCTGAAGAAAGGCTCCTGTCTCATTGGCGTATTGATGCCAGCATCGACGCTGGTGGGGGTAGACGATGAAAGCTTGCTGCGGCGAATATTGTGCCATGAATTCAGTCATTGCTTCTGGTACGTGCAGACCATCCTTCAGGAGAAGGAAGCGTCGGGCAACACGGTCCCCGCTTCCAAACAACAGCAATGGACGGAAGTGATCAGTGAGGACAAAGACTCACTGGCGAGACCCGAAACATGGTTCGGGAAATGGGATGCGGACCATTTCCTTCATTATGAAGATGAAAAAGGTCACCGGGATTTGGATCAAAGCACGGCAAAGGTGGCTAGAGAATGGATTTCCATTCATCTTCCGACGAAAGTACCTGATCTTAAATTCTCCATTGACGGAGAAGTAGTGATCCCGGAGGAAATAGTGGATAGAATCAAGCAAAATCAACATCTCCCACTGCGAAGCGGGAATATCAATTAATCCTTCATTGGCATGCGAGCCCCAACGCCACTGCGTCGAACATGTTACGGTAGTACTCCTCCTTCCATCTTCTGTCCGATGTGAAGTAAGGGACCAGTTCTGGGAAGCGTCGACATATCTCGTGTGCCATATCATTCTTGCTTGCAGTTCCTTTACCGCAAATCTTCTTCCTCACGGTATTAGCCGCTATCTCCATGACCCTCAGCCTTTCTCTCCTGCCGATTTCCGCGATCTCATCGGCGAATAGATTTAGAGGCTCACTATTCCGGTTATTAGCGAAGAAGGTCTTTTCAACTGCCAGGATGGCAGGCTTGAAATCTTCAATAAGCTCCCGTATCACCTTGCTGCCCTCCGTCAACGTGTCGTGCGGTGATTTCTTCCGTAATAAAGTCTTTACGCCGTAGTAAGCAAGCTTCGTTCCATCGAGAACGGCAACGCCGATGTAGTGCGTACCGGGATCGATGGCGAGGACTCGATTATTTTTCTTCATGGATATTGGTTAATAACTTCCGACCTTTCGGGTTTTCCAGATCTCCGAGGCACCTCATGCCGAGGGCGACCGCTTCGAACATGCGGATGAGATACGGGTTGCGGTTCTGTCTTTCTCCCTCCAGTTCGGGGAAGAGAAAGGGGTGACTCGCGGCGACCCCTTCCATGAGGAGGCGCTTGTTGAGCGTCCCGGATGGCAGGAGAAATGTTTCAACTTCCTTGATGTTGTATTCCCGGACGACATGATGTTTGTCCTTGGCCCAATCTTTCAGCGACCCGGTGAGTACCCTCAGGTATTCGGAACTTCTCGCCGGGTGCAAGCTTTTGATCGCAAGACAATTGACGCCGTGGGTTTCCATTATTTCCGACAGGATCGATTTCAACTGTTCCAGCTTCGCCTTCGGCGATTTCTCGCGGACCGACCTCACGGCCCAATCCACA
>CAZRXH010000199.1:0-2947 GCA_964603995.1 uncultured Bacteroidota bacterium | reverse complement strand
GAACGTTGTACACTCTAAGGGTTACGTAACCATTCTTGGGAACCGAATAATCAATCTGTGTAGTCGGGTTAAACGGGTTCGGGTAGTTCTGGCTGAGAATGAATGTCGACGGAATCGGTTTCCCGGCTTGCTGCTTCACATCGGTTACGATCCCTCTCATGTCACCCGACATGAGCGCGTTAGAAATCAATGCGTCCTCCGTGCCCGACTGCGCCGCCCAGGTTGCGTACTGCGTCGGCCACCAGTGGAAGAGGTCTCCGAGAGGGAACCCTCCGATCCCTGCTGTCTTCAACGCTTCGTTGTTGTATGCAAGATTCTCCAGCAACGGCCACGTGATGTTCGCATCGTTTATCGGTTGCCACGCCCAGTTCGTGTCCGTATTGTCGCTCCACTTTTTCCACATAAATGCCTGCACCAGTCCTGTGTCCGTAGGCGGATTGATAAATTGCGGATCGGAAGTGCTGTCGAGATTTGCAGCGTTTATGAACGGGAACAGCTTCTGCCCGTCCGCTGTGCTGTCGAAGAATGTCTTCACATGATGGTTCAACATCGGCTGCGGGACCGGAATCTGATCGTCCTGCCTGGTCTTGTGCAAGTTGACGCTGTATGGGTTGTTTCGCATCCAGGAAACGAGCCATGGCTGCACATGATAGTTTGCATTTGCAAAGAGGATGTGCCGCTCCTGATCGGTGAACGGAACCGCGAAACCGAAGTTGGCTATGCTATCGATATTAACGGTGCCACCCGACACGTCCGAAGTATCCTGGGAAGGAATGCTGCCGAACATCCAGGTGTTCTCGAAGAGACAGTTTGTCACCGTAAGATCGTGCCACCATCCATACTCCAGCGGATACATCACTATATTAAGAAAAGTGCAGTGGTTGAACTTGACATAATCGGCGTATTCGCCACCTTCCTGCATGAGCACGTATCCCAGGTTGGCAAAGGTGCAGTTCACAAAGGAAACACTGTCCACATGCCAGCCGGTGGTATTATACGGGTAAGAAAGAGCTCTTCCGTAGTAACGGAGGTGCGGGTCAATACAATTCTTCCAGTAGGTATTCCTGAAACTTCCGACGAAGTGGTCGCACGCCACAGTGATGGACCCGCCGGCATTAGGCGGACAGTCAGAGTAATCGACAATGACATTTTCGAAATCGAGACGCTCTTTCCCGTCTACCGAGGCGGAATCCTCCTGCATCGTTATCACAGTTTGGACTTGATTGCCGCTCGCGTCTGCATACCTTACCCAGACGTTCTTCAGAGTAAGGTCTCCATAAGAGTTAATGATGTACGTTCGATCCGGATTGCCCTGAGTGGTCCACACGATCTGAGGCGGAGCGGTCGTCGGAGTCGGGTCGGGCGCCACCATCGTAAGGTGCGTCCCGGCCGGGACTATTATCGTGCTGGTTAGAACGTAGTAGCCGCCGGCCTCTAGCTGGAACGTAGTACTGGACAGAGTGCCTCCAGCAATCGCGCTCTGGATAGCCGTATTGAGATTCCCCTCCTGAGGAGGGTTGTCGCTCGGAACGTTTACGACCGTCTGAGCGTGTAGCAATGCTGGTATCATCGCTACAATGACAAGCAATGATCCGATGAAATGTTTCATAGCACTTCTCCTTTGGGTTGTTTGTAATTCAACCGAATGTTTCTTCAAATAGCGGGCGAATCGAGTCCGCTCGCCTCCCATGTCAAAACTTTCTGCATCCAAACATTCGGTTTTCATTTTCGCTCAAAGCGTAAACCTGAGACCAACATTTGCCGTCAGGCCATAGTATTGCTCGCTTGTAAAACCACCGATCGACTGCTGGGCAGCAACATTGGTCTCGCTGTTGAGATTGTTTGCATCTACGTAAAGCTGAACACCCTGCCACGGGAGCATTTGTCTTGCAGAGACGTCTATGCGGAAATAATCCTTGGTGAAGCCGTCCTCTTCGGGCCAGGTTCCGATAGTGCCGACCGAATTGCCCTGGAACAGGAACGAGACACGTGCTGAGAAACCCTTATAGTCGTAGCCCAAGTATGCATTCAAGATATCGTTCGGCTGGGAGATTAACCGTCCCGTCCGTACGCTGTCTATCAAGACGGTCTTTCTATTCGCTCCAATTCCGTAAGTGACGTTGTTCATCAGAGGATACATGGTTTTGGACCATATGTGCGTGTAGTTCACGCCGAGCAGTAAACCGTTGAGCATACCCGGCAGGTACCATAGCCTTGTCTGGAAATCAGTTTCGATGCCTCTAACGTAAGCGAGGTAGCGGTTGTTGACAAACGTGTACAGGGTCGCGCCGACAATGGGAGGAGCCCCGATGCCGGCGTAAGTCCCAACAGAGTCAAGCCCGGGAGGTATGACAGTATTTGGTCCTGGGCTATACAATTTGTATTGAGCGCTGTACGAAAAATCCTTTATCTCCTTGTAAAAACCTCCGATCGACAGCAGCCCCAGCTCGTTGCTGTGAAGCGTCAGAAGCAGATCATGGTTGTATGCGTGCGCAGGTCTCAGGTGTGGATTGCCCGCCCAGACGTTGCCACCTCCGTAGCCGATGTTATAGTGTGGCGACAGCTGAGAGTAGTCGGGCCTCGCAAGCGTCTGAGTATATGAGTACCTGATGTCGCCCCACTCGGCAAAATCGTATTTTGCCTGTACCATAGGGAGCCAGAACTTGTTGCCGGGATGGACTGTAACCGTTTGAACGTATGCCGGCTGTGTCGCCGGGCTTCGGCTGTCCCGCAAGTTGTAGGCTGTAAATGTCGAGGTGATCTCTTCGTAACGAATACCTCCGACGATCATCAGGTCCGATCCCATGTCCAGCTCCGACATCACAAATGCAGCGGAGTAGTTCTCGGTGTACATATAGTTGTTCGGAAACTGCTGAAATTGCCCATCGGCCCACCCGCCTGCGTTCGTTGCTCCACCGGTTTCGTATGCGTAGAACGAGCTCAATCT
>CAZRXH010000198.1:1814-2976 GCA_964603995.1 uncultured Bacteroidota bacterium | reverse complement strand
TTGGACTGTGTCAGCCTCCGCTCAGGCGCCGCTACCGGATTTTCCGGCGATGAGGGCATTCGTTACATCCATCCCTATAGATTTCACTCCTATCTACGTCAGCCCGAACTACATTTATCCATGGGGTGGCATCTCTCTGGGCTATGCCTTTTAGTCAGCGAACATCGGACAGAATTTGGACTTTGTCGTGACCGGGATGGCGAACCTTTCGAATGATCGGGACATCCGGAAGAGTTGTCTTTTCGCTTTTCTATGCCGCCTGCTGCAGCTTTCGGTGATTCCAAGGCGGTGGAACCTGCTTGGCAATCATATCGCAGAAATCTTCGCAGCAGTAATCCACGATGTCCCATGCTTCGCTTCCTGCGGCAACATCGACAAGGAGAGTGGCGCGGGAGCGGGCTTTGTGGATCGGGCACGTCAGTTTGGAAACGTGATTGTTAGTCATGGCTGCGCATTTGCGGGCAAGCGACGGTTGTGTCCCCCACGACGGATCAACGTGCCTGTTGCCTTCTCTGAAAATCAAGTTCACCATATTTCCTCTCTTTGTAAAAGGAAATTATGGAGAGAATGTTAAAGAATGATGTCGCCCGAATTAATTCTGTCGCAGAGAATCAGGAGGGAAAAAGAAAAGGGCGAGCGGCGCTACAAAGATGTCGGCGCTCCTGAAGACAGGATTTAGAGTCCCGCAGGACTTGTCCAGACGCCCCGGTACGAAGACATCAACCCGGTACTTGGACTCGTAGTCGTCCGCTCACCCAAACCTAATTTACTTAACAAGCTCCTTTTCTTCTTCGTTCTCTATCGTGACTTCATTCTTCGGCACCATTCTCAGGAAGTCTCCGTACTTCATCGGCTCTTCAAGTCTGCAAGACCATACCAGCTGTTCTTGCCCTTTGTCGTCCTTCCAGTAAGTAATGTCGGGGCAGCCATCGCACATGCTCTGATCGCCGTTCGGCATCAGGTCAACAGGCTGAATTATCATGATCGACTGCATGTAAACCTTCTTGAACAGCCTGAATGGATTGGCAGCTAGATGCCTGAGGTATTTTCCAAGCGCTTTCCTGATCCCTCTGTCAACTCCCCAAGAGGCGAGAAGAGTTATCCTTCCGAGACCGAGAGCCTTCGGCGAGGCGTAGGAAATGTATCTGTCATGCTTGTAGTG
>CAZRXH010000198.1:0-1714 GCA_964603995.1 uncultured Bacteroidota bacterium | reverse complement strand
GCCCACGCGACGAGTTCGGGGACGTACTGGAGAGTATCTTCATACACAGTCGAATTGAATGAGCATGCGATCCCGCCTTCGGCTGCCAGCATCTCGGCGTAATGGAGGCGAAGCTCGTTCAGCTCCAGCTCGTTCTTTCCGAGCCATTCCTTTTCGCGCCCTCTTCCTTGCTTGCTGTCGATGTGAAATGTGAAGCCGAAGACGCCGGCTAACTTCAGCTCATGCAGGAGCTCCTTCGTCAGCGCGATTCCATTCGTGTTGATGATCGGTTTCAGTCCGCGCTGCTTTATGTCTGCGACAAGCTTCACTATGTCCGGATAGAGGAGGGGGTCGCCGCCCGCTATCGAGATGCAATCGGTTTTTCTGACGGACTGGAAGAAATCCAGCTCGTGCTTCACTTCTTCAAAAGTCTTGTGAGAATTCTTGACATTCTTTCGATAGCATCCGTAACAGTTCAGGTTACATTGAGCCGTCGGCTCCAGCCAGGTTATGCCGTTGTCGGGCATTGTCCACGGCAGCCGGTACAACTCTCTCGGATCGACAACCAGTTTGTCCATGAAAAGCTCCTTTTTTCTATTTAGTCGCTGTTTCGTACGAAGAAGATTAAAGAGCGCGCCGGAGAAAATGGTTCTCTCCATCTGCACCATTGATGTGCTCCGGCAACTCTCCGAATGTTCTCTATCTATTTGAAAACGAGTGCCCAAGCATTACCTTGCGGGCTCAGGCATTGCCGCTTACCCTCGTTATGGATGATTAAGCGGCAGATGTGCTTTCTCTGACTCCGGATGTCGATCTCTGTATCTATCTGTAAACGGGGAGGCCGTACGCTCCCTTTTCACTAAAATGAGTTTAATAGCGGTCGCGGGAAAAGTCAAGACGAAATAGATGCCGAGTGCTACTGTCCTAAGTTGCTTAACTGGCGGTTGCCACAAACCTTCGCAGGGTTATGAAGACTTCAGCCTGCGCTGTCGTTCTCGACTTTCGTCTTGATCAGCTTCCCAAGCGATCTTGCCTTAAGCTTGCGCGCAAAGACAAGCGCGAAGACCGAGCCGACAATCGTTATCGCGATGTATCCGAAGAGGTGTGTGAGCGTGGCATAGGTGAGAGCCTCGTCCTTCGGAACGCCTGATATTACCATCAGCGCCTGCGAGACGAAAAGATGGTACACTCCTGTTCCTCCAGGGCTTGGCACGGACCACGCGATACTGGTGACCAGGATGAGGAGAAAGGCATCATAGAGAGTCAGGTGCAGCCTCGTTCCGAATCCGAAGGCAAAAAACGGGATGTACATTGTAAAGATGTAGGCAACCCAGATGAGGGCCGTGTAAACTGTCACGACGGCTACGCTTTTACCCGACCGAAGGAGCTTGAAGGATGTGAGGAAAGAAAGGATGATGCCCTCCGCTTTCCGGGCGAACTTGCCCGGAAGAATTGACGCTACTATCCGTAAAATCATTCTCTGAAATTTCTCTGAGATTGACGCGATGTAGAGAACCGCTCCGACAAAAAGGGAGCCCGCTATCAGCACGACGCCGGCTGCGCGCAGGAACGGGAATGATGCTATCAGGTCACCGCGATAGAGGAAAAGCGCCACTCCGAAGAGTATCCCGGCGGAAAGCATGTCGAAGAGCCGTTCGAGGACAATCGTGCCAAGGACTCCGCTGACGCTGATCTCCTCGAGTCGTCCGGTGGCGTAGGCACGGACCACCTCGCC
>CAZRXH010000197.1:0-2997 GCA_964603995.1 uncultured Bacteroidota bacterium | reverse complement strand
CTACGAAAACCAGTTTGCATAATTGGGTTTTGCAGAGTAATCTAAGTCAAAAATAATCCGGGCAAAGATGCAGAGAGATTTCATGACTCTGCTGTCATGGTGAAACATGAGCTATCAAGTCGCAAAAATTGAGTTCTCGAAAACGCCTGCCTACTTCTTGCAATTAGCCGATGAGTGGGATGTGGATAAATTCCCAGCCCTTTGGCTGATCGGCGATTCGGGTTTGCTGAAGGCGGGACTCCTCGCACTGTTTTGCTCAAGGAAGTGCCCGGGAAGTGTCATACGGAAAAGCCATGACTTTGCCGTGCAGCTTCGGAGAAAAGGTGTTCCAGTGATTGGAGGCTTCCAGACACCGGTGGAAAAAGAATGCCTGGATGTCCTTCTGAAAGGAAGCCAGCCTGTCGTCGTCTGCCCGGCTCGGGGAGTTGAGGGCATGCGGCTTCCCGAAGCCTGGTCGAAGCCTATCGGCGAAGGGAAGATGTTGATCGTCTCACCTTTCAGCGGCAGGCAACGCCGTCCAACAAAGGCGACTGCCGGGCTGAGAAACAGATTTGTTGCAGCTGCCGCACAAAGACTCTTCTTTCTTCATGCTGCGCCGAATAGCAGGACGCTCGCGTTCGCAGAAGTGCTTCTTTCGGAAGGACGAGATATTCTGACATTCGACCTGAAAGGCAACGAGAACCTGAAGAGCATCGGGGCAAGCTGTGAGCTCGTGAATTGAAACCACGCTGCACCGGATACCGACATGGCGCCGGTTCCGACTGCTGCATCCGGTTGTAAGACGTCGACCGGATTTCATTAACAGTTAAATACTAAAACTGGTGGTCAACCATGATGTCAAAACAGATTTCCGAATCGCCGAAAACTGAAAGCGTCCGGCTGCCTTTCGAACTTGCCGGAGTCGTGATCGGGACACTCCTCGTTCTGGTGGCGCTCGTCGCCTTCAATTCTACTTCTATAGGGGCGATCAACCCGCAAGCTAAACCGGAGGCGCAGGGGATTAGGACGTTCAAGCTTAGCGATGTCCGGCTCCTCGACGGGCCGTTCAAACATGCGATGGATATGGATAAGAAGTACCTGCTGGAGCTCAATGCCGACAGGCTTCTCGCGCCGTACTTCAAGTCCGCGGGCTTACAGCCCAAAGCGCCTCAATACGGTGGCTGGGAGTCAACCCAGCTATCGGGGGCCATCTTAGGTCACTACCTGTCGGCGGCTTCCATGATGTATGCTTCGACCGGCGACGTGAAACTGAAAGAGCGCGTGGACTATATCGTCCGGGAGCTTAAGAAATGTCAGGATACCGTCGGGACCGGTTACATCGGCGGAATTCCGGACGGGACGGAGCTTTGGAAGAAGGTTGAAGATGGGATCATTGTCGCCCACAGCTTCAACCTGGACAGCGTCTGGTCGCCATGGTACAACTTGCACAAAGCATTCGCCGGACTCAGAGATGCGTACCGGTATACCGGGGACGAGCTGGCGAAACAAGTCCTTGAGAAATACGGGGACTGGGCCGTGAACTTCTCTAATCATTTGAACAATGAACAGTTCACCGGGATGATGAAATGCGAGTACGGCGGGATGAACGAGGTAATGGCCGACCTTTATCAAATGACCGGCAAAAAGAAGTACCTCGAACTCGCAAAGCGTTTCAACGACGAGAAGCTGTTCACCCCGCTTGCCGATGGAGTCGATTCGCTGGCGGGCAACCACGTCAACATGCAGATCCCGAAGATCATCGGTGCCGCGAAAGAGTATGAGGTCGACGACAATGCCACGATGAAGAAGGTTGCGCTCTATTTCTGGCAGGAAGTCACGAGCAAACGGACATACATTAACGGGGAGATGGGAGACTATGAGTATTTCGGCAAGCTCGGGGACCTTCCGAACCAGCTGAACAGGGAGACCGGCGAGACCTGTAACGTCTACAACATGCTAAAGCTGACCCGGCATCTGATGGAGTGGGATCCGCGCGACGAGTATGCCGAATACTATGAGCGGGCACTTTACAATGACATCCTCGCTTCTCAGGATCCACAGACCGGCATGATGACATATTTCATCTCGCTCGAGCCGGGCTTCTTCAAGACTTTCAGCACACCTTTCAATTCTTTCTGGTGCTGTGTCGGTACCGGCATGGAGAATCATTCGAAGTACGGCAAGTTCATCTATATGCACGGAGGGGACAGTCTCTATGTCAATCTATTCATCCCATCCTTGCTGAAATGGAAAGAGAAGGGGATAACGGTCCGCCAGGAGACCCGTTTCCCGGACAGCCAGGAAAGCGTGCTCTCGCTCAAGATGACCGGCAGCCAGAAGATGACCCTGATGATCCGGCATCCATCCTGGGCCGGGGCCGGCTTCGCGATCAGGATAAACGGAAAGAGAGCGGCGGTGACAGGGCAGCCCGGTTCCTATGAGAGTGTGACACGCATGTGGCACGATGGCGACAGGGTCGAGATCATGCTTCCGATGCGTCTCCGCGTCGAGCCGATGGCCGATGACAGCAGCAAAGTCGCGATTATGTACGGACCTGTAGTCCTTGCCGGCGAGCTGGGAGGCTATGTACCACTTCCGTATGCAAAGAACAATAACGATTTCTTCGACCTTCCCACTGTGAGTGTCCCCGACCTTGCGATTATAGACAAACCTGTAAACAAGTGGCTCAAGCCGGTGCCGGGCAAGCAACTTCATTTCAAGACTGTTGGAGTCGGACGACCGAACGATGTGGAGCTTGCTCCTCTTTATGAGATAAGCCATCAACACTACACCGTCTACTGGAACGTCGCGGCAAATGCCGAAGGGAATCGATGAAACCGCAAAGCGCGCATAGCAACGCCGAGCGAGTTATCGGATCGAAAAATCATTGCGTCTCTCCCCGACCCTGGCGGTTTGACAAAGGCTACTTGACAGCGGAGAAAGGAGTTCCCCCTGTTTGGGTTTAACTTGGAATGTTTTCTTATTATGTTCCTCAAAATTGTTGAGCACAATTAAACC
>CAZRXH010000196.1:0-3012 GCA_964603995.1 uncultured Bacteroidota bacterium | reverse complement strand
GTTCTCCGCACTGGCAAAGTCGTCAAATACGTACATTTTTGTCTCACTCATGTCTCGACCTCTTCATGTTTGGTTCATTGCATATCTCGGGTAACGCCGTCTGATGTATTCCCTGACTTTCGTGGAATAGTCAGACTTACCGGCTGCTTCGTGAATCTCCACCAATTCGCGGAGGGCTTCAACTGTCTCGTGATTCTGGATCGACACCGATATGGCATCAAGTGCGTCAGAAGGCTTTCCTATCTTGCGCAGCACCATTGCTCTCATCAGCCAAATCTCTGCATCGCCAGCGTGCTTCGAAGTTCCGATGGATGATACTATGTCCGCCGCGACAAGATTCTTGGTATCGAGGTGTTTCCTGATCGATTCCACATATTCATTCACTGTCCCAGTGCCGAGATTGTTGTACCGCTCCTGGATTTCGAATGTCTCCGTATGAGATGTCTCCATGTTCTGAAACTCGAGGTTCTCACCGGACTTATAGAACAGTCCCAGATAATCTTTGACATGCTTGAATGGATATTTCTGGGATATTCTCAACCAGAACTCGTAATCCCCCGCAACCCTGTATGTGTCGCTGAAGTAGCCGAACTCGTCGTGCACGCTCTTTCTCCACATCGGCTGAGGACCGATGCAGCACCACTTCAGCAGGGTATTTCGATCGTACTCTGGGTAGTTGAGCGCGAGTTTAGGTTTGTGAGTCGCGAAGGAGTCGTTTGCCTTCCCTGTAATTAGCGAATCGGCATACACGAGAGCGATTTGCGGATTGCGGTCAAGCTCATTGGCAAGGATCTCGAGCGCGTCCTTCCGATGGCGGTCGTCGGTATTTGCGTTGGCAATGTACTCACCAGTTGCAGCCTTTATCCCGCGGTTCCAGGCCTGGTAGACAGTCTCTCGCTGATCGACTCTTATGTAGATAATGTTGTGATACTTCTTCTCGTATTCTCGAATGATAGGATCTTCATTCTGTGTCGAACCGGTGTTCACAAGCACAATCTCTAAAGATCCCTTCCTGTAGAGAGTCTGCGACAAGAGGTCTTCAATGCATCCCTCTATGAATCTCTCCGAATTGTAAACCGAAACTATCGCCGAGACTTTCATGACAAATCTTCTCCTTTAATCAGAAAGAGAGCGAATCTGTTGGAACCGCGGGGACGTCTACTTTTCGACATCCGCCGCCTCCTGGATTCTCGCTTCCGGCTTTCCCGCAAGCCGGTCACGATAATTGGTGGTCTGAGTCTGAATATATCTCAAGTTCTGGGAGACGACTTGATTTCCTGGCTCGATCAACAGGGCTGTAGTGAAGTAATCGATGGCCCCTGTCCAATCCTTTGTCATACTCTTGATGACTCCGAGATTTACCAGAGCATCTGCATTCTGCCGATCCTGCTTCAACACGCCTAGTAAGATTCTTTCTGCTTCGATTTCATTGCCAGTCTGTATATGAAGTTCGGCAAGCAAGTTCTGCAGAGAGATGCACCGCGGAGAGTCCTGGAGGCCCTTCATTGCGACACTAATTGCTCCGGCGAAATTGCCTTGTTCACGGAGGCTTTCAATTTGTGCTTTGGCCTGCCTGATGCTTGGATCAAGATTTTGGTTCACATCTTGTCGCCGTCCGTTCGACTGTCCTGCTGCATTCGCCGATAACGCAATCTTCTGCAATTGCAGCCTGACCTGGTGATGCATTGGATTCGCTTCCAGCACCAATTCGTACATGGAGGCTGCAACCCCTTTCTCACCGGCAGCCAGCGCCGCATCTCCGGCATTTTGCAAAACCCTCCAGTGCCTGAGGTTTTGCTGGTATGCCTCAAGAAACATAGTTAGTGCCTTGTCATGCATGCGTTTCTTAGTCAGCACGAGTGCAAAGAAATATTTCAGCATCCCGTCCGAGGCATCGGAACGCGCGACCTCAGCCAACTTCTCGGATATCTTCGTGCTCATCGATGAGACTGCCTGTTCACTCTGCTCCAGAACCGTCATCTCAACCGCCGTTCCGCCTCTCAGGATCTTGATGAGATTAGACATCCCCATCGCAACCACTTCTGTTTCCTTTTCCTTCTGCAGGATATAAACCAATGCTTCTGCAGCATCGATAGCGTTATCCTCATTTAGTGGTACACTTCGAAGGCTATCCTGGAGTTCTTTCAAGACTCCAGTCAGCTTTGCTCCAGTGTCGTGCCACGAGAATAGATTCGCTCGTATCTTGCCAGCTTCAGTCAACTTCTTTCTTGTTTCCGGAACTTGGACCTGTCTCAGAGCCTCTATCATCGAAGACACGTTATTATTTTCCGCATAGAGTGCGGCGTCCGCGGCAATCTCCGGAAGGGACGAATTTCTGCAAGTGATCACTGGACAGCCTGCACCCATTGCTTCAAGCACAGGAAGTCCAAATCCTTCATACAGCGACGGGTAAACGAAAGCATAAGCCCCGGAGTATGCTGCGACGAGTTCATCCTCCGAAAGGCGATGAACCTGGCACTGAACGTCTTTCACATACCCAGCAAAAATCGGCTCGAGCAGGTCCTTCCCACCGGCACAGAATATCTCAAAGTCGGCTCTGTTCTCCAGGAGTGCGAACGCCTTGAAGAATAAGATGGCGTTTTTGTAGAGGGTCCTATCCCCAACCAAAAGGAAATATGGTTTCTTGATGCCGTAGCGTCTTTTGAAATTGACAACCCTGTCGGTTTTGCAGCCCTTGAAGTTATCTGAGACTGCGTTTGGCACTATGTATAGTCTGCGGTCGCTGTGCTGCGGGTAGAGTCGCCTGAAGTCACTCGCGGTCGATTCCGAAACAGACAGGTATGCGTTTGCCTTTTCGATTGCCTTGGCCTTGGCTCGCCATTCCGGATGAGTCAGGTCTGCGCCCATCACCTCCGGAATCATGTCGTGAAGCATGAGCACCGAGTGAGTGTTCTCTGGAAACGTATAGTAAGTGGAGATGAACAGTTCAGCATTCTCACGGTCGCAAATATCCTGAAGGTACAGGGGATCTCCGCCGAAGAACTGGTAATC
>CAZRXH010000195.1:0-3032 GCA_964603995.1 uncultured Bacteroidota bacterium | reverse complement strand
CCATTTACTATCGCTTCCGCAAGCGGATGTTCGGAAACCTTTTCGACGGAAGCAGCAAGACTTAAAATTTCATCTTCCTTGAACCCATTTGTGCCAATAACGTCCGTAAGCGCCGGCTTGCCTCTGGTAATCGTACCGGTTTTATCGAGGACAATTGCATTCAGCTTCTGCGCGGTCTCGAGTGCTGCGCCGCTCCGGATGAGTATCCCGTTCTCCGCACCTTTCCCAACGCCAACCATAAGAGAAATCGGAGTGGCAATCCCGAGTGCGCATGGGCATGCAATGACGAGCGTTGTCACGAGAACGATGAGTGCAAAGACTAAATTCGGCTGCGGTCCGAAATCGTACCAGATTACAAATGACACCACAGCGAGAATCATTACCGCGGGTGCAAAGTAGCCCGAGATCTGGTCAACGACTCTCTGGATTGGAGCCTTAGAGCTTTGAGCCTGCTGTACCATGCCGATGATTTGCGCCAGCGCTGTGTCCTTACCGACCTTCGTCGCCTTGAACTTGAAGCTGCCGGTTTTGTTTATCGTGCCTCCGATGACCTGGTCGCCGGAATGTTTCTCGACAGCAATCGGCTCGCCGGTGATCATCGATTCATCGACGCTCGATGAGCCATCTTCCACAATTCCATCGACCGGGATTTTTTCTCCGGGGCGCACTATTACGATATCGCTCACTACAACTTCTTCGAACGGAATATCCTTTTCTACGCCATCACGAATAACTCTGGCGGTTTTCGCCTGCAAACCGATCAGTTTCTTTATCGCCTGTGAGCTTTTCCCTTTCGCTCTTACCTCTAGCGCAAGCCCGAGAATTACGAGTGCGGTAACAACCGCGACTACGTCATAGAACTGACCGGCAAGAGAGGAAGATGGAAACGCAGCGGGAAACAGGACCGCAACTGTGGAGTATATCCATGCTGCAGCCTCGCCGCTCGCTACAAGCGTATTCATGTTGGCGGAATGGCTTTTGAATGCAGCAACTGCGCCCGTAAAAAATTGCCCGCCGGAATATGCCATCACGAGAAGTGTGACCAGTGCCATTCCAAGTGAAATGGCGGTGGCTAAAGTGGTGCCCGGCCGCATGATGTTCGAGATTCCAAAGAGATCCGGATAGCTGAAGAACACAACCGGTACCGAAACTACTACCGCAAAAATGAATTTTCGCATCAGGCTCCTGTATTCTTTCTCATGGGCAATCTCAGTTTCGTCTCTCGTATCTTCGGGCTTCCTCTCAACCTTCTCTCCGCCGACCCCGTCGCCGACAGTATACCCCAGCTTCTCGATTGACTTCTTCATCTCGGAAATGTTCACTTCCGCAGGTATGTACTGTACCAGGGCAGTCTCACTTGCGAGGTCGACGCTCGCCGAGACCACCCCTGGGTTCCTCAGGAGGTCTGTCTCAATTTTCGTCACGCATGAGCCGCAGTACATCCCTCCGATCTTGAGAGTAAGGCTGCTCTGTCCTGCCTTGTAGCCCGCTTTCTTTATTGCGCCGACGATTTTTTGCGAGTTCATAACTGAAGGCTGGTATTCAACAAAGGCTTTTCCCGTGGCAATGTTAACATTGACCTTTTGAACTCCGTCCAGCTTCTTTATTTCCTTTTCAATCGTGAGCGCGCAGTTAGCGCAGTCCATGTTAGTAATCGGAATCTGGACCTGCACAGCGGGGGAAGGGACATCCGGAGACGGCCTCGCTTCCTTCTCCCCCGCATACTTAGCCGGTTCTGCGTCGAATTTTGATTTGCAATCGGCGGAGCAGAAGTAGATATTCTTTCCGCGGTGTTCAGATAGGAACTCAGTCGGCTCGTCGACCGGCATTCCGCATACTGGATCCTTTGTCATAATTAATTACTCCTTCTTCTAATCCATTAAGCAAGTTTATCAATCTCAATCACGGAACAAAATTCCGCGTATTACACACCGTCCGTTGATATTATCATAGGCGTGAAGTTGCTTCTCTGCCAATATTATCCCGTCCATCTGACTCCGTCTGGTGGGGGGAGTAGATATATTCCCTTGCGGCCGCCACAGAGAGAATACTGGGCCAATAGCTGTGTTTCCCGTCGTTCCCGGCCGCTGAAATAGCGCGAAGAAGATGGTGCGGCATAACTTTCTCCGGATCGTATAAGACCATTGCAGTCTCTTCCTCCAAATCTACGTGTGCAGTAATTATACCATCAATGATCAATACGCTGTTCCGCACACGAGTGGCACAGTTTTGGCAGCCCATCCCGCCAACAGACAGGAGGGCAACTTTAAGCTTATCAATGTTCAGTGTCTTTAGGTCTACGCTGATAGGAATCGGATCGGCGTGACAATCTCCACACGGTTTCATTATGCACCTTTTAAGTTAAGTAACCTTTCTGCAATTAGTTGCACGGCCGTTACACCCTTGCCTCCTCTTTCTTTCCGAAGAGACCACCACGCCCCCGCAGCGATTGCGGAGGCATGGATTACTCCCACCGTCTGGATTGGGAAAGAGCCTATTCTGAATAATATTGGATACACGGAGCGTGGTTATTGGTTCTTGTGATGAGCTTCGTGCCCGGACATTGTCGTGTCGGCCGGCGATTTTTTCATCATTCTGTGCTCCATCATGCCACCCTGCCCATTCATACCGCTGCCCATCATCATTTTCATCATCATGGACATCATCATTTTGTGTTTCATCATGTGTTTGCACATCGACATCATGGAAGCCGTGTCGCCCTCGACATGTGTCATCATTTTGTCCATCATCGTCATGCGCATGTGTTGGTCGGACGCGATTTTATCCATCATCATGTTCATCATGGACGGATCTTTCATCATCTGCTCCATCATCTGTTTCTTTTCAGGCGTCAACTGCTGTTTTCCGCTTACGGCGGTCTTTTCCTGAGCGTGAGCCTGCGGGAAAATGAACACCAGCGCCAGAAATGCTGCGATTAAAGTGAATCGCTTTCCCGCACGGCGGAATTTTCCCGATTCAATCGGGATCTTCGACGCATTGTTCAACATGACTTTCTCCTTTTTAGTGGTTTG
>CAZRXH010000194.1:0-3088 GCA_964603995.1 uncultured Bacteroidota bacterium | reverse complement strand
AATGACGAAACTTGAAGAGCTATGCATTAATACAATTCGTTTTCTTGCGGTTGATGGAGTTCAGAAGGCAAATTCCGGGCATCCGGGGATGCCGATGGGCACTGCTCCTATCGGGTATATCCTCTGGACGAAGTATCTTAAGCACAATCCGCACAACCCGAAGTGGTCCAACAGGGACAGGTTCGTGCTGTCGGCGGGCCATGGATCCATGCTTCTTTATTCGCTCCTCCATTTGACCGGTTACCAGGTATTGCTCGACGATCTGAAAAACTTCAGACAATACGGCAGCATCACCCCCGGTCATCCGGAATACGGCCTCACACCCGGTGTCGAGACGACGACAGGTCCGCTCGGGCAGGGACTAAGCAACGCGATCGGTATGGCTATAGCAGAGGAACATCTCGCCGCTTATTTCAACCGTGACGGTCTCAACATTGTCGACCATTATACATACGTGATAGCCGGTGACGGTGACATGATGGAGGGCGTGACGAGCGAAGCGAGCTCGATCGGCGGACATCTGAAGCTCGGCAAATTAATAGTGTTCTACGACGACAACCACATAACCATAGAAGGGAACACCGAACTCGCGTTCAGTGAAGACGTGCTTGCCCGCTATGCGGCTTACGGCTGGCATACGCAGCGAGTGAATGACGGCAACGACCTCGATGCAATATCGAAAGCGATCGATGCCGCCAAAGGAGTGAAGGACAAACCCTCGGTCATTGCTGTCAGGACCCATATAGGCTACGGTTCGCCGAACAAGCAGGATACAGGCGAGGCGCATGGGTCGCCGCTCGGGGACAAGGAAGTCGAGCTGACTAAGAAGAACTTGGGTTGGCCTCTGGAGCCGAAGTTCCTCATACCCGACGACGCATTGAAAGTCTTTCGAGGCTGCGTGGACACAGGAATGAAGGCAGAAGAGGAGTGGAACAACCTCTTCCGACAGTACGAGAAGAAATACCCGGATCTCGCGAGAGAATTTCTTGCCTGGATGTCAGGTGAAGTCCCTGCCGATGCATTCAAAGACATGCCGGTGTTTGACCCGGCAGCAGGTGGAGTTGCGACACGATCAGCTTCCGGCAAGGTCATCAATGCTTTCGGACCGAAGGTGAAGAACTTTCTCGGCGGCGCGGCAGATCTTTCGCCGTCCACCGATACCATAATGAAAGACACCGCTTCATTCTCCGCGAGCGACAGGCTGGGACGCAACTTCCATTTCGGGATACGCGAGCACGGCATGGGTTCGATCATGAACGGCATGGCTGTGCATGGAGGACTGATCCCGTTCGGTGCAACATTCCTCGTCTTTTCGGACTACATGCGACCGCCGATACGTCTCGCGGCTATTTCACACTTCAGGACGATATACGTTTTCACGCACGACAGCATAGGACTCGGCGAAGACGGTCCGACCCACCAGCCGGTGGAGCACTTCATGGCGCTGCGCGTCATACCACACATGGTGTTCGTCCGGCCCGCAGACGCGACTGAGACAGTCGAGGCCTGGAAGTTTGCCATAGGGTACAAGAAGGGACCTGTTGCACTTGCTCTGACGAGACAGAAGATTCCCGTCATCGACAGGAAGAAATATTCCGCCGCGGAAGGACTCCAGCGTGGTGCATATGTCCTTGCCGAGTCCGGGGCGCCCGATGCGATCATCATCGCCACCGGGAGTGAAGTTTCGCTTGCCATGTCGGCTTACGAACAGCTCGTGGCGAAAGGGAAGAAGGTCAGACTCGTGAGCATGCCGAGTTGGGAAGTGTTCGACATGCAGGATGAAAACTACCGCGAATCGGTCCTTCCGTCAGCCTTGACGAAGAGAGTATCCATCGAGGCCGGCATCACTGAAGGGTGGAGCCGCTATGTCGGACATGAAGGGATCTCGATAGGCATCGACAAATTCGGGGCATCCGCGCCCGGCAACATCGTCATGAAGGAATACGGCATAACAAGCGAAGCGGTAGTTGCGGCGGTTGAGAAACTGCTGAAGTAACATCTCCACCATATTTCCCGAGTCGATACACGGCTTGCGAGGGACAACATTCTTCGCAAGCCTTTTCTTTTTGCTGAATCCTTTGGCTGCAAGCGGGATGGACTCGTGCATGGATTTTACGGATTGGACGGATCGCCGCCGATGAAAACGAAGAAAATAACAGGAGATCCATTCGTGAAATTCATGGTGAGATCTTCTGAGGCTCAAAACAGCCCGCTCCGAATATTTCGCTTGACAAATGCCACGATACAGGGTACATTAAGCTACGTCCTGATGCCGAAGAAGAGTTGAGGCTAAGGGCGAAGCACAACGGAGAGAGATAGCGACGCTGGCGTGAACGGTTTAACGGTCAGCACCGAACCAGAGGCAGATTTATCGGGAAGCAGCCTAATAGTACGATTCATGTAACGGCATAAAGTCCGAACGAGCCTCTTGCAGAGGCCGGCCGGCACAAGAGATAAGAATGGCAGCCGGGTATGCACGACTGCTAATCTGGAATCAAACAGACCACAGGAGGTAGTGATGGTCGCACAGAATCTTGTTTCGGCTGTTCTCACACCAGAACAGTCAGCTTCGGTCAACCAGGGATTTTCAGGGATCAAGGGAGCACTTTCCATGCTGATAGTTCTTCAGCCGCAGCAGAAGAAAGAATTCGTGAAGGTAGGGAACACTTATCTTCCCTTCATCGAGATGGCACACGAGGCTGTCAAAGATCATCCTGAGATCATGCCGGCTGTGTTCGATGTGGCGGAGTTCAACAGGGATTACCAGCTTCCGAAGGACCTGACGCCAATTCTCAACCAGATCAATGAACTTGCAGAGTCCGTTCAGGACACGATTTTCGGCGCGGCAAGCGATGCTATGAGTGAATCGCTTCAGGTTTATGCGGCAGTTCAGCAGAACAAGGACAAGATACCCGGAATGGATACGATCGCGGCCGAGATGGCGAAATTCTTCAAGAAAACGAAGAAACTTGCTGCGCCTGCGGGACCAGTCACGAAGTGACCGGTTAATTCAAGGACTACAGGGAAGTGAGAGAATGACGCTCCGGAGTGATGGTCAGTCCGCTCTGGAGCGTCAAATCAACAGTCG
>CAZRXH010000193.1:0-3131 GCA_964603995.1 uncultured Bacteroidota bacterium | reverse complement strand
TATGAAGCCGCAAAGGAGGCCGCGGCAAAGAGCTACAGCCATTTGTATGTCATCGGGTTTGCCGTCCAGGCAAATGCCCGGCAGCTTGTCGACAACTGCGAGAAGGTGATGGGAATAAGCGCGACTTACGTGCAGGCAACTCCCGATCTCATGATGGGCGATTTGCTCAAGAATATGAGGTCGAGCCAGATATTCAGCGTGTGTGGACTGCCGGAGATAAAGGTCAAAAGGTTAAAGCTAAAAGGTAAAGAGGAAGCTGAAAGGTACGAAGTGGAGTTAGTTGGGCTTGATGTCTTCGATCCGGTGACGATGCAGACGGAGCACCGCAAAGGAGATGATGTGCCTGCATGGCTGCTCGACACCGACTACAATGACAAGGTGTTCCATGTTTCGCAGGCTTTCTTTCCCCGAACAAGTGCCTGGGATAATCTGAAGCGTGCGCTGAAAGCCTCTTACGAGGAGTCCGTTTGGGAACATCTGTCCGGCACTGTCAGTGCGCCCTTTGAAGCCGGCGAACACGAGCAGGTTGCAGTGAAGGTCATCGACGACAGAGGGAATGAGCTGCTGGTCGTGAGGAAATTAGGCGAGGAAGAGTAGTGAAGCAGCTGTCGTTCGTTACGTTGTTGACCGGCGGCCTCGAAAGGACACTTCGGGATAATAACCCATGGTGGCGTGGCGAACGCATGTTTGGAGTGCCGGAAACCCGGCGGTGGGCGTTCAGTAACTTACTTACAGGTTTGCAAAGGGGACCGACCCCTATTACTGTGCTGAGAGGTCCGCGGCAAATTGGTAAGACAACGCTGCTTAATCAGATCATTAATCATTTGCTCGACACGGGCGTGTCTCCGGAATCGATTTTCCGTGTCCAGTTTGACGAGCTTCCCGAAATGATGAGCTTATCCCAACCGATTCTCGATCTTACGCAGTGGTACTCCGAGACAATACTTAAGACCTCGCTAAATAAGGCGGCATGGGAAGGAAAGCGGGTGTTTGTCTTTCTGGATGAGGTCCAAAACCTGCCTGATTGGGCTCCACAGTTGAAACATCTGGTCGACCTCCAGCCGGTCCGCATCATCGTAACGGGCAGCTCCGCTTTGAGGATTGAAGCGGGTAGAGACAGCCTCGCTGGGCGAGTCACGACGCTCGAAATGGGACCGCTGCTTCTTCGTGAGATTGCAACCTTGAGAAGGCTCGGAGAGATTCCCCCTTATCTTCCCTCGAACGGCCTCGCCCCATTGAAGGAAAAAACTTTCTGGACAGGATTGAGGGCACATGGCGAGAAACACAAGATCCTGCGTGACCAGGCATTTGCAGCGTTCTCTTCGCGAGGCGCTTACCCTATAGCGCATGCAAGGCAGGATTTGCCATGGGAAAGCATTGCGGATTTATTAAACGAGACGGTGATCCGGAGAGCCATTCAACACGATCTTCGCATGGGCCCAAAAGGAAAAAAGAGGGATGAGCATCTGCTCGAGGAAGTCTTCCGTCTTGCCTGTCGATATATCGGTCAATCTCCTACACAGAATTTTTATCTGGCGGAGCTTAAGCTCGTCATGCACGCGAACCTTGGCTGGACAAGAGTACTGACGTATCTGAAGTTCCTTGATGGAACGTTATTGGTAAGATTAATTGAGCCTCTGGAATTGCGGCTGAAGAAGAGACGCGGTGCCTCGAAACTTTGTCTGTGTGATCATGCTTTACGCGCAGCATGGCTGCAGGAAATCGTACCTCTTACGCCCGAAGGTCTCAGTGAGTATCCCCACCTTTCAGACCTCGCAGGCCGGATCGCGGAGAGCGCAGCGGGATATTTCTTTCGCTCAATTGTAAATCTCGACGTTGCGCATTTCCCGGAGAGAAATGATGAGCCTGAAGTAGATTTTGTCCTCACGGTCGGTGAGCAGAGGATTCCGATAGAAGTTAAATACAGGAGAAGGATCGATTATCAGGATACACTTGGTCTGAGATCTTTTATTGAGAAGGCGCATTATAATGCTCCTTTTGGCATCCTCGTCACTATGCTTGACGAAAACCCTTCAGACGATCCAAGAATTGTGTCGATCCCGCTCTCTTCTCTTCTCCTGCTAAGGTGAACCTTGACCAACTTTGAAGTCCCCGAACCGATAATAAACTCCCCTTACGAAGAGCCGAAGCAATACTGGAAGATTGCTGAGGGCGAGCCGCCGCAACTTGTGCCGGGCCGTCGTCCATCGTCTTACTACCATAAGCCGCCCGGCTCGCAACCAAGTCTGTTCGGAGCAGAAGACCTCGGCACACTAATCGAGCTCAAGATAGTAAACCGTATCCGCGAACGTGTGAAAGAGTGGCGGTCGCAGGGTTGGCCCGGTGTTACTCGCGTTACATTGGAACTCCTGAATTACTGGAGACGAACAGGGCGAGAAACAAACTTGTTCTTTGCCCAGCTCGAAGCAGCTGAGGTAATCATCTTCCTTAGGGAAGCTCGAAGTGATTTCCTTCAAGGGATAGAAGTCCCGCTGGATGAACCCGGCGTCAACGGCCAGGAAAAAGGACTGAAGGCATTTACCCGCTATGCATCCAAGATGGCCACGGGAACGGGCAAGACGATGGTCATGGCGATGTTGTCGGCCTGGAGTATTCTCAATAAAGCCAACGATCACGGAAATAGCAGGTTCTCAGACGTCGTACTGGTCGTATGTCCGAATATTACTATCAAGAACAGATTGAACGAGCTGGATCCACGGCTCGGCGAAGCGAGTATTTACAGAACCAGGGATCTTGTGCCGCCTCATCTAATGACACAACTCACGTCCGGGCGAGTCATAGTAACAAATTGGCATGTGTTTGAGCCGCAGGCGGTTCAGACCGGAGGCGTCAGCTCAAAAGTGAATCGTGCAGGAGCAGCCAGGTACACAAAAGAGTATATCACGATAGGTCCGAAGACCACGACTGCGCGGGGCAAAAGATATCTTTCTCTTGAAGACCTGTCAAAGCAAACTTCTGCCGGTATGATAGATGTGTTGAGCGAGGAGCGCGACAAAGCTGGTAACTTGAAGAGAGTGTTTGTGGAGTCCGTGAAGTACGTGGAAAGTGATACGTCGGTAATAAACCGCGTCCTCGGGCGGGAGGTCGGCCGGAAAGGGAATATACTCGTA
>CAZRXH010000192.1:0-3165 GCA_964603995.1 uncultured Bacteroidota bacterium | reverse complement strand
GACGATCAACGTTATAACACGGTGGCGTAGACGAAGAGTGGACTTCGGCAAGATTGCCGGCGGCTACGGCGAAAACCAACGTTACGACGCCGCGGGAAACATGAATCTCTTCGACGGCAGCAGAAGAATTTCTTTGATCGGCTCTTCGAATAACGTCAATCAACAGGATTTTTCTACTCAGGATATTCTCGGCGTCATCTCGACGAACAACCGCATGTTCACGCCGGGAATGGCGCCGGGCGGCGGTGGGCGCGGCCCTGGGGTGCGGGATGGTCCGTTCGGTGCGTCAGGGGCGATAAACCCAAACAATCAGCTCATCGGCCAGCAGCAGGGCATCAACACAACAAGTATGATCGGTGCTAACGCTTCAGACAGCTTAGCGAAAGGTCTCTTCGCACAGGGAAGCTATTTCTTCAACCAGGCCAATAACCAGAATATCCAGACTGATCACCGCCTTTACCTTCTCGGCGGAGATTCGACAAGCCTCTACGATCAGAACAGCAATGTGGCGAGCCGGAATTACAATAACAGGATTAACGCCCGTATCGACTACTGGCCGGACGAATCCAACGGCCTGATCGTTCTGCCGGTCCTGTATTTCCAGTCGAATAACGCAAACAATCTCCTCAATGCAGCCACTACCCAGAATGCAACTGAAACACAATCCGTATCGAACACGAATTCGCTGAACAACGGCTACAACATGACCGGCCATGTGATTTACAGGCACAGATTCGACCTACCCGGACGTACCATCTCGCTGGACCTCGGCATCGGCGCAAATCGTAAAACCACAAACGGAAATCTATTCAGCTCAGAAGTCTATCCGGGTTCCGAGACGGTGCCCGGTCTTCAACAGATGCCGGGAGATACTACACTGCAGCAATCCGGATATCTCTCGAACGTCGAGACGATCAGCGCCAACCTGGTCTACACCGAACCGACCGATGTCAATGCCATGATGGAGCTTACTTACAATCCATCATTCACACGAAATACTGCCAGCAAGAACACGTATAATTTCGATCCACTGACCAGTGGGTACACCAATCTTGACGTTCCTCTCTCCAATGTCTACTCGGACAATTATGTGACCCAGCAAGTGGGACTCGGGTACAGGTGGCACGGCAACGGCTTGAACCTGATGGCAAATATCTCATATCAGTATGCCGAGTTGCAGGGAAACGATTCTACGACTTCCAACGTGAGCATCAACCGGAAGTTCAGCTCGTTCCTCCCGAGCGCTCTGCTAATGTACAGATCGTACGACGGCAGATTTCTGCGCGTGTTCTTCAGGACATTCACCGCCGCCCCGGCTGTGACTCAGCTGCAGCCGGCAGTAGACAACTCCAATCCGCTCCTCCTCACGACCGGCAATCCGAATCTCGATCAGTCGATCACGCACTGGTTGATGGCAAGATACAATCTGACGAGCCCTCGCCGCGCCCAAACCATGTCGATCTTCCTTATGGCAAATTACACCAGCAATTATATAGGAAACGCTTACATAGTACCGACGCGAGACACCGTTCTTTCAAACGGCATTTCTGTCGGTAACGGGGCACAGCTGACTTACCCCGTAAATCTGAACGATTACTGGAACGTCCGGTCCTTCTTCACTTACGGCTTGCCGTTCGACCTCATCAGCAGCATGCTGAATCTCAGTGCGGGCGTCACGTACATGCGTACGCCAGGCATGCTGAATGGAATAAACAGTGTGGCAAACACGGTCGGACCGAGCGCGGGATTCGTAATCGGAAGCAACATAAGCCGGAATTTCGATTTCACAATCTCGTATATGGGCAACTACAATTTCGCTGGGAATACTCTCCTCCCGGGCGGAAATAACAACTACTACTCTCACACTGTATCGCTAAAGTGGTACTGGGAATTGCCGTTGGACATCGTTCTTGACAACCAGGTAAGCAATGTCATGACGAGCGGTCTGGCGGCAGGGTACAACCAGAATATCGTTCTGTGGAACATCAGCCTCGGGAAGAAGTTCTTCGCCAACCAGAGCGGCGACCTTGAACTGTCCGTAAACGATCTACTCGGTCAAAACAAAAGTGTGAACCGAATCGTCACGGACACCTATATCGACGACACCAACAACGAAGTGCTTACGAGATATGTGATGCTGACGTTTTCGTACACAGTACGATAACTCACACGGTTGTCGACATAGCGCCGCCTTCACCTGGCGGCACTATCTCCCGCTTCAATCGACACCTGGCAGCCCCTTGCCTTCTTCGCGACTCAATTCCGTTTCCCAGCCGTCGTACATACCGCCGAATTCGCCCGCAATCCGGTCCATAGTCCTGTGAATCAAAATCAATTCCCCGATCCGCGGAACGACTTCTTTCGTGGCAAGACACAACCATTCCTTCGATCCCGCGGCTCTTTGGCACTCGGAAGAAAAGCCGAGATCTGCCAGCTTGCTGCCGGCACTTTCCGCCCCCTTTCGCGTCGGGAAGTACAACCAGAAAGTGATCGCCCTTCCCCGGGTAAGATCCGTTCTACTTTGAGACAGGAAATTCAGGACCGCCTGATTCGGATCGATAGGCCTGAACTCCTTCCTCGCCCTGTCTGGTAGTCTTCGACTCATGTTCGATTCCTCCCGCTTCATTCCCTGAGACCCATATTTCACTGCCCTCGTGACGGCCCGGAATTCTAACCCGATTCTCAGGCCGTATAGCAAAGTAATACATTTCCGGATTTGAAGCTCCTCGAGCGAAGGAGCCTCAGAGCCATCCTGTTTTCGATCCCTTCGAAGAGTGATCTCCCGTCGCCCAGTACGACCGGATTTACCATGATACGGTATTCGTCGATCAGGCTTTGTCGAATCAGGCTCGACGCGAGGTCCGCACTCCCGAGTATTCCGATGTCCTTCCCGGGTTGCGATTTCAGTTTCAATACCTCTTCAGCGACATTCTCTTTGATGAGCCTTGTATTGTTCCATGAAGCCTTTTCAAGTGATCTCGAAAAGACAATCTTGGGCATAGAATTCATTTCCCCCGCGACGATCGGGTCGTTCTTCATCGCGTCGGGCGTCGTCCAGTAGCCCGCCATACCTTCGTAAGTGACGCGCCCAAATAATAGAAGATCCGTCTCATTCAGCTGGCCGATGGCAAATTCCTGGAACTCCTCATCGACGTTGTGCCAATC
>CAZRXH010000191.1:0-3176 GCA_964603995.1 uncultured Bacteroidota bacterium | reverse complement strand
CTGGAGTATTCTTCAAGCCCCGATCGAAGGACTTCCCGATAATCTTCGATGGCCCTGTCTCGCGACAGGGCCACTTCGGTCTCACCAATCAGATTATTAATCGGTGTCCTGAGTTCATGTGCAAGGTCGGCCGAGAATTGCGTAAGCCTGTTGAACGACCGTTCCAGCCGGTCGAGCATTTCGTCAAATTCGACGGCGAGTGAGCTGAGCTCGAGAGGCCAATCTGATTCTCCCAGCCTCTCGTGGAGCTGACTTGCCGAGATGTGGTGCACGGTGTCAGTAATCTGTTGAAGAGGCTTAAGACCCTTTCTTGCAATGAAAACCCCTATCACGGCAGAAAGAAATATCCCTGCAATTAAAACGATAAAGAGCTGACGCCTGTAATCGGAGATAATTTCATCTTCATGAGACACGTCGAGGGCAAGCTGAAGAATTCTGGTTTTGCCGCTGGAATCGCCGAGTGTCGCGAGCGCCGTCATGAGGAGAACGTTATGCCCGTTCTTCGACTTCCACTTCGTGGGATAAGGAGGGGTCTCCGATACGCCTGCAGGCCGGGGAAAGACATCCGCAGGTGCGAGCGCGCCCATCTTTGCCGTCTCAATGATGGTTCGATCATGAGAATCCAGAATACGGGCGTAATATCTCGCCTGTCTGAACGGCTGGGTTTCCCACTCGACCTCTTCTTCAATTATCCCAGCATTCTTCGGCTGGTCGGCCAGGATCTCCCGCAAAAGTCTTATCTTAGCCGACAGGAACTCACCATCTTCCCTCTCAAGCCGGTTTGCCAACACCCAATAAAGGAAGAGAGTGGATATGAATAGGATGCCGAAAGCCGACAAAAGGTAAAGAAGGGTAAGCCTCCGTCTTATCGACCAAGTCTTCGACCGGGGTAAATGACCGCTACTGATCTTCGATGATGTACCCAACACCACGTACCGTCTTGATTAACTTGGTACTAAACGGATCGTCAACTTTTCTCCGCAGCCTTCTCACGGCAACATCGACCACATTTGTGTCGCTGTCAAAGTTCATATCCCAAACCTGTTCCGCTATCGTGGTACGAGGTAGAACCTCACCTTTTCTCTGGACAAGAAGAGTCAGGAGCAAAAACTCCTTCGGAGTCAAATCGAGTTTTCTACCATGGCGTGTTGCCCTGTGTTTTAGAAGGTCTATTTCGAGGTCGACAATGTTCAAAATATCGGGTTGACGAACTGGACCACGTCGCAGCACCGTTCTCACACGCGCGAGGAGTTCTGAAGATGCAAACGGTTTTAGAAGATAATCGTCGGCGCCAAGCTCCAGCCCCTTGACGCGATCCCGAACAGAATCTTTTGCAGTCAAGAAAAGAACAGGCGTATCTTTTCCACACCGCCTGATTTCCGATAAAATGCTCCAGCCATCTCGTCCAGGAAGCATTACATCCAGGATGACAAGATCGTATTCGTTTGTTTTGGCGAGCGACAGTCCAGCATCGCCTTTGGAAGCGGTATCCACGATAAAACCATTTTCCGAAAGGCCTTTTTTCAGATACGCAGCGGTCTTCGGTTCGTCCTCGACTACAAGAATCCTCATTTCTCTTTCTGAGAAATTTAGTCAAAAAAACGCATCCGAAAAATCACCCATTTTTTGTCGCTGAATTCTGACTATACCAGCCTCAACTGCCAATCCCACATTACCGTGAAGCATTCGCGCGCTCTTACAAACATAACGCCCCGTCCACCGATGGGCGGTTGTTTCACATGGCCACCCTCAGCACAAAAGATCACAAATTAGACTAATCCCTTTGTTCCGCACAACCCGCTTTCAAACTGTACGGTGACGTGGTTTATGCCGAATCCTGATGCGAGGTCCCCTGCAATTTGCCTCTGCAGCTCGGTCGTTTCTCTGACTGAGACGCTCTCGTCAACATCTACGTGCGCCTCAAAATGCAGATCGTGCTCACTTTGTTCCCATACGTGGACGTGATGGACATTCATGATCCCAGGCAACTGCTCTATCAGAGCCGTGACCTTTTTGATATCCATCGAGGGAGGAGTGACCATCATAATTACCTGAACGGATTCTTTCGTGATTTCCCATCCCTCACGGAGGACATAAACTGAGATTGCGAAGGTCAGAAGCGGATCGATCCAGTACGCATTGAAGAGGTAGATGAACAAACCTCCGACTATCACTGCCGCGCTCGACATCGAATCGGCAAGGAGATGAAGATAGGAAGAACGAATGTTGATGTTGTCCGACGCGTCGCGGTGAAGGAGGAACGTCCCCACCAAATTTGCGACCAGCCCGAATCCACCGACAATCATCATAACAGATGCTTCCACGTGGGTCGAGTGGACCAAATGCATGACAGCTTCTTTCATGAGAAAAAGACTTATCAGGATCAAGACGACGGAATTGAATATGGCCGCAAGAATCTGCGCACGCTTCAGTCCGAAGGTATGGTTCAGGTCCTTCGGCCTATCGTTCAATTTGAGTGCGACAATGCTCACTCCAACCGAGCCGGCATCCGTGAAATTGTGGAGGGCATCGGACATGATCGATAGGCTTCCCGAGACAAGCCCGCCGAAAAACTCAACTACCGCAATTGCGATGTTGAGAACTCCGGCCCACACCAGACGAACTAATGAAGATCCCGCCGAATGACTATGTTCATGTTCCACTTGCAGCCTCCTGACAAGGCGATCTTCTCAAGGCTAAGAGATTCTCAGCCCCGGAAAGAGCCCATTTCTAATTGAAGAATATCTGACACTGAACCGTTCCACCGTAGTTCGTCCGATCTGACAGGTACTGAGTACGCGCATCGACCATGAGTTTGAATTTCTGCCCATTGAAGAAGTGCGAGTAACCGACAATGTACCATGGCTCGGTTCCATAAGAGGGATTGACAACATCCAGCTTCTCTGTGGAAAGCACAACCTGGTTCAAGCTATCAAGATCATAGTCCCCGAATGCGTAGTACCCATATGACTTGTCGTTCTCAAGATCAGCCTGAATGTATTCGCCCTGGATTTCCCATCTCCCGGATTTAAGATGAGTCTCCAGTCCCCAGCGAAAATCCCGTCCGCTGAAGGTCTTTCCCGTTCCGAGGATGCTCGGAAACGAGAGGTCTCTCTTGTCGCGGTAGGCAACTGAGAAACCGTTGGTCCAGGAGAGGTTGTCAGTAAAGCGAATGT
>CAZRXH010000190.1:0-3262 GCA_964603995.1 uncultured Bacteroidota bacterium | reverse complement strand
CTTGAACTGATGTACTCGAGTCTGATGGCAAACAAAGGAGAAGTGATCGCCGAGTCGAGAATTCTACCTCTCATTTACAAGGCGAGAACATTCGGCTTTCATCTGGCATCCCTGGACATCCGCCAGAATTCCGCCGTGCTCTCTCAGGCGGTTGCAGGCCTCCTGAAGGCTTCGGAGGTTGAAGACAAATTCGGAACCCTCGGTGAAGCGGAAAGAGCGAAGCTGCTTACCAGGGAAATCCTAGAAGCGAGGCCTCTTGTGAATTCGAATGTGTCGCTCGAGCCCGACTCCGCTGAAGTGCTCTCAGAGTTCGAGTCGATGAAGTTCGGAAAGGAATTCGCCGGCGAGGAAACGTGCAACGACTATATTATAAGTATGAGTTCAGCTGTCAGCGATGTCCTGACGCCGCTCCTCTTCGGAAAGGAGGCGGGGCTTGTCAGGGTTAGGGAGGGAAGAATAGAGGAGTCCAGACTCGATATCCTCCCGCTCTTCGAGACGATAGAAGATCTGAGACTTGCACATATTGTTATGAGGAACCTCTTCAGGAATTCGGCATACGCGCAGCACCTGAGGCTCAGAGGGATGACGCAGAAGATCATGATCGGCTACTCAGACAGCAATAAAGACGCCGGGATTGTGGCATCCAACTTTGAGCTGATAAAGGCTCAGATCAATCTTAGAAGAGTCTGTGACAAATTCGGCGTGACGCTGATCCTGTTTCACGGCAGGGGCGGGAGCGTATCGCGAGGCGGTGGTCCGCTGAACCAGGCCATCCTTTCCCAGCCTGTCGGAACTATCGAGGGGAAGATAAAGATTACTGAACAGGGAGAGATGATCTTTGTGAAGTACGCGATGCCGGAGATCGCCCTTCGAAGCATCGAGCTTACCACCTCGGCGGTAGTCCTTGCGACCGCGAAATACAAGTCGGGCGGAAAGGATATCTCCAGCAGGTACATGACATTGTTCGGAAAGATATCGGAGCTCGCGATGAATCACTACCGGAGACTTGTGACGCATCCGGGCTTCGTCGAATATTTCCGCCAGGTAACTCCCATCGACGTCATCGAAAGAATCGAGATAGGGTCCCGTCCACCATCCAGGAATAACGGGACTGATCTGAAGAATCTCCGGGCTATTCCGTGGGTCTTCTCCTGGACGCAAAACAGGCAGTTGATCTCGGGCTGGTTCGGTTTCGGCTATGCGCTCGAAAAGGCGGTTGGAGATGGAATTGTGAGTTGGGAACAGTTGCGCGAAATCTACAAGAAGTGGGAGTTCTTCAAGGCACTGACCGACAACGTTGAGATGGTTCTGAGCAAAGCGGATATGACTATCGGCGGTGAATACATTCGTCTTGCTGGCACACCTCGGACGGCTAAGAAGCTTTTTAAAATGATCAAGGAAGAATACGAGAGATCGAGCCGCGCGGTCCTTAACATTACCGGTGAGGAGAATCTTCTCGATTCGAACCCTTCACTTCAGCGTTCGCTTCGCTTGAGGAATCCATACATAGATCCGATTAGTCTTGTGCAGATAAGGTTCTTGCAGATTTATCGCGACAGTAGTGTGGAGAACGGCGAGCGACAGGAAGTGCTCGATCTGCTTAGGTCCACCGTGAATGGCATCGCGGCAGGAATGAGAAACACGGGGTAGCAAGTTCCAAACACCAAGTCTCTGATAGCATCCTGCGGACAACTTCCCGCGAAGCGGTCTTTTGGACAAACAAGCTCCAATTACCGAAGAAGTGAATTCCAAACTCGTTCCAATTTGTTTTTGTCTTCCGGAGGTTTCTGTTTGTTTGGTGCTTGGTGTTTGAGAGTCGGAGTTTCCCTGGGTTAAGCGACGGCACATTCAAGACATTGCCGATGACTGAGACTTCGTCTTTAACTCCCATAAAAACAGCAGAAGCACAGGTGTGTACTCGAAAATTAGGACGAGAGGATAGTCGTTCCATACACCGGTTAACTGGTAAGTCAGCACGGTGAACGCTGTCAAGCTCGACAGACCGACATATGTGATCCCGCTCCATCTCGGAACCAAAGGAAGAAGTATCGCCAGCCATCCGATATACCACGGGTGCACTATCGGAGAGAAGATGAAGAGCAGGAATATCGATAAATATATCTTTGTGAGCAGATCCTTTTTACTCAGTATGACCGGCAAGTAGGCGGCTACGAGGAGGACGGCGCACACAGCCCTTGCCCGCTGGTTGTCACGGATGAATAAGTCGAGTATGTTGAAGACTACTCCATTGAAAGTCCAATTCTCTGTGAACTTCATGAGCGCCTGGAACGGGCTACCGCTGAAAACGTAAGGAAGATAAAAAGCGCCGAAAACGAGAACCGGAGTCGCAGCTGCCTTCAGTCGGTTCAGCGTGCCTTTCTCGGAAAAGAAGAGGACGGGGACAGCTATCAGTGCTAAGGGCTTGATCGACATAGACAAGCCGATGAAGATGTAACAGAACATCTTTCTTCCACCCAGATAGAAGTAGATCGCAAAGATGAGGAAGACGAATCCGAGACTATCGACGTGCCCGTCAAGGAAGAACTGGACCATCGGAAGCGGGCAGAGAGCATAGATAAGCAAGTACTTCCGGTCGAGGTTGAGTTTTTTCAGAGTCAGGAACACCGCCCACATCGCAAGCAAGTCGAAAATTAACAGGAGAAACTTGATTCCCAGATAGCTCTCCCCGCCGATGAGGTAGGCGAGATGGAAGAGATTCTCGCTCAGCGGCGGGTAGATCGTCTTCATGTTTTGGTAGGTCACCAGGCGAGGGAGATCGTGGGTGTGAAGAGCCGTCAGAGCAGAATCGTCCGGTGCATATCTGTAAGGATTCACTCCGCTTGCCTGGACCTTCCCGTCCCAGACATACCTGTAATAATCCGGTGAGCCGACCGGGTGCGCAGCGAGGAAGACTATCCTCAGAAGTATCCCTGCTGCCAGCATGACAAGGAAAGATTGTTTCGATATCTCTTCCTTCAGGATCACGGCGCAGATTGCGATGAAGATTAATGAAGAAGAGATTGTAGTGATAGTGTATGCGATGATCGGTTCAACATGGAAGGCAGTAAGAACGAAGAACAACAGCAATGCGATCGTCAGACCGCCGAACGAGAGTTTTAGGGTGGCCTTCATCTGTCAATCCGCTTCGGCGTCAGCGGTGCTGCAAGGAAGAGGTGAATTGTCTGATTTCGCGATCATACGGCACAAAATAGACAAAGTGACTAACATTTTATAGTGATCCGAAAAAAGGGTATTGGCTCAA
>CAZRXH010000189.1:0-3289 GCA_964603995.1 uncultured Bacteroidota bacterium | reverse complement strand
CAATGGGCCGGACTCATTCGGCAAGGCTAGCCGAGAGTTTCTCGTCAACCCAACAGGATTTGGATCACCGGCGACAGACGAAAGAGCGCGCATTACCCGAACTTCCCAACAAGTCCCATCCTTGCCGTGCCCGATGTCCACGTTGTGATTGTGTGCCCAACTCGCAGTTGCACCTTCCCGAACTCAGCAGGTCCCCGCGGTCAAATCATGATCGGATATTGCGAATGAGATTGCGGCCGATCACGCACGAGATTCGCCTTGACAACACATTCGGCCTATGCTATCTTATTCCTAAACTGACCGGTCGGTTTATTGACGTATGACGAGAAGAGTAAATGTCGAAAATATAGCCAGGCGAAAAGAGCAGATCATTAAAGCTGCGATCTCTGCCTTTGCGCGCACCGGACTGAAAGGAACCAGCATGAACGACATCGTGCGGGAATCCGGCATGAGCAAAGGGGCGATTTACTGGTACTTCAAAAGCAAAGACGATATCATCTCCGAGCTGCTCAACGCTTTCTTCGATCCAAAGGAGATCGAAGCTTTGGATAAAATGTTGACCACCGGCAGTGCTCCTGAACGGGTAAACAAACTGATCGAATACTCGATCGAGTCAATGAGCAAGATGAAGCCGTTTCGTCCGGTGATCCAGGAGATTTACGCACTCGCCTTTCGAGACCAAAAGGTCAGAAAGATGGCGAAAGCGAACTTTGAGGCTTCCGCCGCCCTTATTCAGAAAATAATTGAAGACGGAGTCAAACAAAAAGAATTCCGGCGCATTGATCCCCGCAGGGTGACTGTTGCAATCATCGAGGTAATAGAAGGAGCGGCAGTCCTCTGGTTCATGGGAGTGATAGGTGATGATTTCGGGGAACGACTCCATGATGGAATAGACATGATAATTGACGGAATGAAGGTGAACAAATGAAAAGCTCCAAGCTCCAAATCCCAACATCCAGACAAATTCCAAGTTCAAAATTACAGTCGACGAAAGTCAGAAGATTCGAGATCTCCTGGGTATTGGAGCTTAGCATTTGGAGCTTGCTTGGAGCTTGGATTTTGGTGCTTGGAGCTTCACCCACTTGTTACGCGCAGGATGCCAAACAGATAGTCCAGAGAGCTGAGGACGCCATAAAAGGCAAGATATCCAGCCACTCCATAATGGAGATGACGATAAAGACACCAGATTACACTAGGACAATGAAAATGGAGAGCTGGACAAGCGGCACATCAAAGGCTCTCGTGAACATCCTTTCCCCCGCACGTGAAGCTGGAAACCGCACGCTCAAACTCGGGAACGACATCTGGATGTACCTGAGAAACACCGAGACCACCATTCGCATCCCCCCTTCCATGATGCTGCAGTCGTGGAACGGCTCTGATTATACCTATGACGATATGGTCCGCGAGGAGACCCTTGCCCAGGATTATGATATTACCATCGTAGGGACCGACAAGATCGGCGGCGTGGAATGCTGGAAACTCCAGCTTATTCCGAAGCCAAACGCGCCCGTCGTCTGGGGAAAAATCCTTTACTGGGTACGAAAAGGAGACGACCTCCCAGCACAGGTAGAATACTTCGACGAAAGAGGCAAATTGATGCGTACGATGGTGATGAGCGATTTTAAGATAATGGGAGGACGGCTGATACCCACCGTGTGGACTATGTACAATTCCGACAAGACGCATTCAACAGAGATCAAGATGGACGAAGCATCTTTCGATACCAAGATTCCTAGCAGCATTTTCTCGCTGAAAGAATTGGAGAGGTAATCATGAAAACTCCAAACCACAAGCTCCAAGTTCCAAACAAGCTCAAAACTCCAAAAGGAAAGTTTCAACAGCGAATATCGTCCGGACTAGTTTGGAACTTGGCATTTGGAGCTTTGAGCTTTCTGTTCGAATAGGACAGCCCCGTGAAACTTCTCATAAGCATTGCCTGGCGCAGCCTCTGGAGAAATCGGAGACGTTCTCTTCTCGCAATTGCCGCCATCAGCTTCGCGGTCACGCTGGCCATAGTCAGGTTGGGATTTGACGACGGGACATTTGCGCTCTCGCTCAGGACGGCAGTCAGGTCGTCGACAGGTTATCTCCAGATCCAGAAGACCAGCTATAACGATAACCCGACACTGCAGAAGAGTTTCAGCATTACACCGCAACTCGAAAACGCCCTGAAGGCCGATCCGCTGATCGATGGTAGTTCACCAAGGATTCAGGCTGGCGGCCTGCTCAGCTACCGTAACCATTCCCTCGGCGCCATGTTCATGGGAGTCGAGCCAGCAACGGAAAACCTGATAACGGATTTCCCCGAGAAGATAAACGAGGGGCACTTTCTCGACAACGACAGCACACCGGATATTGTCGTCGGATACAGATTGCTGATGAACCTGAGGGCGCATGTTGGAGACTCAGTTGTAGTTCTCGCGCAAGGGTTTGACGGCGTGCTGGGGAATATGTTCGTCCGCATTGTCGGGACATTCAGGACGGGCTCGGATGAATTCGATCGCACCGGCGCGTTCATGAGCGTGCCCGTCCTCCAGAATTTCCTTGCAATGGGCAACAGGATAAACGCCCTGGCAATATCAGTGAAGGATCCGGCCGACGTGGACAGGATCGCGAACAACCTCGACCCGGTATTGAAGCCCCTCGGACTTGTTGCGGTGCCCTGGCAGAAGCTTCTCCCGCAGATGAAGCAGACGATCGGCTTCAGTCACGCCGCCCATATGCTCTTCCTGATCATACTCTTCACCGTTGTCGGATTCGGCATCCTGAATGCGTTGCTCATGTCGGTGACCGAGCGGTTCAGGGAATTTGGCGTGATGCTCTCAGTCGGAATGTCTCACGTGAAGCTAGCCACCACCGTCGCACTGGAAATGTTCTTCATGATAATCATAGGATTCGTCACCGGCAGTGCGATAGGTGCAGGGCTCAATTACCATTTCATCAGACACCCGATTGTCTTCGGTGGAAATGTCGCAAAGTACGTCCATGAGTGGGGCTTTCAGCCGATAATCCCATCCTCTCTTGCTCCCGGCATTTTTATTACATCTGGAGAGATTGTGTTTGCAATATCCATCTTCGCGGCGGTTTATCCACTGTGGAGAGTCGCAAGGCTGGAACCACTAAAGGGCATCAGGTACACCTGACATGAATTTCGAAATCCTAAACTCAAAACTCGAAACAAACTTAAAATGTCAAATCCCAAATCCTGGAGGGTTTCGCCTGTTCCGCGGTTTAGACAATTTGAATTTTGAATTTAGTGCTTGTCTAGGACTTAGGATTTTGAGTT
>CAZRXH010000188.1:2160-3310 GCA_964603995.1 uncultured Bacteroidota bacterium | reverse complement strand
GCCTACACCGTCACCGAGAAGCTCTTCCACAAAGTCAGCAACGACGAGCTCTCATGGAAACCGGCGACAGGAAGAAACTGGATGACAGTCGGACAACTTCTTATGCACTGTGCCAGCTTTGGTTGCGGCAAGGCTCTCCGTGGTTTCGTCGAAGGGGACTGGGGTCCGCCGGAGCCTGGAGGATCGGATAATATCGCTTCCTCGCAACTGCCGCCGGCGGAAGCGCTGCCGTCGGTGGACAGCGTCGAACAGGCGTTTAAACTTCTGGCAGAAGACAAAATCCTCGCCATGCACTGCATCGATGAGGTAGAGGAATGCGACCTGCTGTCGAAGAAAATGACTGCACCATGGGGAGGCCCGGAGGTCTCGATGTTCCAGCAGCTCCTTCTCATGGTCGCGCATCTTGTCCAGCACAAAGGGCAACTCTTCTACTACCTCAAATTGATGGGAAGGGATGTCGGCACCGTCGATCTCTGGAGCGCGTAAGCCGTAAATACCGGCCGCGCTTCCGCATCGTCTTCGCTTTCGGCAACTCCTACCGTTATTGGGTTATCTGCGTATAGGTTGCCCGAAACTTGCCTCAGACAAGGAGGAGTAAAATGACATGACACCAGTTGAAACTACCGTCGCGTTTATCGGGATGATCAATGCTCACAAGCCCGATGGCCTTCATGAGCTTATGGATGAAGATCATACATTTGTCGACGGCGGCGGCGCCGAGACTCACGGGCGGAAAGACATGTGCGCTGCCTGGCGGAGTTATTTTTCAATGATGCCCGATTATACAATCACAGCTGAACACGTGCTTGCATTGGAAGACATTGTCGGCGTCTTTGGAAAGGCGAGCGGCACTTATACAGGCGACGGCAGACTCAAGCCTGAGAACAGATGGGAAGTACCCGCGGCGTGGCTGGCAATCATCCATAATAGCAAAGTCGTCCATTGGCAAGTGTATGCTGATAACGATCCGGTGAGACGAATAATCGAGAGCGAACGGGGCACTCGATAGTACATTCCGGCGGTCGCTTATATCGCGCTATGATCGTGGTATCCGCCACTCCCACGGGGATTCAGAAAGCCACGTCAGCCCAGGAACTAAATGCGTAACCGCTCGGTTGCGTAATTATTATGAACGTTTTAAGAAGAGATG
>CAZRXH010000188.1:0-2060 GCA_964603995.1 uncultured Bacteroidota bacterium | reverse complement strand
TTCCGTCAGGAAAGGAAGGAGATTAGATATGTCGGAGAAAAATAACCGCGATGGACCTTTTGTCATCGAGCGTCTCTTCGATGCGCCGGTCGCGCGAGTGTGGAAGGCGATCACTACAAATGAAGACATGAAGCATTGGTATTTCGACATAAAGGAATTCAAAGCACAAGTCGGTTTTGAATTCGACTTCCATGCGGGGAATGGTGAAAAGGACTTTCATCACCTGTGCGAGGTGGTGGAAGTGGTTCCGAACAAGAAGCTCGCTTACACGTGGAGGTACGAGGGATATGAGGGCATTTCGCTGGTGACTCTCGAGTTGTTTCCGGAAGGGAAAAAGACGAAGGTGCGCCTGACACACGCCGGTTTGGATTCGTTCCCAAAGCTCCCGGATTTTGCCAGGAATAACTTCGAGCAAGGCTGGACCATGATCGTGGGGAAGAACCTGAAAGAATATGTGGAAGGATGATGATGCAAAAGCTGACATCATTCCTGCTGTTTGTCGGAGAACAGCATGGAAAAGCGGAAGAGGCAATAAACTTCTACGTCTCACTCTTCAAAAATTCTAAGATCTTGAGGATCGAGCGTTATGCCGCGGGAGAGGTCGAGAAGGAGGGAACGGTGAAGCACGCCGTGTTCACTCTCGACGGACAGGAGTTCATGGCGATGGAGAGCGGGCTCGACCATCGCTTTACGTTCACGCCGGCGATGTCTATATTCGTGACGTGCGAGAGGGAAGCGGAGATCGACGAGTTGTTCGGCAAGCTGTCGAGTGGCGGAAAGATCCATATGCCGCTGAACAACTACCCGTTCAGCCGGAAATTCGGCTGGGTCGAAGACAGGTTCGGAGTCTCCTGGCAATTGAATCTTCCGAAGAACCGATAGAAAATCAAAAGGATGCTTCCAACCTTGTCAAGGCTTGTTTATCGACATTGAAGAGCCTTCAAGATTCTGAAATTTCTCATCGGCAGCCTTGACAAGGTTTGCTTTCACCGTCCCGTGGATTCGCACGGATATAAAAGGGGCTGAAATCAGTGAGAATCTGTTGCAACCGTGTTCATCAGTGTGCTATTTTTTTGAGTTCAATGATAGATTTGAGTTTGAACACTCATGCATATTTCTGATAGGTGGACGAGTGTCGCAACCACAACTACATCGTGAGGGACATCTTCAGAAGGCAATCACATTACGCCACGCCGTCGCGCTGTACGTCAGCTCTGTCCTCGGTTCGGGCGTACTCGTTCTTCCCGGTCTTGCGGCCAAGATAGCCGGGCCTTCGTCGCTCATAGCGTGGGTCTTTCTTTCGGTCGCGAGTTATCCTTTTGCGTACACGTTCGCCTCACTTTCGGCTCGCATGCCGGAGTCCGGCGGCGTATACGCATTCGCGAAGGAAAGTTTCGGTCTACGTGCCGCGACGGTCGTCTCATGGCTTTTTGCATTGTGGTACATAGCGGGGTCACCCGCAGTGACTCTTATCGCGGCATCTTATCTGTCATATGCATTTCCGATGAGCAGGGTGGACTTGTATTTGGTGGCTGCTGTTGTTATCGTGCTGACTTTTGTCGTAAACTATCGAGGGATTAGGTTCAGCAACAGGGTTCAACTGGGAATTGTCGCGGGAATTGTTGCGATGTTGGTTGCCGCGGTCGCGTCCTCCGTGGGCTCAGTCAAGCCGGAAAATTTCTCTCCGGTCTTTCCGAACGGGTTCCTTCCGGTGGGAACCGCGGCCGCGTTGATATTCTGGTCGTTCCTCGGATATGAGAATGTCTCCAATGTTGCCGAGGAATTCAGGTACCCGCAGCGCGACTTCCGGAGAAGCATCATGATAAGCGTGTTGATAATCGGTGTGCTGTACGTTTCGGTAGCGTTTGTAACTGTCGGCACGCGCGCTTACGAAGCAGGAGGGAGCGTCGCGCCCTTCGCCGAAATATTCTCCAGGCTTCTGGGCAAATACGGCGCCGTCGGAACCTCGATTCTTGCGTTTTTCATAATCTTCGGCGCGGCAAATGCGTACACGACAGGGATAACGAGAGTGATTTACGCGGCGGCGAAGGACTCCGGCT
>CAZRXH010000187.1:0-3312 GCA_964603995.1 uncultured Bacteroidota bacterium | reverse complement strand
CTAATACTGAAGTCGTCAATTTGTAGATGCTTTCAAGTTTCGGCAACGGTCCCTGTATGTACCAACGTGTCTGAAGAAAAGGGTGAGGTGAGTATATTATATAATGAAATTCGACGAGCGAGTTCTTTTGAACCGCCGGGAATGTAAACTTGACCGTCTTAATATCCGAATAATCCACTGCATTGTTCTCCGTCCCTGATATCGTGTGAAAGTCATCGCTCTTGAGTTCGATGACAGTTCCATCCGGTTTGATGGTCCTCGCAGAAATGTCGGTCAGCTTGTCTGACCATGATACCGGTATTTCTACGGTTGCATATCTTTCGATGTTTCTGAAAAGCTTGATGATTCTGCTGACTTCGTCTCTCGTCTCCAACTCGTAGTTCGAATTGACTTCGAGCCGGACGTTGTGGAGCTCGTACAGCACGACGCCGTCAGACTCGGGATAATCTTCCTGTTCCGGAAAGGACTTGAGATTCAACTCCTTCCGGACAGCGTCGATATCGACGAACGACCCCGACGCACATGAAAAGAACAGGGCTGACAGTGAGAATATCAACATGGCTGGTAATAGAGTTTTCATATTTCCTCCGGTGGATTGATGTCTATCTATTGACTAAACGGGAAACGGACCCATAATCCGCTGAAGTCTCGAAGACGTCTCGCATCCAACCGCCCAAATCGGCATATCCATCAGTTGTCTCCGTATTTCCAATCTTGAGCTGACCTTACACCACTCTAAGACAATAGATGGTGCATGATCTGTCTACTTGTTCCTGCTACCGGTGGAGTCGAGCAGGCGCATACTACCGGCTTAACTCGCGTCAAATCCCTCAGAGTGATCTCTACACTGTTTTACTCATCCAATTTGACAGGCCCACGGAAAAAGCCGAGGCCTGCCGCCGCGACGCTCCTCGCGTGAGGCGGAACCGCAAAACGCACATCGATTCCTCCAGCACACAAGACTTCCACGCCGACCTTGCGACAGGATTAGCTGTGCCGGCGCGACTACTGCCACTTCTGCATTATCGCACCGAAGCATTCCAGCCCGCTGGACAGAACTGTCCCATAGCCATGGCCGGGTCTGGTCCAGGCACCTGAAAGATACAGATTTGCGATCGGCGTGTCGTGTCCCAGCCTGCTCAAGCCGGAATTATCAACCGTCTGGTCCAGACCGTATATTGCCCCGTGATAATTACTCGTGTATCTGACGTTTGTCAGCGGTGTACCGATCTCTTTAACCTCTATCGCGGATGAAAGTCCCGGCATGATTGTCTTTTCGACTTTCTCTATCAGAATATTTCCAAGGCGCTCCTTCTCCTCGCGGTAAGCGGTCTTGTTGCCGTTGAAGTAATCTGCCTCGAACTTTTTCCAGTGATCGTAACCGGTGAACGTCGTGATGTTGATGGTGTTCTTCCCCGGAGGGGAGTAGCCTTTGTAGACATTGTCGTAGAGCGCCAGCGCGTAACCACCGTTCTCGACTTCTCCTCGCCGGGCGGCGAGATAGCTCTGCTCCATATCGTAGCCGGTCTCGTAAAAGATCTCGGAGTCTTTGATTCCCAGCTTACTCACCAGGTCTTCCTTCAATCCAAGGAACACCTGCAGCGAGGAAAGACTGACGCTATAGTGATCCAGTTGATCCAGATATGTTGAAAGGTATTCTTCCTCATCCGTCATTTTGCGGAAAGTGTCGAAAGGATTCGCGTTAGATATCACGACCCTTGATGTGAACTCGTCTCCCGCTTCCGTCCGGACTCCGTAGGCCGAATGATCTTTTGTCATGATCTTTTCGACTTTTGTATTCAGCATTACCTTACCGCCGTTAGCCTCTATGTACTTCACCATCGCATCGCTGATCTTCTGGGATCTTCCTACAGGATAGTATCCGCCCCCCGTGAGGTAGCCGATAGCCGGCAACGCGTAGTAGAAGCTGACGAGCTGTGAGGGAGGAAGCCCGTAGTAACCCCATTGTGCTGAGATGATCGCTCTGAGCTTTTCGTTTTTCACTCTCGCGTCGAGCATGTCCTTCCATGTCCTGTTATAGAGCCTGGAAAGAAAGGGATAGTCGGTAGGAAAGCGTTCCATATCGATCTGTCCCCTCGCATCGGAAAGCCGCTGTATGTCGCCCGCAAGCCCTTTCATGTCGTCGAACAGGCCTTCGATGCCCTCCTTTTCTTCTGGGAAGTATCCAATCAACATCTTGACATATGCGTTCACATCCTTCTGTTGTACTGTGATGTCGTAGTCCGGATAGATTACTCGGTATAGAGTAGGATGCGGGACGAATTCAACGTCCGTAATTTCGGGAAAACCGGGAATGAGATTGTGTACGCCGTTCCTTTCGCCGACGGTTGTCGAATGAAGTGAGACGTCGAACCTGAAATCTCCAGGTCGTTCGAAGACCGTGGCATATCCACCGGGTTTATCATGCTGTTCAACAACGAGAGCCTTGAATCCCTGCCTCGCGAAGGCTGCAGCACAGCTCAGCCCCCCGAGGCCCGAACCGACTATCACCGCGTCGTATTCGTTTTCTTTCATAAATGCCTGAACGCCTCTCGGCAGGGAACTCCAGTCCAAGGCGAGCATTCCCATTCCCCCAAGGACGTATTTCAGAAAGTCTCGTCTTTCAATTCCTTTTCTCACCATTGCCGTTCCTCCAAAGTACTATTGCTCAAGAGCTTAAATGAATTTGCGGCGGCCTGAGATCGTGAAGCGCTGATCCGGGCGAGTTCAGGAAGACCGCCTAATGTCCGGCACAGCTCGCGAAAATGTTCTGGTGCTTTCGAAGTCCGGAATAGAAGGTTGTGAGGTGCTTGGCGAGTGGGTTCTGATCGTGCGTAGGAAAGATGTTTACCTGCATATTCTACTACACCGTCGTGTCTATTGCAAGTTGATTGCAGGTTCACGGGAAGAGCGGATTGGTCAGGGATCTCTCGCGAGCGCAAATTGTTTTTCCTCCCGCCAATCAGTAAGTTGGTGCGGGTACATATTGAGATTGACGATGTGAATCTGAAAATCGCGAGGTGACGAAATGGGAGACCCAAAACGCAAATCGTTGGTTCAATACCTGTTGGAGCTCGCTGGAGTCGAGATTAATGGAAAAGAGCCATGGGATATACAGGTACACGACGATAGGTTCTACAGGCGAGTAATATCGGGGGCCGAGTTGGGATTGGGCGAATCATACATGGCAGGCTGGTGGGATGCAGAGAAAGTCGACGAGTTCATTTTCAAAATTGTACGCGCCGATCTCCAGTACAAAGTGAAGAGGAATCTAAAGATCGTTCTGGAGCTTGCTCGTTTCAGGCTTACCAA
>CAZRXH010000186.1:0-3342 GCA_964603995.1 uncultured Bacteroidota bacterium | reverse complement strand
CTTGCTGCATCTGCGAATGAGACTCCGAAAGATTCGACCGCGAACGGGAAATCCGTAAAAATGTTACCGACGAGGGATTCCGTTATCGCTTTGAAGCCGAAGAGGGATGGCGTAGCGGCATAAACGGAAGCGATTTTCCCTTTGTCGATTTCAACATGATAGGCGAGTAAGCCGCTTGGAGATTCGCAGTAGCCAATCCCGGAGCCGGAACCTTCCGTTCTTCTCTCGTCTCGCTTTGCGGGTTCGACTCCGGAATTTCGCAGCTCTCTTAACTCTCCGGATAAATCCGAGATTATCTCGACAGACTCAAACACTTCCTCCGCTCTTACTTCCATGCGTGCCAGTGAATCTCCCATCTGCGATGTGGCACATCTTAATCCTTCGTAGTCGGGATCATGAAGTCGCAGATCTTCTCTTATACCCGCGGCTCTGAGCGTTGGACCGGTGACACCGGTTGTCATTGCTTTCTCTGAATCAAGCTTCGCGGTGTCATGTAAACGGTCCATGAAATTCTCGCTCTCAAGTGCTCGTTCGTAAAGATATTCGAACCGGTCAGATAAACCGTTCAGCCTGCGCGAAAGGTGTATGAGCGCGTCGACATTGACTGATTTCCTCGTCGCGGCAATTCCATTAATTCCCTTGAGGAATCTGGAGCCAAAGAAGTCGCCGTTCAGGCGAAGAAGATCCTCGTAAATTGCCTGGAGATGGCTTGTCATGACTTTCTGGGCCGCGGCCGATGCAAGCTGCGCTATGACATAAATGTGATTGTAGATTCTCTCCAACTCGAGTCCAATGATACGCATTTTCCTGAGCTGAGGTGAGACTTCGATTGCAAGAGCAGATTCGACGGCGCGGCAAAATGCGAGAGAATGAGACAAGGCGAAATTGCCGCATATCTGCTCTGCCAGGATCAGCGCGTCTTCCACGCGGAGCCCGACCATGGATTTCTCAATGCCCCGGTGTTTGTAACTCCAATCGATGTTGACGCAAAGGATTCTTTCGCCGTATGTGAATGCATGATAGACACCTGATTCCATGATTCCACCGGTTACCGGTCCGTACCTGAAATCAAAGACACCGTCGCCGAAGACCTCCTGCCCTGCCATGCCGTTGTCGCGATCGGCTATCAAGTCTAGTTGTCTATTGAAAGACTCATCCGGAGTGGTTTCCGTTGCGACCCAAACCTTTTGGCTGTCGTGAACAAGAAACTCGTCGCGGTCACGACCTACTACGCCGACTGCTCGAATCATCGTACTACTACTCCTTTCAGGAAGTAGTAAATAACCGGGGTCAGGAACACCATGCTAAGCGCCAGGACCAATCCAATAATCGGAACAGCCGCATCGTCATCCATGGGTTTCCTTTCATGATCCGGTTCGGAGAACACCATCCTGATAACGCGGTAATTCAGCCCGATGAACGCGACGACAAGGAAGGAGGCGATCAATATGGTGAACCAGATGCCATAAACCTGCATCATGCGCGTCATAATAAGAAGCTCTCCGAAGAACGTACCGAACGGAGGGGCGCCGGTGACGGCAAGCGATGCGAAGAAGAGCGAGTAACCGGTCAGCGGCATTGTCTTCGACACTCCTTTGACGTCCTCAATTGCGCTTGTGCCATAACCCGCAAGGACATTCCCCGTAAGAAAGAAAGCTGCGGATTTTGCAAAAGCATGCGTCAGGATTATTATAACGCTGCCGATGAAAGCATTCCCGCCGAGGGCAATGCCTATCAACGCGACACCCATGTTCTCGATTGAAGAATAAGCAAACATTCGTTTGTAGTACCTTTGCGAGAAAGTCACGAGCGAGGCGACGATAATGCTCAGCGTGCCGAGAACGACCGCAAAGTTCCTCACGCTTTCGAGCGGGACGATTTGAATGAATCGCACGATGGTATATAGAGCAACGGGAAGAAGGATAGCCGAAAACATTGCACTTATAGGCGCCGGTGCACGGCCGTGAGCATCAGGGAGCCAGGTATGCATCGGGAAGATCCCACCCTTGGTACCGTAACCGATGATTCCAAGGAGTGCACCAACTGAAACAATCTTTGTTGCCTGCGGCGCATGGAGGAGAGCATTCAGCGACAATGTGTGAAAACCGCCGTAGATGAAAATCGTGGCAAGAAGAGAAATCGTTAGACCTGTCGAGACGATAACAATATATCTCCAAGTTGCTTCGACCGCCAGTTCATTGTTGTCTGTGGCGATCAGGAGCGCGCTTGTCACGGTCGTAGCTTCTACGCCGACCCACAGCAGTCCGACATTGTCCACCATAACAGTGAAAAACATCGAGACTACGAACAAATTCAGAAGAAGGAAATAAAGATTAGTTTGGAACAGCTTGTTCTCGATATGCTCAAGATATTTAATGGAGAAAAGTACAGTGAGGACATATACGGCGGAAATCATTATCTGCATCAGCTTGGAAAACCCGTCGACGTAGAGCCCGTACGAGCTGACGTCAGGAAGAAACGCTATGAGTATGGAAGAAGCAAGGGTCGCAAAAGATGCGATGATCGAGATATCTTCTTCGAGCCTCGTTCTTCGGACCAGACAAAGGAGACCGCCAATCCCGCTCAGCGCAACCGGCAAGTAATATATCCAAATCATTGCTTAACCTCTCAACTCGGTAAAGTCTTCCCGACGAATGTCTTCGGCCTCGGGGTTCTGAGCGGGCTCGTCTTTCAATCGCACAATGACACCGGAAATCATGATAGTCCCTATCACGTCGAGAACGACGCCGGCTTCAACCACGAACGGGAGCTCCGGGAAGAGATATCCGAAGAGATAGAGCGCGTTCTCCATTACCAGGTAGCCAATTAGCTGGGTGGTCGGTGTGCGTCTTGAAATTATCAGGAAAGCACCCTGCAGAAATAGCGCCACGGGTATTGCACCGAGCGCCGAATGAACATAATCATACATCGTCCACGCATAGAGGACGTACCCGAATACGGCAAAAAGCAGGGAGACGATGATGGTAGAAGCGATACCAAGAACGGGTTTTACTTCCCTTACTCTCCATCTGTCCCGGCGAAGCATCCGGGATAGAAAACTCGGGATGAACCAGGCCCGTATTACCGCGGTGAGCACACCGAGCGCGATCAGGAACGGCTCGTGACCGACATAACCGGCCACGAGGAGAAAAAGGGCGAGGACATAAGAGCCTAAAGAGAAGGTTTTTATGACGCTCGAGATATAGGTCTGCCATTGCATGAAAGTAACGAGCGCAATCTGTATAAAGCCCACCAGGACAAAGATGCTGTTAAGTGTCATCAGAATACACCGCCTGTCCGAGTTGTGAAGAATACCAACGCCGCCAGAAACGCAAAGACAAA
>CAZRXH010000185.1:0-3429 GCA_964603995.1 uncultured Bacteroidota bacterium | reverse complement strand
AACGGGGCCGCTGATCAGTTTGACTTCTGCGCCACGGTTCGCCGCGGCAGCTGCAACGGCAAACCCCATCCTGCCCGAACTGCGGTTGGAGATGAACCTCACGGCGTCGATCGGCTCCTGAGTCGGACCAGCCGTAACGATGACTTTCTTACCCCTGAGATCCTGACGGTGTCCGTCGAGAAATGCTTCGACTTTCTCTATGATCGAATTGACCTCCGCCAGTCGACCCGGCCCTGTGAGCCCGCTAGCCAGTTCACCTTCTTCCGGCTCAATGACCAGCACACCTCGCTCCTTCAATTTAGAGATGTTCGAGGAAGTTGCCGGATGGACATACATGTCCGCGTCCATGGCCGGGGCAATAATCAGAGGCGTTCGAAGCGCAAGAACTATCGACGTGAGAAAATTGTCGGCAATCCCATAGGTGAGCTTGGCAATTGTCGATGCCGTGACGGGTGCTATAACCATCACATCCGCCCATAGGCCGAGCTCGATGTGCCACGTCCCTACAGATGTCGACCTGCTCTGGTCCGGGAACATGTCCATGTAAACCTGGTTATGCGAAAGGGAAGAAAAGGTGAGCGGAGCTACGAAGTTTGCGGCAGATGGAGTCATCACGACTCTGACATCGGCGCCTTTCTTTGTAAGCTCGCGGAGGAGAAACGCGCTCTTATAAGCCGCAATACTCCCGCAGACACCGAGGATTATTTTTTTACCGGAGATGGAAGACATGCCACCAGTCCTGTTTCACAACGACTGTACCAAGGCGCCAGCACGCATGTCTATTCGGGATCTTTACAGGGTGGATTTGTAGCGATAGATGATTTTGCCATCGAGTAGCTCGTCGAGCGACTGTTCCGTTGGCTTCTCCAGCCTGTCGAACTCTTTGCTCAGTTCGACCTGTTCGGGATTGACTTTCTCATCCTCTTCAAGAGATTCCTGGATTTGCTTGATTCCCTCGAGGCGCTGGCTAAATTCCACTTTCCTCTCGTCGCTTATCTGCCTTGCTCTGCGTGAAGCAACGACTATGCCTTCGTATGCGTTTCCTGTGACCACATCGAGTTGTCTTATGTCAATCGGCTTCAGACCCACTTGAAAACTCCTTACGTTTCTTGTTTATGATGTCAAAAACTTCACCAACTGCGCGCTTTAGATCATCATTGATAATAATATAGTCAAACTGCTCCCCTTTCTCAAGCTCCATTTGGACTCTGGCCATCCGCCGTTCAATCTGTTCCCTGGTCTCGCTTCCTCGACCCTCCAGCCTCTTCCGCAGGATCTCGACAGAGGGAGGCTTGATGAATATCAGGATAGCTCCCGAGAACCTGGACTTGATTGATAATCCGCCATTCACATCCACATCGAACACGATGTCCTTTCCATCTGAAAGGGCTTTCTCGACCTCGCTCTTCAGTGTGCCGTAGTAGTGCGAGTATATTTCCTCATACTCGACGAGATCACCGTCGGCAACTCTCTTTTCGAATTCGGATCTCGTTAGAAAGAAATAGTCCTCCCCATCCACCTCACCCGGTCGCTTGTCCCGCGTGGTCGCGGAAACCGAAAAACCAAACGACGAATAGCTGCGCAGAATTTCTTTGACTATGGTAGTTTTCCCCGCGCCGCTCGGAGCAGAAACGACGAGCAGCATCCCTCGGTGTTTCATTCCAGGTTTTGCACCTGTTCCCGGATTTTCTCGAGTTCCTCCTTTACCTCCACAACAAGGTGGGACATGCCCGCGTCAAACGCTTTTGACCCCATCGTGTTGACTTCCCGGTTCATTTCCTGGAGCAAAAAGTTCAGTCTTCTCCCATTCGATCCCTCGCCTTCCAGCAGCCGCAAGAAGAACTGGTTGTGAGTCCTGAACCTTACGACCTCCTCAGTTATGTCAAGCTTGTCCGCCAGGAGGACAATCTCAAGTTCGATCCGGGACGGATCGACATCCTTACCGTTCAATACTTCGTTTACCTTTTGCCTCAGCCTCGACTTCTCCTCTTCAGTGCGGGAACGAGAAAGAGTCTCTATCTGGTTCAAGGCCGTCTCGAGCTTGGAAATTCTTTCGCCCAGATCTCTCTTCAACGAGATCCCTTCACCCGACCTGGCTTGCTGGAGCTGCGTAAGAGCGATTTCGACCGCAGCTTTCACAGCCTCCCATTCTTCCCCGTCTGACTCTTCCGCGGACGCAACTTTGAGGAGGTCCTTAAACGAAAGGATGTGTTCAAGCTTTATCGGTGAAGAGATTCTTGCGGACTTCCTAAGGGACTTTAGTACGCTGACAACCTGCGCTACGGATTCCGGATCGATCGAGATTGAACTCCCCTCAGCTCCGGAAGCAATGGACACCATCACCGACAGTTTCCCACGCCCTATCCGCTCCCTGATCATTTCGCGAATCTCCATCTCTCGTGAAGACAGAGATTGGGGAAGCCTGACACTCATTTCGAGATAGCGGCTATTTACACTCCTGATCTCGACCGAGGCGACCGACTCTCCGAACTTGGCCTCGCCCTTGCCGAACCCTGTCATGCTTCGGATCATGATACGGGAACTCCCGATGGACGGTTCCGATTTTGCATAAGACAGCGATCAGTCGGCTGCATTCGTTGACTCATCGCCGGCCCAACCGGAACCGGAAAATTCAACCGGGTTGCTTATCTGGACCTTCCCTTTGACTTGACCGGCGCTTTGAATCTTTTATCGACCAGACCTTTCTTGCCATATTTCGCGAACCTGTCGACCCACTTCTTCACGGTCTTCACGTTTGCTCCGACCTTCTCCGCGGTCCCTCGAAGGCTCTCGAGCTTCTTATATGTCTCGACGATTCTCATCCTTTTCTGCACATCGCTCATCATGGTACAATCTCCTTTATTTCTGCAGTATTATAAGTCATCCGCTTGATTTTGTCAACCACCGTAGCCATGACTTCCATGGCTTCGTTAAAAACTTCAATAAGAGCCGCTCTTGCCTCATTGCTGTCTCGATTCACCATTCGGTGGCACGATTCGCTGAGCCTATTCCTGGGCCCATTCAATAATTCGGCATAGACGGAGGAGTCTCGCGCCATGTCGACACCCCGAACGTGCCGGTGTACGGAAAAGACGGCGGAGCATTCTGCGCGAATCGGCTGTCGTACAGATAGTTCTTGTTATAGCCTGTTAGAGTCTGACCTGTCGAAGGGTCAAAAGTCCCGACAGGACCGCGAACGTTGTTCGCTATCGAACCGAGAAGATTAATGTACGCAGACGATCCTAGGTTCGCGCTTGCATAATACTGGAACGTGAATGATCCGTTCTCGGCATAGATTGCGGCGTCAATATTGACACTCTGCTGACTCGCCGTCAAGGTCACGTTGTTTTGAGCCACAAGTCCCAGCATGTCCGTGCTGCTCGGATCCGTCCTGGGGTCATTCTGGTAAGTGACATTGTTGTCGATGAA
>CAZRXH010000184.1:1937-3646 GCA_964603995.1 uncultured Bacteroidota bacterium | reverse complement strand
TGAATGCCTTGTAAACTTCGCCGGACATAAGATGGTTCACAAGCTTGTACGCCTCCAGTCTGATTAAATGCCTGTACGAAACGTTCCTGCCGAGCGAACGGTGCTTTATCGTCGTCTTCAACCGGTCGTCGTATTCCTGCAAAACAATTTTCCGCCCGCTCTCCTCGAGATAACAGAAATTCAATTCCTTCCTGAAATGTTTTTCCTGAATCTGCTTGTTGTTGAGCAGCTTGAAGATCATCCTGTCTGCAAGTATGGGCTTAAATATCTCGCTCAGATCGAGTGAAAGAGAATACCTCCGCTCTCCGGGACCGTGCAGGTAACTCACCGTCGGATCCAGATGAGTATGATAGATCTCGCTTAACACCGTTGCGTAGACCAGCCCGTTCGAGAACGAGACCAGCGCATTGATGGCATTGTCCGGCGGATGCTTCGTGCGCTTGTCGAGTGAAAATTCCTGCCCGACAATCTCCTCCCAGCATTTGTAGTACCGCTCACGTATGTTCCCCTCCAAGCCCATCAGCTCCTCCGTCGTCTGAACGTCTTTGATGGAGCCGCGAAGCGTCTCGATCTCGCTTATCGCTCCGCTGAAATCTACTTTCCTAGTGTCGTTCTCTCTCGATGGATTCGAGTAATATTGAAGGTTCTTTACGATGTTGAACGACGCCGCGTCGATTATTTCCTTTGCAATGATTACACGCCGGGTCGTATCTAAATAGGCACGCACCTGCTCGACAACCGTGAACCCTGACGGTAGATACTCCCGCGGAATGTAGCTCCCGCTGTAATGGCCGTAGTAATTGAAAACGTGGAGCGGGATTTTCTGCTGCGACAGAAAGTTGAAGAACCTTGTGTTGAAATCGAGCTCGCCGAAACAGTAAAACGCTTCGATGTCTTCGACGGGGATCGGTTTGCGCACGACCCTGCCGGACTTCGCATCCTTCTCCGATTCTTCAGTGAAACCCGCCAGAACCTCTTCGTCAATTGCCGGATCGGTCATCAGCGGCTCGGCAACGCCTTCTTCGTTTTCAATTGTCTGCACAGGCTCAAAGAAAACCGTGTTCTCTTTTCTCTTTAGCCGCCCTGATGTCATGATGTAATAAGGTCGTTTCATTTTTATGCCCAGCATAGGTCTAAGTAGCTACAGGATTTGCACAGTCTCTTATGTGCCTTTTCAGGAATTTCTCCGCCGGATACGATGTCCCGAATATTCCGGACAATCGAAGCCAATTCGGCGCGTTCCGCGTCGCCAAGAATTACCTCACTCTTTTGTTTCAACTTCGGGTAGTCTATTTCACCTTTTAAGCCCGTCACTCCCTTTTGCTCGAGATACCAGAGATAGTAGAGAACCTGCCAGCGATGAGCCGTTTCCATCTTGTCGGTCTTCTTAACTTCGTGAAGGATACCGTTCGCCTCGTTCCCCTGACCTGCAGGGAGCTCAATCCAGTCAATCACTATACTCCCGTCGATATCAATTTGTTTGTCTTTGCGCTCATAGCTTGACTCGTCGATGAGTTTACCCAGCAGGACCGTATCGGAGGTGTGTTCCATCGAAATGCCGTGGGAGAAAAGCCACAGCTTCCGTTTGCACACATGGTAATAGTTGATGTGCGTGCCGGTAATAATGTCTGTTGGATTCTCGTTCAACGCAGCCATGCTCATAGCAGCTCCTGTTTGAGGTATGTCCACGGCCACTCTTCCCAGGATTG
>CAZRXH010000184.1:0-1837 GCA_964603995.1 uncultured Bacteroidota bacterium | reverse complement strand
AACCAGTGTGGTCCGGTAGATATCCCGTCAAGTAATGCTTCGTACTTCTCGAAGGTCTTCCAATGAATATCTTTCAGCAGCAACTTTTTTTCTTCTACATCCTCAGTCTTTACCAGCTGCAGCTCCATCTGCTCACGTTCTTCCTTGAGCTCTTCAACTGCCGCTCTCGGCAGTGATCCGTCGAGTCTGAATCCGACATGGTACGTCGCGTCCGGCGGCTGCCAGTGCGGCAGGTGACGGCGATAGAATACTTTTTGTTCAGGCATATTTATCAACGTCCGACGAGACGCCGTCTCGGCGACCTTCCGGTGAGGTCCATTCAGCGAATCGACCGAGGACACAGAAAATTTCTGCTCACTCGAGAATCCCGGTGGCCCATTCCCTGAAACGAACGACAAGTTTCCATAGTTGCTCGATATCTTTCCTTCCATACACTTCGCCACTGTATGATACTGCATTTTTATGCTCGATGATCCGATGGAGTCTGCTCAGTGCGCTTTTCTTTCCGTCACTTTCTGAAACCAGCTCATCTAAAAGGACAACCGTTTCATGATGATCGCCGCCACGGCTTTTGACGCCTGCAAACTTTATGGAAATGGCGTCAGCATACGCTATCGCCGAGTGGACAATCAAAACGCCGGCAGCATTCCAGTACTCGAATTTCCGCGCGACGCTTGCGCCATCAAAGAAATTGTCGGCCACAGCCTTGTATGAAGAGGCCTTCGACTTTTCAACTGCAACGCGAGAAGTGCTACCCCTCGGCATTCTTCAGCTCCGACAGCTTTTTGCCGCTCAACACAATACCTTCTTTCATAATCGAGCTGACCGGAGGATGTCCCCGCCTGGCTTTTTTGGAGAATTCCGCGACAGTCAACAAAAGGGGCGAGAGGTTCGCGCCAAATCGTTTTCGGATCAAAGGCAGGAGTTTGTGAATCCGATTCCGGACCTTTTCTTTCTCAATGGACTGTTTGACGACGAAGCAGACATCGACATCGCTCTCATTTTTTTCCTCCCTGCGTGCAACGCTCCCGAACAGAACGATACTCGCCGTCTCTCTGGCAAGCGATCTCTTCAGGAGGGCAGACAATTCCTTTGTAAAGTTTCTTTCGGTCCTCATGAGCGGTAAGATTCCCTCTTTGACGAGGAAATGCTCGTGATTCAACATGAAAAGATGGTCTCTTCCTCCGCGAATGCGTATGACGATAGACAAACTTTCAAGCGCACTCAGTGCCTTCAGGCAAGAGCGGTGGTTCATGCCTGAAAGTCTGGCAATTTCCCTGCCGGTCATGCCTCTCGCTGAGTTCTGCATCACTCTGAGAACGGCGATATGCGACCAGGTCGCGAAAACTTCATCGAGCACATGGTAAAATATCATTTATCAGAACTCCTTACCGGATACTTTTGTATCCAAATGGATACTTTTGTATCCAAATATAGAGGAGAGCAAAGCGTGCAACAACATGTCCCTGTACTTCGTTTGTCGATTCGGCAAACCGGCGGATGACTTTCTCCTGTGCGAGGAACCCCATGAATCGCTCATCTTTTTTTTCGCCTTGCCATTCTTTCTTGTCTCTTTAACTCCTGCGCTTCTTGCTCTCTGCCCTGTTCCTCCAGCAGAGGTATCACCCGCTCGAGTGCTCCCTCGTTATCGTACTCGTCGGCTGACATTGTGAGAGCTTTTCGCCATCTTCTTTCTGATTCGTCGAGCTGGTGCAGGTCGTACAGCGCGTCGCCGATTTTGATCTGGACCCATACGTCGTCCGGAAATTCACGGTCGAGCTCTGTGTCGAGGGCCACGTTATTCCCCACGGCAGGGCCAAATTAATTCCCCACCCTT
>CAZRXH010000183.1:0-3666 GCA_964603995.1 uncultured Bacteroidota bacterium | reverse complement strand
TACTTTTGTTTGAATAGAAGAATGAATTCAAACACAGAGACACGGAGACACATAGAACTTACTGAGAACAGTATTCTTTTGCTGTGTCGCTCGTGGTTTTGTTCGACATGATCGAGATTAATAACCTATACAAGTCTTTCGGCTCGCTGAGGGTTCTCAGCGGCTTGAACCTTTCGGTGAACAGGGGCGAGACATTCTCGATACTCGGAAAAAGTGGGACCGGCAAGAGCGTGACGCTGAAGTGCATCGTCGGGCTGCTCATACCGGAGGCCGGCGATATCTCCGTAGACTCAATGCGTGTCGATGTCAGCGACCGGAAGTCGCTGTTCAAGATCCGCCGGATGATCGGCTTTCTTTTTCAGAGCGGCGCTCTTTACGATTCCATGACCGTGCGCGAGAATCTCGTCTTCAACCTGACGCGCCACCACCACGTCAGGCAGATTGAAGCGGCGGAGAAAGCGGCTCACTACCTGACGCTAGTCGGACTTGAAAATGCCGTTGACAAGATGCCGTCGGAGCTATCGGGTGGAATGAGGAAACGTGCGGCGCTTGCGAGAGCGCTCGTGATCGAACCACAGATCCTTCTCTACGACGAACCGACGACAGGCCTCGACCCGATAACTTCCGCCGGCATAAGCGACCTCATTCGGGAAATGCACCGGAAATTTAACATCACCGGCATCGTTGTGACTCATGATATACTGTGTGCGGGCATAGTCAGCGACAGGGCTGGTGTTTTGAAGGACGGCGTGCTAAAATACAGTGGAACGATAAATGAACTCGGTGAAATTGAAGACGAAGAGGTCAAAGGCTTCTTCAGAAACCCGCTCCAAACCTGATACGGGCCGGCAGCCATGAAGAAATCCTACGCGGCGATTCTGGGCCTGTTCGTAGCTGTGGGCGTACTCATTCTTGTCGTGGGAATCTTCCTTGTGGGAGAGAAACAGGGAATATTCACGAAGTCCACCGAGGTGCTCGCGCGATTCAACTCGGTTGAAGGGCTGAAAAAAGGCGCGGCCGTGCGGCTCCTCGGAATAGATGTCGGTACTGTCTCCAGCATACGCATCTGGAACAACGTCGCGTTAGTGGATATGCGAATTTTCTCAGACTCCCGGAAATTCATAAAGAGAGACTCCAGGGCAATGCTTGAGACAGAAGGACTCGTGGGCAACAAGTTTGTCGTTCTCACACCGGGCACCGAAGAATCGCCCTCCGTGCAGGCGTTAGACACGCTGAACTCAATAGAAGAGCCCAACCTGACTCAGATAATTCTCGAGACAAGAGAAACAATCGCCAGCGTGAAGAACATGGTGGATCAGTTCTCCGGAATTCTTGCCGATGTCCGGGAGGGTCACGGCACGCTCGGCAAGCTGGTAACGGACGAAAGCGTATATTATGCGCTCAGACGCGCGACATACGAGGCGGATTCCAGTCTCAAGAAAGTCTCAGATAAGTTTTCCGACATGTCGGACGTAGTCGCTGGACTCAGCGTGTCCCTTAACAAAGTGGTGGAGAAGACCGATTCAGTCCTCTCAAATGTAAATTCGGCGGTGAAGAATTTTGACACGACTGCGTCGAATGTTAAGCTGATCGTCGCCCAACTTGATACCGGGCGAGGACTTGTCTCCGCGCTTCTGCACGATCGATCCGTTTACGACACAGCTATGGCGGTTGTCTCCACGACTCTGTCGGCTGTGCAGGAGGCCCAGATTGGATTACGGAAGTTCGCCGGCAATATGGAGGCTCTGCGCCACAACTGGCTGTTCAGCAGCTACTTCGCCGGCCAGGCACAGGACGAGTACACGAAGAAGGAACAGCAGCTGAAACAGATCGAGACACAGATCGAGGCCCGAAGCAAGCAACTCGAAATGATGGAGAAACAACTCAGAGAAGTTCAGGAGAGACTCAATAAGGCGGGCGGGATGTAGAAAAATGGAATGCTGGAAAGTTGGAATAATGAAACTGTAATTCCCGTCAGGGTTGACTTTCGTTCAGAACTTCGCAGACACCACAAGCGAGTAATTCCTCAGCGGTGCCATGTTGCCGATCACCAACAGCAGAAAGGGGCAGCGTGGGCTGCCCCTTTAGACTAACCGCCGTCCAGTCACTTGGTCAAGAGCATCTTTTTCACCTGACTTATACCCGGCGCCACCAAGCGGTAGAAGTAAACCCCACTTGCCAGCCTCGACGCATCGAAAGTCACGGAATGAATCCCCGAATTCTGCGTCTCGTTCACAAGTGTCGCCACTTCTCTGCCAAGTGCATCGTAGACCTTCAGAGTGACATAGGCAGTAGCTGATAGCTCATAGCTGATAGTGGTTGTGGGATTGAACGGGTTGGGATAATTCCCGAGTGCGATATGCTCATCCGGAGTTTCCGGCGCACCGGCCCGGACTTCCCGTTTTGCATCCGGATTGGCCGCATTTCCGTCGACCTCTCCAAGTAATATCTCGCTTTGAAGAGTCAGGTCATCGTCCGGATATTTCGCCTTCAGCTCCGCAAAGCACCTTTTACCATTTACGGCATCTCCCAATAGCATATGGTAGACATACCCCAGGTTGAAGAGCGTGTGCTTGAAAACGACCTTGTTGTCCGCGAAGTTGTCCTTTATCGTTGAAAGGTTTGTTATTGCTTTGTCATAGTTCCTGTCAGCGATCAGAAAGCTGTTTTCCAATTCCAGCGTCATGGCGTAAATATCGTCGTCCTTAGAAATGCCCTCTCTGATCTCCCTGTCGAGAAAGTCAGTGAAATCTTTCCTGCCTGCAGTTTGGTAGCATTCTGCCAGTTGCACGAGAGAATATTTCTTTTTGTTCAGGTCGCTCTCTTTCTTGAACTTCTGCGAGTACAGGCTTATCGCTTCATCATATTTGCCTTCAATCATGCTCTCAAGTGCCGCTCTCAGTTCGGAATCCAGGAATGAGTTCTGAGAGTAGACATCATCGGCCTGGATACGGCTATCGGATGCTACAGTCCCCGGTGAAGCGGCTTTCAGCATCGAGCTGTTCGGATTATCTCTCAGCGCCGGGTCCGGGTCAACCGTCGCACCGCCGTAAGTCTCGAAGTCGCTCCAGACATAGTAAGGGTACGTGGGTCTATTCCACCAGTTATATTCTGCCATAACGTTGCTGCCGTCAATTGCATAGATTGCCTTGTAGCTGTTTCCATAGACGCTGTTGAGACAATAATGGTTGTCAGAACCCAAATTTGCGTTGCTATAATAATCGCATCTCAATCCGATGGTATTCTGTCTTATCACATTGTGACCCGGGTCTCCATAAAAATGTCCGAGGTGAGGAGAGCTGTAGGACACGCACCAGATGCCGAACCCGTTGCTCGAAATAGTGTTGTCGTACATGTAGGGACCCGAGTATGAATAACAATAGATACCATATGAATTGTTTGAAATTGTGTTGTGGTACAGGTTTTGCGGCGAGGACCCATAGAGATAAATGCCGTAGGTATTGTTTGTGATGGAACAGTTCTGGATTGATGGGGTAGAGCTGGCGCAATAGACTCCGTAAGAACCGTTGCGTATGGTGCAGGAAGAAAGTGAGCCGCCTGAGCCGCTGTTGAACCTGATACCGCCCCACTGGCCCGATGACCCGCTGCGGTCGAATGTGGCATTCGAAGCGGACAGCGTTCCGTTGACAGTGAGGGAGCTGCCGC
>CAZRXH010000182.1:0-3730 GCA_964603995.1 uncultured Bacteroidota bacterium | reverse complement strand
GACAAACCTCGTTCTCGAAGTCTCATCAGCTGAGCCAAACATGCAAGGTTCCGGATTGCAGGTCCGGGAGTGGATCAGCCTTTCCTTATCGCCAAACCGAACAACTCCTTGAGACTCAGACGCTTACCGTAAACCAGAATCCCTATCTTGAATATCCTCCCTGCCGCCACCATGCAGAAGTATGTGGACACGGCGAGCACAGCGGTTCCCGCGAGAAGCTCCCAAAGGTCCGGCGTCTGCACAGGAATCCTCAGAGCCATCATCGTCGGAGTAAGGAGAGGAATGAAGGTGAGAACCTTCAAATATCCTGCGCTCGGGTTCTGAATCACCAGCGTCGCAAGAACAATCGGAAGGAAGAGAAGCATGGTGACGTAGGTGGTTGCCTGCTGCGCCTCTTGCTCCGTGGTCGCCGGCGCACCCGCCATCACGAATATCGACGAATAGAAGAGGAACCCGAGTATGAAGAAGACCCCTTCCCACCAGATACTTCCGGGGATCGTCACGAAGGCTGCAAGCGGTCCGGCGAACGCCAACGCGATCAGTCCCCAAACAGCAAGCTGCGTTAAGCCCAGAAGACTAAGGCCGAGAATCTTGCCGGTCATGATTTCGTCCGCGGTCGTCGAGGAAAGAAGCACCTCGACAATCCTGTTCGATTTCTCCTCGATCACACTTCTTACCAGAAGTTGCCCGGAGGTGAGAACGAAAATTGCGAGGATGAACATGAATATATATCCGAGTAAGAATCCCGACCCCGCCTCCGTTTTCTCCTCTCTCCCTTCCTTCGAAAGTTTGACAGTCTCGAGATCGACGGGCCTTGTAACCTCTTTAACGACGCTCGCGCTCACTCCGCTCCGCCGAAGTTCGTTCGACACAAGTATATCTTTCACAGCCGATTGAAGGCGTGTAATTTCTTTGAAGTTGGAGACATTCTCGGAGACATATTCGAATTTCCTTGAACTCATTATGCTCGTATCGATCACGATGTACGACGATATCCGCTGTGCGAGCACCATCTTGTTCGCTTCGGTGCGAGCACTGTCGCCGGGTGAGATGACTATAATGTCATAATTCGGGCGTCCATCCGGTAGCTTGTACTTCTCCAACAGACTGGAACTCAGGTAAGGAGCAACTTCACCGGTACTGTCGATGATGCCTATATTTATGGTTGTTGTATCCGCCTTGTTCATCAGAAGCGATGGTACAACGCTCATGACAGTGATAAAAATCGGCATGACAGCCAGAGAAATGATGAAGGCTTTTGTCTTCACCTTCTCGATAAATTCCCAGCGAGCGACGACCAGAGCTTTCCTAAGCGACATTTTCGCCTCCGGTTTTGTCTGCGTTCACGGCATCTATAAATATTGAATTGAGCGAAGCCTCCTCGACGGAGAATTTCGTCACGTCTACGAGCGAGACCGCCTGCTTCAGGAACTCGTGACGGCTGACGCCATCTTTTGTTTTTATTTCTGCATAGTTCTCATACAGATCCATCGAAGCGATCCGGCTCAGCTCCCTGAGTTTTGACGAGTCCCCCTCGAATTCCATGTGGATCGAGTTGTTGCCGTATTTTCGCTTGACTTCTCCCAGTTCGCCGTACAGGACCACCCGTCCCTTGTCGATGAGACAGATGCGATCGCAAAGCTTCTCGGCCTGTTCCATCTGGTGAGTTGAAAAAATGATTGTCTTCCCTTTGGTCTTCATTTCTCTGATCATGTCCTTCATGACAATCTGGTTGACGGGATCGAGTCCGGAAAACGGCTCGTCGAGAATCAGGAGTTCCGGCTCGTGCAGAAGGCAGGAGATGAATTGCACCTTTTGTTGCATTCCCTTTGACAGCTCGTCCACTTTATGGTCTGCCACGCCGGAGAGTTCGAATTTCTTGAGCCATTGCAGCGCGCGCTTTCTCGCCTCCTGCGGCGGTACGTTTCTCAGTCCGCCGAAGTACACAAGCACGTCGATGACCTTGCTCTTTCGGTAGAGGCCCCTCTCCTCCGGAAGATAGGCGAGCGAATCCTTCATGTCGGCAGTCAGCGATTTCCCCTTGAAGAGCACAGAACCGGAGTCGGGTTCTATTATGCCGAGAGCTATTCTGATTGTCGTCGTCTTCCCCGCACCATTAGGACCGAGCAGACCAAATATCTCGCCCGGTTTGACTTCAAATGTGACGCCGTCGAGCGCCTTGGTGCTTCCGTAAGTCTTCCTAAGATCTTCTATGGAAAGCATTTGTCCTCCTGAATGAACAAAACACTAGACACAGAGCTTTGCAGTCAAGAACCCTGCTATGGCGTATTCCGATAAATCATTCTCGGGAACGGGATCGTTTCCCTCACGTGCTCCAACCCGCAGATCCATGCAACGGTTCTTTCGATCCCAAGGCCGAACCCCGAATGAGGAACTGTCCCGTACTTTCTCAAATCAAGGTACCACTCAAATGGCTCCCTCGGAAGATTGAATTCCGCGAGCCGCTTCAGCAGTGTGTCATAATCATCCTCGCGCTGGCTTCCGCCGATAATCTCGCCGTATCCCTCGGGCGCCAGGACATCCACGGAGAGTGTCAACTCCGGTCTTTCGGGATCACGCTTCATGTAGAACGCTTTGCATGCGGCCGGGTAATGATGCAGCATGACCGGTCTGTCGTACTGCTGAGATATGATGGTCTCGTCAGCGGCGCCGAGATCATTTCCGTACTGGAAATCGACTCCGTTCTTCTTCAGAATCTCCACAGCTTCATCATAATGAAGACGCGGGAAAGGACGTTTCACCGGCTGAAGTTTTGTCACGTCCCGCTCCAGAAGCTTCAGTTCTTCCGCTGAATTGTTCAGAACCGTCTGCACGACATATTCGATGAATTCCTCCGCGAGATCCATATCGTCGTACAGATCCGCCCACGCAACCTCCGGCTCGACCATCCAGAACTCCGTCAGATGTCTTCTCGTCTTCGACTTCTCCGCGCGGAAAGTCGGACCGAAGCAGTATACTTTCCCGAATGCCATAGCCGCTGCCTCCGCGTAAAGCTGACCGCTCTGAGTGAGATAAGCCTTGCCGAGATCAAAATAATCAGTATCGAAGAGCGTGCTCGTTCCTTCGACTGAAGCGGGAGTCAGGATCGGAGAATCGACGAGCGTAAATCCCTTATTGTCGAAGAACTCGCGGACAGCTTTAATTATACGGTGCCTCACCCTGAGAATGGCGTGCTGCCTCGAGGACCTGAGCCACAGGTGCCTGTGATCCATCAGGAACTCTGTACCATGTTCCTTGGGCGTTATTGGATACTCCTTCGCGACGTGCGCGATCTTCATGTCCTCGACCTGCAGCTCATACCCGCCCGGTGCCCGGTCGTCCTTGTGGACCTTGCCAGTAACCGTCAATGAACTTTCCTGGCTAAGGAGGTCAAATTCTCCGAATACTTCCGGAGTCACCTGGTTCTTCACGACCACGCACTGTGCGATCCCTGAGCCGTCACGCACAACTATGAAATGTATTTTCCCGCTCGATCTTTTGTTGTAAACCCAGCCGCGGATCGTCACGGTCCTGTCATTGAAGTTCGAGAGCTTGTCGATCGTGGTCACAGGATTACTGTTTACCGGATGTTCTGACATCTGATTCTCCATCATTCTTGTTCGGGTTAATGACCTAATATAATCTCCCTCCAATATGCGTTCAAACTTGAGTCCTGCTAGCCTGGATTATTCAAGCGCTTTCTGGTTGTGATGGCACAATGATTGCAAGT
>CAZRXH010000181.1:0-3783 GCA_964603995.1 uncultured Bacteroidota bacterium | reverse complement strand
AGACATCGGAGACCCGACCGTTCAAAGGACGGAGCGTCTCTGATTTGCTGAATGACAGCTATGGTTGGGTTTACAAAGAAAGCGGCGGACCGGATTCCGATCCACCGCTGAATCATCTTACAAGAGACGAAGAGTCCTGTCAGACCTGCGCATCTTCCTGCGGCTTGTCGTCAGCCGGATGGACCTCAGAAGCTTCCACAGTCTCCTTCTGCTCTTTCGGCTTCCGCTCGCCGGTGCGCGGCCTTCGCTCCCGCTTTTCGTTGGGATCGATGCTGTGAGCGACGAGGAATTCATGATAAACGGCCGTGTCTTTGTCCTTGAAATACTCCGCTACGCTCAGGACAATACGCTTTCCGTCCTTGTCGAATTCAATGACTTTGAGGTTCAGCATTTCCCCCGTCGGGAAATGTGCGGAGAAGTTCTTCAGATTCACAGGGGACATGTGCGAGTGAGGAACGAACCCGTCGACTTCGCCGGGAAGCTCTACGATCGCGCCCTTTTCGATATGGCGCACGATCTTTCCCTGGACTTCGCTACCGACCTTGAACTGCTCCGCGAATGTGTCCCACGGGTTTTCGAGGGCCTGTTTGTGACCCAGCGAAATCCTTCTCTGCTCTTTGTCGACCGCGAGAACGACGACGTCTATCTCATCACCGCGCTTCACAAGCTCTCCGGGGTGACGCACCTTCTTTGTCCAGGAGAGATCGGAGATGTGTATGAGGCCATCAACTCCGGATTCAAGTTCGACAAATACGCCGAAGTTTGTGAGATTTCGAACGATACCTTTGTGTTTCGAGTCGACCGGATATTTCTCGATGAGTTGTTCCCACGGATCCGGCTCGAGCTGCTTGAGGCCGAGCGAAAGTTTCTTGTTATCCTTGTCGAGACTGAGTATGACCGCCTCCACAGTCTGTCCCATAGAGACCTTCTGCGAAGGATGCTTCACATGTTCGGTCCAGCTCATTTCCGAGATATGGATCAGGCCCTCGATTCCCTTCTCGATTTCAACGAACGCACCATACTCGGTCAGAGAGACGACCTTCCCGTTCACCTTCTGTCCGACCTGATATTTATCTTCAATATTCTTCCAGGGTTCGGGCTGCAGAGCCTTCATCGACAGAGAAATGCGCTTCTTCTCTTCGTCGAAGTCGGTCACGACAACCTGAATCTTCTGGTCAAGTTTTACAATTTCCGAAGGATGGTTGACTCTGCCCCAGGAGAGATCGGTTATATGTATCAGTCCGTCCACGCCTCCAAGATCGACGAACACGCCGAACTCGGTAATCGCCTTCACGGTACCTTCAAGGATCAGGCCCTTCTCGAGTTTCGACAGAATCCTCTTCCTCTGTTCCTCGAGTTCCGCTTCAAGAAGCGCCTTGTGGCTGACGACAACATTCTCGGCAGCTTCGTTGATCTTCACGACTCTGAAATCCATTGTTCTTCCGACATAGGCGTCGAAGTCGCGGACCGGCCTGACGTCGACCTGGGAACCCGGCAGGAATGATTCAAGCCCCATCAGATTCACCATCAGCCCACCTTTGACGCGCCGCAGGACGGTACCTTGGACAACGGTCTGGTTGTCATGCGCACTGACGATGCGATCCCAGATCCTGATGAAGTCCGCACGACGTCTTGAAAGTACTACTTGTCCATCCTGGTCCTCAACACTGTCAAGAAATACCTCTACCTCATCTCCTGCTTTCAGTTCATTCAAATTCGGAAATTCGATCTTCGGTACCAGTCCGGAAGACTTGAACCCGATGTCCACGATGACATCGTTTTCGGTCATTCCGATAATACGTCCCTTTACGATTTCGCCCGCATCAAACTGCTTCAGACTCTTATCATAAAGGTCCACCATTTCCTTGAGCTCTGCTTCGCTGTACGGCGAATCTTCCCCGGCGAGCAGCTTCAACTTGCTGGGCTGTGTTCTTCTGGGCGCTGTTTCATCGTGACTTGGCATTACCATCGAATCTGCGGCTTTTTCTTCTTCCGCCATTAAATCTCTCCTTATATGGCCTGGAGCTTGCAGCTCACGGCCGAATTGTGTTGATCACCTCGCATCGAACCCAAGCCGCCTAAGGTCAACGCAAAGTGTGTTGTTTTCGTTGGACATCAGTTATTTGGAGCGGCTTTCTGAAAAACTTCACGACTCATCTTCTCTATAGCGACGCCGACCTTCTCCATAAGCCACTGGGGAGTCGATGTTGCGCCGGTCACGCCAACGCTTTCCGCGTTCTCGAACCATTGTGGCTGAAGCTCCGCTTCGCTTTCGACAAAATACGAGGAAGGATTTTCCTCTCTGCAAATCTCGTACAATACTTTTCCGTTCGAGCTAGTTTTCCCGGCGACGAAGATCATCACGTCATTCTGCGCCGCAAATTCTCTGAGCTTCTTATCTCTTCCGGACACCTGCCCGCATATCGTATCCTTGGCAAGAAAAGTCTTTGCGATCTCTTCCATCGTTCCGACGACCAGGTCTTTCACTTTTTGCGAAAGCGCCTCCTTGATCGCGTAGAATGTCGGCTTGTCCATCGTCGTCTGGGAGAACAGGACGGTCCTGCGTGCAAAGTCTACCTTCGTCAGCGCTTCGTCAACTGACTTCACTACTACGGCTTCGTCGTTGCAGACTCCACGGAGTCCTATCACTTCCGCGTGATCTTTTTTTCCGAAGATCACTATCTGGTAGCCCTCGTCATAAAATTTCTTAATGCGCTCCTGAAGTTTCGTTACCACCGGGCAGGTGGCGTCGATGATCTCCAGGTTGTATTTCTTTGCAAGCTCGTAGGTCGACGGCGGTTCGCCGTGCGCTCTTATCAGGACTTTAGCGTCTCTTATGTTTTCAAGATCTCTGTGGGAGACCGTCTGGAGACCCTCTGCTCCGAGGCGGTCGATCTCCTGCGGATTATGGATGATGTCTCCGAGCGAATAAAGCTTGCCGGACTTATTGAGCTCTTCTTCTGCAAAATCTATCGCTCTTACGACACCCCAGCAGAACCCGCTGTTCTTATCTATGGTCACTTTCATCTTCTCTGCATCTCCTCATGTCCAATCGTAGTTTCATTCACATAATCCAAAATAATCTCAACCTGTTCTTCAATCGTCAGCTTGGTAGTGTCTATCTCAATAGCGTCGTCTGCCTTTTTCATCGGGCTCGTCCCTCTTGTGGAGTCTTTCCGGTCCCTCTCTTTGAGCTCGTTGACAACCTGCAAGATCGGCAACTCAACACCGTTGCTCGAAAGCTCTTCCTGCCTCCGACGGGCGCGCTCCATGATGTCCGCCACCATATAGAATTTCAGGTCAGCATCGGGAAACACCACAGTGCCTATGTCGCGGCCGTCCATTACGCATCCCTTCCTCGAACCTATCTCGCGCTGCCTGGCAACCATGAGTTCACGTACTGCCGGATACGAACTCACGAGGCTCACGTTCTTCGTGACCTCCTCAGACCTTATGGCCTCCGTAACATCTTTTCCGTCCAACATGACCCGGAGTTCACTGCCGTTTACCAGCGAGATCCGTGTCTTCTTCGCAAGTTCGATGACCGCGGCCCCATCCGCCGGATCGATGTTTGAAGAAAGGACTTTGAGAGTCATCGCCCGATACATCGCCCCGGTGTCTATGTAAACATAACCCAATCTCCGGGCAACGAGCTTAGCTGTCGTGCTTTTTCCGGAGCCTGCTGGACCGTCGATTGCGATGAGTATCTTCTTCAAACCTCTCCTCTTAAAGTACTTCCCAATGTCAACTAATGGCATCAGGGCTTTAAATTTAGCCCTTCCG
>CAZRXH010000180.1:0-3818 GCA_964603995.1 uncultured Bacteroidota bacterium | reverse complement strand
GCATATTCCCAGAGGCTGACTCCGGCGTAGTGATATGTCTTCTGCGACAGATCGCAGAAGCTCGTGATGTCGCCGGGCTCGACGTCATTGCTGTAGCCGAAGTATTCTCCCTGGCCGAGGGGCATTATCGGTTTAGCCGCCGCACTGTCTCCCTGGCTTACCCACGTCTGTGTAGCCGAGGTAAACTGACTGCTCATCAGGTAGAGCTCATTTTGAGGTGTCGTCGGCCTCGCCGCCCAGTATGTCTGCGGCATGTTTACTTCGACTCCGCTCAGGAATGTCGTCCAGGGAAATGTCGAATGCCCATTGATGCGTGCCCATGCCGTTAGTCCGAGGAAAATGTTCGGATGATATGCCCTGATGGTGTCAAGATACGCAGTTGCCGCCGCCACACGATTCGCGAGTGTGTCATATTCTATTTCCGCGTCGATGATGAGACCGTCTATGTTCTTCACATCAAGTATCAAATTCGCGACACCTGACTCAGTCGGTCCCGAAGCATTCCAGTGATGAGGGACTCCGTAGACATATTGGAAAGCGAATATTTTTATTCCATTCTGGTGGAAAACACCGACAACGCTGTCCATGCTGCCGTAAGCGGGGGCTGCCCAATTGTAAAGCGAATGGTTGGGGCTGTTGTAGTAGCTGTCGCCGTCTCCCATCTTTATTACGACCCACGTCACGCCGACACCTTTGAGTTTGGATATCACCGAATTGAGGTTCCCACCGTCCGCGCTCCATAATTTCCAGATGTACATCCCTTTCGCTTGAATCGGCAGAGAGTCCTGCACGGACACCTGTCCGGCAATTGCATGTGGGAGAAATATGGACGCCATCAATGCGAATGCAGCGATAATTCCGAGAGCCTTCTGTTTCATCATGACGTTCCCATTCTTGTTCACCTGTCTATTCGGAAGGAGGTGACGAGCTGGTTAAACTGTTGCACCGCCGAGTTTGTGGTGTCGCGGAGAGACTTCAGGAGTCTTGCCTTCACTTCTTGAGACGTTATCTGTTTTCCGCCGACATATTCTCCCGGTTTCCCCGCGCTCACATCATGCACGAGCGAAAGGATGTAGTACCTTCCCGATTGCGTGCAATAGCAGTTGATTACGGTTTCCCACGCACCCATTCCCGCATAGACGGTCCAGTATTCGCGGGTAAACTTGAGGGAATCGGATTCGGTCGTGTCGACGAAGACCCGGTCTTTCAGTAACCGGCCAGCCGCCGGGCTATTGATGTACAATCTTCCGCCGTAACTGCCCGGTAAGTCCACGAACGGCTCGTTTGATACAAATATGCGCGCAACCGGAGAATTACCGGATATCTTGTCTGAGGAACCGAGGACGATCTTATAACCTGTACCGTCGATCTTCTCAACCTTCCCGATTTCAGAAAACGAAATCCCGAGCGCGTTATCTTTGAAAAGTTTCCCTTCGCCGGCAGCCATCGACGCAGTTTTCTGAGAGACCGCGACGCAGGTCGAAATCATAATCATGATCGCGGTCAATCTGCTTATCGTGCGCATTTAAGACCTCCTTCCGATGAATCTGCACTTAACCTAAGAAACAGGCGCAACTCCATCAAGACTATCCGGGTCATCCAGCTTGAAGCAGACACGACAGTCCGTGCTTTTACGCCGATCGTTTCTCGTTCTAATTCTGTCACTTTACAACCATCATCTTCTTCGTCGCCGTATATGTGCCCGCTGTGAGCCTGTAGAAATACACGCCGCTTGGGAGCCTGCTCGCATCGAACATAACTGTGTAGCTTCCTGGATTCTGATTTCCTTTCACCAGCGTTGCCACTTCTCTGCCGAGTATATCATAGATCTTCAATGTCACGTTGCTTGTCGTTGAAAGCTGATAGCTTATTGCTGTCGTTGGATTGAACGGGTTCGGATAGTTTTGCATCAGATCGTATTTCGAAGCCAATTCGCTGGCCGGGGCGACCCATGTCGGCACCAACGTCCTGAACTTCAAAGTGTCCGACCACAGGCTGAAGCCGTAATCATTTCTTGCGCTGACTCTCCAGCCGTAGATGGTATTACCCATGAGCGAATCCGTCGCGGCAAAAGAAGTATCGGCAGTCAAAATCGTGTCTATGACGGGTGAGGTGAAATCCCCGCCTCTTGTCACCTGCAATCTGTATTGTGTCGCGTTGTCCCTCGAGTGCCAGGTGAATTCCGGCAGCAATGGTACGTCCATCAGGGCGTTACTCGGGGACATAATGATGGGCGATAACGGGAAACCTGTAGTGAGCGACCATGTACCGGAGAAATTGCTCGTCCCTCCGGCATTGGAAGCCGAGACTCTCCAATAGTATTTTTGCATTCCTGCCATTCCGGTCACTGCAAAGGAGTCTGTGGCAACCCCGGACCGGCGAACAAGGGCAGCTTTCGAGAAGGCAGAATCGGCCGAGACTTCAAGTGAATAAGATGCTGCAAGGTTGGATGGCTGCCACTGAAGAATAGTCGTGTCCCTGGCGTTGATGAAGTTGTCCGATGGAAATGCCAGCAATGGAGCCTGCGGCGAATACACCGGAACCACTGCCGATGCCTGGCTTTCATTCCAGTTCCTGTCCAATGCCGTCACCGCATAATAATAAGGTCCGTTTCCGGCAGGAATCGGAGGAGCGCTGCTTGAGGTGTCGGTAACCAGTAAAATATTTCTCGCGCTGTCAATGTCTGCGGCCGTGACGTTAGAATGATCGAATCTGTAGACTACATACCGGGAAGCCGTGTCTCCGTCGGAGGCCTTGACAGGGACCTTCCACGAAAGGTTGGCGCCGGCAGGACTTCCACCCGAGTACTGCAGACCTTGCGGTGGATTCGTTGAAATCATATCCTTCCATGTCATCTGCGGAATAAGCGCTGGGTAACGATAGTAGTTCTGAGTCAATGAATCGGCGAAGTTGCCGAAATTGCCCGTGAGGCTGTTGGTGCTGAAGAAAATGCTTCCCTGAACTTTGTTATTGGCTCTGTTCTGATTCAACTGATGCTCCATTTCACCGGCTGTCCAGTTTGGGATGCGGTAGGCAGCCTGTCCGATGTAGATGTCGCGGCCGTAATTCGCCGCCGAGTCAGCCCACCATGGCATAAGTTTGGCGTAATCCTGCGCACCTCCGTTTGGCCAGTACAATTGCGGCGCGACATAATCGACAATGTTCTGACGCAGCCATGCCATGGCGTCAGCGTAGAGTTCACTGTATGCGTCGAGTCCCGTGATGCCCGCCGGGACGCCGTCCTTCCAGATTCCAAACGGGGAGATGCCGAACTTCACCAAGGGCTTTACGGTTTGAATGCTGTCGTAGACTTCTTTTATGAAAATATTGACGTTGTCCCTGCGCCAATCGGCGATGTTGCTTATCCCGCGGTTGTAAAGTCTGAACGTCGCAGTGTCCTGCGTTGATGTTCCTTCGTAAGGATAGAAATAGTCATCAAAGTGGATTCCATCTACGTCATACCTTCTGACTATGTCCATGATTACCGAAGTGATATAGTCCCGCACCTGCGGCAGGCCCGGATTAAGTAGCAGGAGAGTGCCGCCACCGCTCTTGTTGAATGAGAGGATCCAATCCGGGTGTCGTACGCTGACGTGCGTTGAATCCAGAGTGAAAGTCCCTACTTTGTTCACTGCACGATACGGGTTTATCCAGGCGTGAAGTTCCATCCCGCGCCTGTGTGCCTCTTCGATTGCGAACTGAAGCGGATCATAGAAGGGTGAAGGGGCCTGACCCTGCCTTCCCGTAAGCCAGTATGACCACGGTTCGGTGCCTGATTGGTAGAGGGCGTCACATTCCGGTCTCACCTGGAAGAAGAC
>CAZRXH010000179.1:0-3922 GCA_964603995.1 uncultured Bacteroidota bacterium | reverse complement strand
CGCTTGTTCGTAACATCCATGAAGTGATTCATGTAGCTGTTTATCATCCCGGCGTCGCCATAGAAAGTGCGGAAGTGGGCCAGACTATCGGCACGCTTCACTGTCCTGGAAAGCAACCTGACCCAATTGGTATACAATTGGTTCCTCGCTTTATCGAGTTCTCTGCCATCAGTAAACTTGACGGCGAGGTTCCCCAGTTCCTTCCTAATAGCTTCCTCCACTTCTTCAGGCTTCCGCCCCGGAGAGGCAATTGCATTTATCACAAAGACGCCAGGGTCTTCCATGTCAACCTGAAACGCCTGCACAGATTGGGCTATCTTCTCTTCATAAACGAGCTTCCGGTACAACCTTGAACTCTTCCCCTGAGCCAGGATACTCGCCGTGAGATTCAATGCGAACGAATCGGGCGAAGACATCGAAGGAACTCTGAAGACAATATACACAGCCGCGAGAGCGACATCATCGTAAACGACTTCCCTCACGTCCGACTCAAGTGGCGGTTCTGCAACGGGAGTCACCTGTCTCTCTTTTCCACTTTCAATTTCTGTGAAATAGTCTTCGACAAGTCGTCTGGCAGCGTTCAAGTCAAAATCACCTGCGATTGAGAGAACGGCGTTGTTGGGCACATAGAATTGTCTGAAGAATGCTTTCACATCATGGACGGAGGCTGCGTTCAGATGGTCGAGATATCCAATCACAGGCCAGTGATACGGATGGACCTCATATGCCAACGAGAATATCTTCTCCCATGCCGTGCCATAGGGGCGGTTGTCGACGCGCCAGCGTCTTTCTTCCTTCACTACTTCCCTCTGGTTATCCAGGTTCAGGCGACTAATTTCGAGACTCATCATGCGATCTGATTCGAGCCATAAGGCCAGGTCGAGGCAGTTGGATGGGAGCGTTTCAAAGTAATTCGTTCGGTCCCATGTCGTAGAGCCGTTGAAAATTCCTCCAGCCTGTTCGATGTATTTCATATGATGAGCCTTCGCCACATGCGAAGATCCCTGAAACATCATGTGTTCGAAAAGGTGCGCGAAGCCGGTGCGGGATGGGTCCTCGTTCCTGCTCCCGACATGGTACCACATATCCACAGAGACGACGGGCACATTCTTGTCCGGGCTCATAATTACGTGGAGCCCATTCGGCAAATCGTACTCCGAGAAATTTATGGATATCAAGTCTATCTCCGAGAGGCTTTGAATGCAGCTTGGGAGGAAATTTCTGGCAAAATACCGGAGCGAGGCTTAATCCGCTCCCTTGCTCCTCAACTCATTATTTTCCAGTAGACTTGCTTCTTGAGCTGATCGATCCATTTCAGGTACGCTTCGTTCTGCTTCATGGCCATAGCCATCTTCTCAAGCCGCGGGTAGTCCTCACTGAGACTGATCTTGTGAGCCGGGATCCGGTCTCGCAAATATACAATATGGTAGCCGTAAGACCTGCCGAGGCTCACTTTGACGGGTGTGCTTATCTCTCCGACCTTCAGTGTATCAACAGTCTTTAGGAACGAAGGCTCGAGCTGATCAATGGAGACGGTCCCGAGATCTCCGCCGAGATCCCTGGTGTCCTTGTCCTCTGAATATTCACGGGCGAGGACAGCGAAACTCTCCCCGTGCATCGCTCGCTCACGGAGAGTATCCAGCACAGCAATCACGGAATCATCGTCCGAAGCCAGATGCGGGATCGTGATCAAAATGTGTCTCGCATGTACGAGGTCGCCCCGCCGCTGCAAGAGTTGGATTATGTGGAAGCCGAACTGAGTCTCCACGATTCCTGAGATTTCACCAGGTTTGAGAGCGTACACAGCATGCTCAAATTCGGGAACGAACTGTCCGCGTTTTGCCCAGCCCAGATCTCCTCCATCAGCCGCACTGCCGGGATCCTGGGAGTATTTTTTGGCAAGCTCAGCAAAATCCGCTCCGTGCTTCAGCGAATCGAGAAGGGCCTCCGCTTTTGCGTATGCCTCTTCTTTGGCCTTGGCGCTCGGCTTCGGAACTATGAAGATGTGGCTCAATGTCACCTCTTCGGGGACCTCCTGAAGGCTATCCTTATATTCATTGTAAAAGTCCCGTACCTCGATAGGCGAGACCTTCATGTCTCCAAACTTATCCTGTTTCTCCTTCTGAATGATGAGCTGCTTGCGCATGTCGTCCCGGAACTCACTCCGTATTTTGCTTATCGACATCCCGTATAATTCTTCAACCTTTTCCTGGCTTCCCACCTGCTTGATCAGGTTCTGGATCCGTTCATCAAGCTGCCGGTTCACTTCGTCATCGCTGACCGTAACGCTGTCCAGTATCGCCTGTGCATATATGAGCTTATCGTCGATCATTGCATTGAGAATCCGGCTGCGCAGCTCAGGATCATCAGGATTCATCTTGTTCTGGTAAGCAGCCAACTGCACCTGGTAATCGAGCTCGGATTTCAGTATTATCTCGTTTCCTACAACCGCGACAATGTTATCGAGGACAGGTTTTGTCTGACTGAACACAACACCGCCAAACAAAACCAGCATAAAGAATATTTCACTCAGTCTTCTCAATCTAATCACTCCTGGCTATTCGTGTCCCTTATTGCAACACTCGGATCAATCTGAAAATTTCCCAATCCTCGCAGAGAATCTACCAGTGCCATATACAACTTCTGCCTTCTTTCAATCAGCAGTCTCTCCCTTATTCTCGGCGAAGCATATTCCAACGGAAGAGGACCACCCGGTTGTATCTTCGCTATTACCTGGACAATGTAGCTCAGGCTGTCCACCTGAATCGGGAAGGAAACCTTTCCCGGCGCAAGAGATTGGATCACGTTCCAAACCGTGTTGTTGCTGTTCGATGCGCTTAGGTAGACTGAGTCTTTCACGTCCATGATTGCGTATGTCGGAATATCAGAGAAAATGGAAGACCAGACTGCGCCCGACACCAACGCGTTCCGGAATGAGACGGCAAGGCTTCGCTTGTCAAAAGCGGCATAGTTGACATAGGCGATATCCTCGGTGGCGAGGAATTCTTTTCTGTGGGACTGGTAGAAGTCCGAGATTTCCTGCGGAGACAACGCGACCGCAACGTCGTACACTTTTTCGTTGAGGAGCGTTGTTATGGCGAGTTGCCTCGCGAACTGCCTCACACGCTGGCTGTACTCACGAGAGTCGTCCAGCCCTAATTTGTGTGCCTCATCAAAGAGTAACTGCTCATCCACCCAATGAGACACGTAGTTTCTCACAGCGTAGGCAGAACTTGTGTCAACATGGGATGAGATATCACTCATGTTTAGATCTTTTCCGTTCGCCGAAGCAAGAAACCTTCCCTGCTGGGGCTGCCTCGAGCAGCCCACAACCAGCAGCGCCAACGTGACCGGCAGACAGATCGACGGGAGACTAATCCTTGGCAAGAAGCTCATGGAATATTTTCTGATCGATCTTCACTTTGAATTCCTTCCTGAGACTCTCCAGCCACTGACTTTCGAGCCTTTTGGACTCATACTCCTGATAATCCGATGAGACTTCACCGCGTGCTTCCTCGAAAGTCTTCGGTTCGGGTGCCACGAAGCGGTCCACGCGAATTATCGAGTACCCTCCTTCGAAGTATTGAGGTCTGCTGAATTCTCCCTCCTTCATCGTGAACGCCGTCGTAGCCAAAGCGTTGGCGGAATCGGCGAAGAGACCCCAGTGACCGTCCTTCTCCTTGAGTTTCTGAGTCTGGAACTCGGACGCCAGGGAATCGAAACTGGTTCCCTTCTCAAGCATTCCATAAATGCTATCGGCAAGGCTCACTGATTTGACGTCGATCCGGCTGAGATCGACTCTTCGCGGCCAATTGTACTTGCCCGCGTGACTCAGGAAATACGGTTTGAGAACGCTATCGCTTGTCACGATTTTTCTCCATACATGGTTCTGCTCGATCTCGTATATCAGGATGCCGTCCTC
>CAZRXH010000178.1:0-3930 GCA_964603995.1 uncultured Bacteroidota bacterium | reverse complement strand
ATGCGTTGCACTGTGGTTACGCATGATTTCAAGACGACGCTTGCTGTCAACCTGGACGTTGACATTCGTTCCGACTTTTAATAAATCATCCGAACCACCCTCAACGACATGTATAATCTTGTCGCCGACCTTCAGGAGATCTACAACTGGAATAGTCAATTCGGCAACGCGGATAACCCCTGTGTCATCTACCTGTCCGCCGGACTCGACATAGAATGGAGTCTTATCAAGAATGAGAAGGTCGTTTGTTTCCTCATGTTGTAGGGCGACTATTTTCGCCTCGTTCTGAGTAGTACCATATCCGGTAAATTCCGTCGGCTTCACTTCTGGATCTATGACACGAACGCTAACTGAATCAAGTTTCGCGGCCTCATTAATTGTGACAGCGCGCGAACGCTCGCGTTGTTCCTCCATTAGGCGATCGAAGCCCGCCATGCCCATAGTCAGGCCGCGTTCCTGCGCCATCAGATTGGTCAGGTCGACGGGAAACCCGTAAGTGTCATAGAGTTTAAACACTTCTTCGCCGGGAATTTCTGTTTTCTTTGATTTCTGAAGGCGATCGGCAATTTCTTCAAAAATCTCCAGACCGCGATCAAGCGTCTGGCTGAAGCTCTCTTCTTCCGATTTAATAACGTCCTTCACCCTGTCTTTGGCGGAAACGATCTCTGGATATGCGCCGCCCATGTTCTTCACGAGAACATCGACGAGCTTGTATATGAACGGCTCATGCGCTTCAAGATTGTGCGCATATCGGGATGCCCGGCGAAGAATCCTTCTCAGGACATAGCCGCGCCCTTCGTTGGATGGATTGGCATTATCAGCTATGGCAAACGTCAGAGCACGAACATGGTCGGCAATGACACGCATGGCGACCTGGTTCCGCTCTCCATCATATTTCTTTCCGGTGAGCTTTGCGATCTCGGCGATGACCGGAGTGAAGACGTCTGTGTCATAGTTGGACCTCTTTCCCTGGAGCACCGAGACCACTCTCTCGAAACCCATCCCCGTATCGACATGCTTTGCCGGAAGAGTCTCCAACTCGCCTGCCGTGTCTCTGTTGTACTGAATGAAAACCAGATTCCATAGCTCGATAAAGCGCGCGCAGCCGTCTACGTTGACACCATGTTTGTGGTCCTTCGTGCAAATTCCATCGCCAAGATCGAAATGGATCTCGGAGCACGGACCACACGGACCAGTCTCGCCCATCTCCCAGAAATTGTGTTTGGCGCCAAATTTCAAAATCCGCGACGGCTCAATATCGGTTACTCTCTTCCAGAGTTCAAGCGCTTCATCGTCGGTCTCGAAGACAGTCGCGTACAGCTTTTCCTTCGGAAGCCTCCATTCGCCGGTGAGCAGCCCCCAGGCCCATTCAATCGCCTCTTTCTTGTAGTAGTCTCCGAACGACCAGTTGCCGAGCATCTCGAAGAATGTGTGGTGGTACGTATCGTGACCGACTTCTTCAAGGTCATTGTGCTTTCCGCTGACCCGTATGCATTTCTGATAGTCAACAGCTCGGGCATAGTCGCGCTTTCCTTTGCCGAGGAAAACATCCTTGAACTGGTTCATTCCAGCGTTGGTGAAAAGAAGTGTCGGGTCATCGTACGGAATGACTGGCGCACTCGGAACAAAACGGTGCCCGTGCTTCTCGAAAAACCTTACAAAACTTTCGCGTACTTCGTTCGAATTCATTAATCAGATTTCTATTTGAGTAATTAAACTTATCTCTTCGAGAACACTGTTGATGCGAAGACAGTCTTTCATCGGGCCCTCATAAACCAACGCCTTGCCTTTAGAATGCGCTTCAACGGCGATCGCGCCGGCCTTCTCTGTGGCACAACCAAGCGCTTTTATCAGCTGCCCTATCACTTCATCAAAAGTGTGCCAATCATCATTGAAAAGGATTACTTTTGCCGGAGTCTGTGACTCAGTCGTGGTCTCTTCGGTCTCAATAGGCTGGTTCTCAACCGCCTGTCCAAAGTTTCCCGCAGAACCGAAAACACCCGAAAGTTCAGTCATTGTAAGCCTCTGTGAAATATAAACCTAAACGGGGGTCTGATTCAAGATTGATTCCCTGGCATGCGGCTCATCGTCAATTATCAAGGTACGTATGTTCAAGTGGTTTCCTCTCCGGAAGATGTGTTTGCACTGCTCGTCTCTTTGAATGGAATCTTCATCCTTACAACTCCCCAACCTTCCGGTGTAGTGTCAATCGACAAATCCTGATGAGCGTCGTACAACCGCGAAAGCCTTTCTTTAGCGATGTCGAAGACCCCTTTCGAAGCGTCTTCCATGAACGCTTGCGGGACGTCACCGTTCTTCCTGATGCCGAGCGTGATTTCAAGCAAGCGGCCTTTTCTTCTCATCGCGATCTCAATTTCACGGTGAGGATCAGAATCGTGAAGATTTCCTCGCAGCAGCTCTTCCACAATCGGTTGCATAGAGAATTTATTACGGCGATAAAAGTCAGCACCGTCAGAACCGATGCCAGCAATCTCGAATCGAACTGTGCTCTCAATGGACCCATTCCACCTCCACGAAAGATCTTTCGCGAGTTGTGCCCTTGCAGTCCTGCCGGCAGAGCAAGGTCAGGGAACACTGAGCACCTCCATTCCGGCAAAACCGTCTTCGGCAAAGGGGATCTCGATCCTGACGGTCAGGCCGCCCGCAACAGGACTATCGAAGTCGAAAACATGGTCCTCTCCGAAAAGTCGCGTCAACCTCTCTCTCGTTGTCCGCAGGCCAACTCCTTCATTGGGTTTCCCTCGCATGCGCCGGGGCAGGCCGGGGCCGTCATCCTCCACAGATATCTTCAAATGTTGATTTGCCCGGCCAGCCCTCATTGTTATTCTGCCCTGCGATTTTCGGGGGCCAATGGCATAGCGTATCGCATTTTCAATTATGGGTTGAAGAAGGAAATTTGGCACGTTGGCTCTGAGCACGTCAGCTTTCACGTCTTCCACAATGTGAAGCCTGTCCGCAAATCTTACCTTCTCAATTTCCAGATAATGATTGATGAATCTAAGTTCCTCTTCAAGGGTCATGATGTGGCTGTCGCTCCCATTGATAGTTGTTTCCAGAAACCCACGAAGGAGCGAGAGCATCCTCTCGGCTTCTGAGTTTTCCTTCTTCAATATCAGCGTGGAGACCGTGTTCAAGGTGTTGAACAGGAAATGCGGATGAAGCTGGCTCTCAAGCGCGCTCAATCGGGATTGGAGCAGCTGTCCCTGAAGTTGCGTCAACTTCAGTTTGTCGTCTCTGTTCTTCTGCCTGTACTCGAAGACGTCAATCGCGATCATTATTGCAAAGTAGATTATCACGTCGAGCCCCAGCCAGGGATTGCGAAGAATGCGCTTGTAAACCAGCGTGGGAATATCCAGATATCGCAGGGAAAAGTTGATTACCATCGACGCGAGGATCTGGTGTACAAGGACAAGGAGAACTGGTATGAAGAAGTATATTGAGATCCAGTACAATGCCTTCGCTCTTTCCACTCTGAACTTTGTAGCGACCCAATAGATCACCGGAAAAACGAGGAACCAGTACAGGGAATAGAAAAGGTTGAAAGGCACTTGCCACCACAAACTGAAGCGGGTTCCGGTATTCGCATTGATGATGTAGAACTGCTGGAGCGCCACGGCCAGCGCAATGACTGTCAATGCGGCAAGGAGGAGACCCGACAGGCGATTCTTGAAATAGTACTTCTTTATCAGAACCAATAATCTACTCTTACTTTCCATATGACCGCTTAGATTTCACCAACGGGTTCCAATATTGTCAAACTCAGGCATCAAAGCAAAGCTGATGACAACGCAGTCTGGGGTACTGGCTCAAATTGGTTTCTCCCGCTGATTGCGCAGATGATCGCCGATCATTATTCTGCGCTTATCTGCGAGATCTGCTCCGTGCCGGTAAATTGGAAAAGAAGGTCTC
>CAZRXH010000177.1:1658-3961 GCA_964603995.1 uncultured Bacteroidota bacterium | reverse complement strand
TCGTCGGCGAAGATCGAGGAATTGCCTGATTTCAATGCCGCAGAAGCGATAGGTCGCTTGCCGGGTGTATCGACCCTCCGGAGTTCCGGTGAAGCCAACCAGGTCGTGATCAGGGGAATTGCACCGCAGTATAATTTGGTTTCAATAGACGGGATTTCTCTCGGAGCGACGAGCAAGTTCAACAGGGGAGTCGATCTCACGATGATAACCCCCTATATGCTGAAGTCCATCGAGGTCTACAAGTCTCTTACTCCGGACCAGGATGCCGATGCCATCGGTGGCATCGTCAATATGCAGCTGCGCGAGGCGCCGGAAGGTTTGCACAGCGACTTGATGTGGCAGTCCGGCTACACTGCGAAGAGCAACAAATACGGGAACTATAAGGCGGTCGCTTCAGTCAGCGACAGGTTTTTCGACAACAAACTCGGTGTGTACCTCCTTCTGAATGCCGAGAGCTATGACAGAAGCGCAGATAATTTCAATGCTGCCTACGGAATATCGAGCGAAGCTGAGGCGGGCCAGCAGTATGCAAGTGTGCGGGTGAACAACATGACCCTCGACAGGCATCTCGGAACGAGGGGTCGCTACGGCGCGAACGTCATACTCGACTACAAGCTCCCGAACGGTTCGCTCGAATTCATCAACATGGGCAGCCGATTGAATTCGGGCTATCAGGACTACCAGACTCAGTACGATTACATAGGGCGGAACATTAACTGGAATTATGTAAGAGGAGACAGTAGCAGCGATCTGGCTGTCAACGCATTGCAGGGCAAGTATGATTTTGGTTTCATGTCCATGGATCTTAGTGCCGCCAACACATACACCAGAAGCAAAGATCCTCAAGCGGCAAACTTCGCGTTTACCGAGGGCGGCGGCATCGCAGCAACTTCACCACCAAACACAATTCCGCAGCAGCTTCTCAATTTGGTTCACTACGATTCAACCAAGGCGGCGCTGGTTACTCTGGCATACAACAGCACCGACTTCAAAGAGAACGATCAGAAATACGCCGGGAACTTCAAAATTCCCTTCAACATGAATTCCACGGTTTCAGGCTATTTCAAATTCGGCGGCGTGTACAGATATAATTATCGCACTAACCAGCAGACATCTCCCAATGTGCGGTTCAACTATGGTGGTCAGCAGGGAGTGAGAGATACAGTCATCGCTCATGAAGGCCAATTATGGCCGGAGCTGCCGTACAGCACAAGCATGCTCGATTTCTATGCCTATGGATTTTCGGACTACAATCCCGATCTGCTGAAGCCCATGCTAAACGGAGATTTCGGATCGTTGATCTGGGTCCCGCGCACTCCTGTGCTTGATGCAATAACAACATACTTCGCCGGCCACCCGTACCTGAACCAGGCGTACTACTGGTATGCAGGACCATTCCAGAGCCTCATCAACAACTACAGGTTTGTCGAGAGGTACTATGCTGGTTACGCGATGGCAGAACTGGACCTCGGTCCCCGATTGATGATAGTGGGAGGAGCGAGGTATGAAATGGATGCGTCACAGTTCAGTGCGTACCGGATAAAGGACATAAACAACCCGTTAACCAATCCCTATACCTATGTCACGGTATATCCCAAAAACCATTTCTGGCTCCCGATGGTCCAAGTCAAATACGATATCGCCAGCTGGGGTGATGTCCGTTATGCTTACACGCAGACTCTCGCACGGCCGGACTTCACTTCAATGACGCCCGGATGGAACATTGACCAACCAGGACAGCTTGTCAACGCCGGTAATCCGGGCCTCAAGCCGGCGGAATCGTTCAACCACGACCTGATGCTCACGGTTCACAGCAATGATATAGGACTAATATCGGTGGGCTTCTTCTACAAGACTGTGAAGGACTTTTCATACTTCACATCGTACTGGCTGTTGCCCAACGCCACTGTGCCCGGTTTCGATACGCTGGCACAGTATCCGGGTGCTCAGAACGGCGCGTCGATCAACACGTTTTACAACAACCCATACAAGGCCTACCTGAAGGGAATAGAGACGGACTTCCAGACGCGGCTTTGGTATCTCCCCGGTATGTTGAGCGGGATAGTGCTCGGAGTGAACTACACGCATATCTGGTCGAGCACACTGTACCCCTGGCCGGTACTGAAGCGGACGACGGTCGGCAGAGTTACTGTTGCATCGATTATTGATTCTTCTCGCGGAGGCCGGTTGATAGATCAGCCTGACGACATACTGAACGCGTCGATAGGTTATGACTACAAAGGCTTTTCCGGAAGGCTGTCGTTTCTGTACCAGGGTGCAATGGTGAGCGGGATAGGGACGAG
>CAZRXH010000177.1:0-1558 GCA_964603995.1 uncultured Bacteroidota bacterium | reverse complement strand
CCAATCAAAGCAGGAATCCATCCATCGATGGACCACTTGGAAGGAGGGAGGTGCCCCGGCCAGTTTTGCGGTTTTGGAGTAGGTAATTTTGCAGGACAATTCACAAAACAATCAGAAGGAGAAGCATAATGAGAAAGCTGCTTTACAGTGTGCTCTTTACACTAATGGTCGTTCCGGCTGCAGTATTTGCTCAGACCTACGGTGCTGATACGCTCTTCATACCGCCGGACCAGGGTGGTTCAATCGGAGCGATCAATAATGCCATCCAGGGTGATACTACAACCACTGGTGACTATAACCATCACGTATTCGTGTTGCAACGCGGCTCCACCTACTACCTGAACGGGTGGATTACCGTAAGGGCGGGCACCCATATTGAAATCATGGGCCAGCCAAAACCGGCAAGTGGACAAGACTTTGGTCCGGCCGCCATCGTCGAAGGCACCGTATCCGGTCTGTACTACAATTATACGATCGATTGTTTCGGTGACCTGACGATGAAAAACGTGTGGATGCTCTACGCAACCGACCTAGGTACGAAAAACTGGACGGACCTGCAATTCGAAACCGACAGCTTGAAGACCACCGGCGGTCCGGTCGGTGTTTTTGACGACTGTATTTTTGACTGGGCGACCGGCATATCGGTGACGGCCAACTGCTCCAACCTCACCTTAACTTTCAACAATTGCATATTCAGGAATTGCATCGACCCGACGCAATGGTGGGCAGGCAGAGCCTTTGCCACGGTGAATGCGAACGCGAGCGTGGACTCGATTGCATATGTGAATTGCACGATGGAGAACATGGGCTTCGGCGATCAGGACGACTATATTCCCCCGAGATCGGCCTGGTTTAACCACGATACATTCGTCAACATTGCAAAATTCACGTTCAAGTATTACTGGTTCACAAAGCTTCGTATTACCAACAGTATCTTCGTGAACAACCATTTCACCGGCGAGCGCTATGCAGACAGAATCGGACAAGATCCTGACAGGCTCCTTTATGGTGCTGTTGTGGACTGCGATACGATCCCCGACACGTTGACGTACAACGGCGTAAATGCTCAGAACGAGGCGAACACGCGCGTGTTCGTTTTCATGAATAACAGCAACTATACTGACCCCATGTTCCAGACGTTCTACAATAGCTACAATGATACGGTCACGACCGGTAACCAGGGCAAGATTCTTGCCGAACCGATGATGAATGCCCGCACGCTGGACATGTTCTCATGGCATAATCTGTTCAAGATGGGTAATATTTATGACAGCACAGATCCGGGATTTATCGTCGCCCCGACCAACAGGGATAGTATTCTGTCCTTCTTGCAGGCCCGCTATGTTAACGGAAGCAATGTCGACTATTCATTTCCGGCTTCTGATAGCGAATTGTCACTGCTGTGGCCGCTGCGTGAAAATCTGGCGTACACCAACCAGACATTGCTCACAGCTGGTATGGGTGGGTATCCGCTCGGTGACCTGTACCATTGGTTCCCGGAACAGTATACCTCCTGGAAAGCTCAGCAAGCCCAGGAAGACAATGCAATCTACATGCT
>CAZRXH010000176.1:2848-3964 GCA_964603995.1 uncultured Bacteroidota bacterium | reverse complement strand
GAACAATTGATTCGAAGAGAAACTGCAGAAGTATGTCTCTCTTCCTTGCCCCCACAGTCTTTCTAACACCGATTTCCCGTGTTCTTTCTGTGACAGATGCGAGGAGTATGTTCATTATGCCTATTCCACCGACGAAGAGCGAAAGCATCCCAACACCCACGGTAACCATAGTTGCAGTCCTCACCATGGACTCTGCTCGCTCGAACACATCCCTGGACGAAACGACCTGGAATGGAAGATCCCTGTCCGCAGTGCCGCCATCTTTTATTCTCAAATCCGTCCTCATCGCTTCCTCAACCTGACTCTTCGCCTGTTCGACGCCCAAGCCGCCCGACGTTTTGTCTGCCAGGCAATAGATATGGTCGATCGAGTTCCCTTGAGGAAATTCTGCTTGCGCGACGGTTAAAGGAACATGCACCACAACAGACTTGAAGGTCGACAGGAAGGTGCTCTCTTTCCTGATTACCCCAATGATACGGAAAGGCGTGCTGTTAATCGCGAGTGAGTGCCCCTCTTTGGAAACCAGATCCATTCCGGGGTTCTCTTCGACAACACAGACGTTGCTCTGCAAATACATGTCCATGTCGCAAAGGTACCTCCCTTCAACCAACCGGAGTGATTTTACTTCCTGGTATCCCGGTGTCGTCCCAATCACATTCAGCTGGACCGGCTTCCCGTCGAGTGCTCCCTGAACGAAGAACGATGATACCGGTGCAACATATTTCACTAAAGTACACCGTTTCTTTATGAGTTCTGCATCCCGGACTGTGAGCCGATATGCCGACCTTGAAACTGAAACCATCATCGATGTACCGACCTGGCTCATGGAGAAGTTGGATTTAGGTTCTACCCAGAACAGCGACGCCCCCATCCTGTCGACCGTGGCTTCTATCCTGGCCTGGTTCCCTTTCCCTATCGAAAGCACCGCAACGACAGCAGCTATCCCGACCACGATCCCGGTTATGGTCAGCGTCGAACGGAGCGGGTTATTGCGGAATGAAAAGAGGCCCGCTTCGAAATTTTGACGGAAGATTACCTTTCTCATTCTCCATGTTTTCTATTTTGTTTCCATCTGTAAGATCGATATTGCCGGTAGTAACAACGGTGTCCGTTTTC
>CAZRXH010000176.1:1446-2748 GCA_964603995.1 uncultured Bacteroidota bacterium | reverse complement strand
TATCGTGCACGATCCCCATGACCGGCGAGACCAACGTTTCTTTTTTCCTCGCGACGATCTTTCCTTCTGCCGAAACGCTCGCGACAAATCTGCCGTATCTTACCGGCTCCAGTCCGACAGGGAGCGGTTTCGCATCTTTTTGAGCGGTGGAGAAATAAAAGAAGGCTGCGCTTCCAACCGCAATCACGGCAATTCCTATCAGCACAGTCCGGATCATTTCTCTCTCTTCAATGTTTCGATCCATCGCGGCAGTTCGCCCATCGCCTCCGCCAAGCCCGCGCGCTCCAGCACACACGATATCTTTGCCTGGTTGAGTGTGTTCTCTGCGGTGTTATAGCGGTCTCTTATGTCCTCTATCTCGGTGGACGAGATCTGGCCTGTCTGGAACCTGAGCTCTGCAATCTTCAGTGCCTCCCCGGCCGCCTCAAGGTTCAGACTTAATGAATTCAAACGCCTGAGGTCGAGCTGCAACGTTCTGTAGCGGTTCTCGATGTCGATCGTGATGTTCTGCTTGAGAATCGACAGGCTCTTCTCCTGTATCGCGACGTTCCTGTCGGCTGCCTCGATGTTTGCCGTGGTCCTGCCGCCGTCCAGGATCGGAATCGAAACAGTCGCCTGCAGCGACCAGCCGTAGTTCGGGAGGAATGTCAGCGAGTTTATGAAAGACAGCTCATACGAGGAGCTGAAGTTGTAGAGCGCCTGAAGTTGAAGCATCGGTGACGAAGTGCTTGCAGCCTGCGCCCTGCTCAGCTTCGATTGTTCAATCGCTATCTCTCCCTGTTCCAACTCGATCCTCCGGTCAAGCGCCACCGAGATGGCGGAATCAAGGTTGATGGTCATGCTGTCGAGCGGGATGTATGAATCGAGCGGGACAACCGTGCCGGGGTGCCACATATCGGCAGTATCCCCGATCAATTGGTAAAAAGATATCCTCTGACTCTCAAGACTATTCCGCGCCTGCAGGAGGTTGTCTTCAGCCAGCCTGTTCTGCACGCGGAGGTTGATGACTTCGAACCCCGATATGCTCCCGGACTTGAGCTTGATCTCGGCAATTTCAAGTACCCCCTTTGTCGATTCGTAGTCGCGTTCGCTCTGGTCCACGCTCTTTATCGACTGCCACAACTGGTAATATGCCTGTATTACCGACAGGATGAATTGGTCTTTTTGAAGTTTGTATCCCATCTCTGAATTCAAATACGAGCGCCTGGCGGAGACAATGTCCGCATGACCCGACTCGATACCCGATGCCGAAAGCGGCTGCTGGTATGAGAGTGTGAGCTGCGGAGTCGTCTGGTAGCTGAA
>CAZRXH010000176.1:0-1346 GCA_964603995.1 uncultured Bacteroidota bacterium | reverse complement strand
GGCTCCGCTGCTGCTCCAAGATATTTCTCGAACATCTGGTATTCGAGGCTGTAGATCCTCCGCATGTTCGTGTCAGGAATGGCGGAATCGAATCCCATATACCGGTCGGAGAACAGGGCAGATGTCGCCAGGGTTATGATCACTCCTTTTCCGACGTGCATGACCGCCGCTGCCGGAATAGCGGCACCGGATTGTCGGGCCAGGCTTCCAGACAGGGGCTTGGTGTTTGGAGGCATCGCAGGCTTGAATCTTTCGATGAGGGGAGGCGATGAGGCGCCCGGCCAATTCAATCGGCCGCTGCCCCTACCAGTAGCAGAAGATGAAGCATTGAGTCGGGCGTATAGAATCGGCGTTCCTCCAACAACCCGACCCGCGGCAACAGTAGCTATCTGATTTGTACTCGTCGTATCGCTCGAAAGCAGGACAGGTAATCCTAACGTATCGGTGGCAATTATCCGCTCGTGAAAAGCCGAGAGCAACTCGTTGGCCGCTCCGTCGTGTGCGTTCCGCGGATCGTCCAGAAGAACCAGCCTGCCGCCTCTCAGAAGAAACTCTTTCGTCGCATCGATCTCGCTTTGTCGAAAAGGCTTGTCGGGGTTAATCACGACGACTGCATCGGCATCCAGCAACGCCTTGACATATGACGTTTTCACGGACGGCACGTAATCAAGTCGCTGAAGCCAGATGTAAAAAGTATCGAAGGATCTTGCGGGATCCATGGCCATATGTAAGACAGGAAGCTCGATATCGGAATGCTCAGTTTCGAAGTCCACTTTCGTGTAGTGGGATTGCGCTCTCGCAGCGGGATAAGAAAGGAGATTGAATTCTTCAAGTGCTACCGCTGAGAGTGGTACGGCGAGAAGGCCAGTCGTTATTGCAAGGAAGATACCGGCCCGACGTTCAATTCTCCGTGCAGAGATCGCCAGTGCGAGCAAGGAAAGCAGAACCAATACAGCTGAGAGGGGGTGGACCATTCTCCAGATGCTGTTTTGCCTGTCGAGCCACTCCATAATTCCGAGGAGCAGCTCGGGTTTGCCCGGGATGAACATGAAGAAATTCGACCAGGGCGTGCTGTCACTCAGGAGAAACACTCTCCCCTTCCCGTAAGGCGTTCCCGCAGCCTGAACAAAGACTCCGAATTCGGTATTGGCGGCATCACCCGCGTCCGCCGGGAAGAAATTTGCCTGCGAATAGTCTGCGCCGACCGATTTAATGCCGTACCCGATTATCGAGTTCTCCGCCATCAACGGCGCATTCAGCATGCAGCTCGTTGCGAACAGAAATGTCGGCATGTGCTGAACGACGGGATCCGGCAGGATTTTCGGTTTCTTGTAAAGCGAAAGCTC
>CAZRXH010000175.1:0-4037 GCA_964603995.1 uncultured Bacteroidota bacterium | reverse complement strand
GCGTTCTTCGACGTGGGCATCGGGATGACTGCGGATCGTACCAGGACAAGGTGGGGAAAGTTCAGGCCGTACCTGATATGGATGGCCCTTCCTCTTGCGATTGCCGCTGTGCTCGCATTTTCAACTCCGAATTTCTCTCCGACAGGAAAACTTGTGTATGCGTACGCGACGTTCATAGCATTCATGTTTTTCTATTCGGCGATAAACATTCCCTACACATCTCTTCTTGGCGTGATCAGCGGAGAGCCGAACGAGAGGACCAGCGCTTCTTCGTTCAAGTTTATCGGCGCGTATTCGGCAGGCATAGTCGTCTCTGCGACGGCGCTTCCCCTCGCCGAGTATTTCGGAGGTGGAAGCAGCGCAAAGGGATGGCAGACGACGATGGCGCTCTATGCTGCCGTAGCGATCGTTTTCTTCGTCATAACATTTCTTTCGACTCACGAGCGTATTCAGCCCATTGCCAAAGAGAGGACCTCAGTCAGAAATGATCTCAAAGATATTACGAAGAACGTGCCGTGGGTTGTCTTGTTTACCGTGACCATCCTGTTAATACTCTTTGTCTGCATAAGGCTCAGCATAACCGTCCACTACTTCAAGTATTATGTCGGGACGCAGCAGATAACGCTATTCGGGACGGCGCACAGTTTTGATTTTGAGTGGCTGGCGTCGGCGTTCAATGTCGCCGGGCAGGCCGCCTCACTCCTTGGAGTTATCCTCGTCCCGTGGTTCTCCAGGAAGCTCGGAAGAAAGAACGCCGCCGTCGCATTATTCACAGCTGCGATCGTATTCACGGCGCTCTTCATCTTTCTAAGGCCCAGCGATCTCATCTGGATATTTCTTCTGCAGATACTTGGCTCTGTTGCTGGCGGTCCTGTTTCTCCGCTGCTCTGGGCGATGTATGCCGACACTGCAGATTACTCCGAGTGGAAAACCGGAAGGAGAGCTACAGGGCTTGTATACTCCGCTTCCATCATGTCCAACAAGTTAGGCTGGGCGATCGGGGCGATGGTCGCGGGATGGATTTTGGCCATGACCGGATTTCAAGCCAACGTGGTCCAGAACATGGAAGTCCTTGCCGGGTTGAAAGCGATGATGAGCATTATCCCTGCCGTCCCTGGTGTTATTGCACTTCTGCTTCTTATCTTCTTCTACAAGCTGGACGAGCCGACCATGAACAAGATCAAAGAGGAAATCAGCGCGCGCCGGGAAGCGGCAGGAATGGCAGAGGCGAATTAAAGCGGGATTTTGAATTCTTAATTCTCAATTGTGAATTGGAAATTGCTTCGAAATGCGGTTCAGGCACGACATTGATTCTCAAATTCTCAGATGGAATTTAGAATTCGCAATTTATCGCTGAAGATTTCTTTTGAAGTGCTATCGGAGTTTATGGGTTAACGACTGAATCGGAACATGAATTCCGAGCGACCAAGTTTCAATTCAAAATTAGGAACTTTAAACCGAGAATTGACTATGCAATACGGTGAATTTGACGACAAGAACAGAGAATACGTAATCAGCCGGCCCGATACGCCGAAACCCTGGAGCAACTACCTCGGTTCCACTGAATATGGCGCTCTGATCACCAACAACGCCGGAGGGTACAGTTTCTTCAGATCCGGCGGGATGGGAAGGTTTGTCCGCTTCAGGTTCAACTCCATCCCGGCCGATCAACCGGGAAGGTACATCTACATCCACGACCATGGATCCCGGGATTTCTGGTCCGCTTCCTGGCAGCCTGTAGGCAAGCCGCTCAACAAATTCAGATCAGTTTGTCGTCATGGCACTGCGTACACTGTAATCGAATCTCAATACAGCGGCATCAAGTCGGAGGTGACATACTTCGTCCCGCTCGGAAGGACGTTTGAAATTTGGAAGGTGAAGGTGACAAATTCCTCGAAGAAGAAGCGCACGCTTAGCGCCTTCACCTACCTCGAATACGCCGCCAACTGGAACGCGATTGACGATCTGCTGAACATTCAATACGTCCAGTACATCGCCCAGATGTCGGTCAGATCTCGTCGATCTGACCAGATCGACGGAAAAGTCGTCGACGGAATAATTGATCATGGCACGAACGTAAATATCCCGCCGCAGCCTGACAACTTTAAAGAGAAAGACCAGGGCCGCCACACATTTCAGGCGATAGCAGGAGCGAGGGTCGTAGGGTATGACACCGACCGCGAGGCATTCTTAGGGCCGTACCGGACTTACGCAAACCCTATCGCCGTCGATCGTGGGAAGTGTTCAGGAAGTTTGGCTTACGGAGATAATCCTTGCGGTGCATTGCAGGTCAAGTTCGCTCTCTCTCCCGGACAATCTAAGGAGTTCCTCGTGATTGCAGGGATCGGTTGCGCGGAGGAGGCAGGCCGACAGGCGGTCAGCGAGTTCAGTGACGTCTCAAAGGCGGACGAAGAACTTGAGAAACTGAAATCCTTCTGGCACGCAAGACTTGAAGGATTCACCGCACATACTCCAGATCCTGAATTGAATTCCACCGTAAACACATGGGGTATCTACAATTCGCTGATCACTTATGCGTGGTCACGGTCGGCAAGTCTCATCTATTCCGGCATAGATCGCGATGGACTCGGATACAGAGACACAATGCAGGACTTCCTCGGAGTGATGCACGCAATCCCTGAAGATGCCAGGAAGAGACTTGAGCTGATGATCACCGGTCAGGTTTCGACTGGTGGTGCGATGCCGGTGGTACTCCCGTTCAGCCACGCCCCCGGCAAAGAGCCGGCTCCGGCAGAAGAGGAGTATCGCTCCGATGATGCGCTCTGGATGTTCGACGCAATTCCCGCTTACGTCAACGAAACCGGCGATGTCGGCTTCTACCAGAAAGTTCTGCCGTTCGCTGACAAAGGCGAAGAGACGGTCTTTGGACACATGAAGCGCGCGATCCAGTTCAATCTAAGCAGGTCCGGTGCACATGGGCTTCCGAGCGGTTTACGCGCCGACTGGAACGATACGCTCCGCTTCGGCAGAAAGGGTGAGTCGATTTTTGTTGCGATGCAGGTCCGGCATGCGCTCAGAGTCTATGTCGACGTCGCGCTTCTTCTGCGCAGGGCGGACGAGTCTTCGTGGGCAAAGCTGACACTTGAACGGCTCGAAAGCAACATCAAGCGCTACGCGTGGGACGGTGAATGGTTCATGCGCGGCTACCGCAACGACGGTTTGAAGTTCGGATCGAGAGAGTGCACGGAGGGACAAATCTTCCTGAATCCACAGACTTGGTCAGTGATCTCCGGCCTCGCGACGAAAGAGCAGGCCGAGACGGCCATGGAGCAGGTCCACAAGCGGCTCGCCTCTGAATACGGCTTAGCGCTCTGTGACCCTCCGTTTACCACGACCGACTACAAGATTGTCCGCGCATCTTTCTTCAATCCCGGACTCAAGGAGAACGGCGGCATCTTCATACACACCCAGGCATGGGCAGTCATGGCCGAGGCAATGCTCGGCCACGGCATCCAAGCGTATGAGTACCTTCGCGCGTATTTGCCTGCCGCTTACAACAAGAAAGCGGAAATCCGTGAGATCGAGCCATATGTGGTTTGCCAGTCGACTCACGGAAAGCAGAGCCCGAAACACGGCGTCTCACGCATCCCGTGGCTCTCAGGCTCCGCATCATGGACCTATCATGCAATTACACAATACATACTCGGGATCAGGCCGGAGGTAAATGGCATTCGCATTGATCCCTGCATACCCTCGAAATGGAAATTGTTTACCGTGAGACGTGTTTTCCGCGGTAAAGTCCTTGACATCAGAGTTGATAATCCGAAAGGTGCAGAGAAGGGAGTTAAGAAGGTCGTGCTGAATGGTGAGGTGGTGGATGGGAATTTGATCCCGGTATCCAGAATGTTGGCAGAGAATGAAATCCGAGTAACGATGGGATAAGTGCTGGCGAGGGTTCAATCAAGAAGTTGGAGACCGGCATGTCCGGGCAGACTTTGCCGGTTTCCAATCTGTGAGAAGGATCGTTTCATATAGTTTTCCACAGTCAGGAGGAATTGAGATGAAAAGGTGTCTAG
>CAZRXH010000174.1:0-4075 GCA_964603995.1 uncultured Bacteroidota bacterium | reverse complement strand
ATCCGACCGGGCCTCGCACCAAATGTCGCCGTATTTATGAATAATCCAGGCTAGAGGAGAGGACAGATGAACACCGCACTTGAAAACCTCGATAGCTATATACAGGCCTCGCGGCCCAATTTCGAAAATACACTCCGCGAGATTGTCGAACTTCAGACGATCTCCATGGATCCCTCACATAAACAAGACATGCTGCGCGGCGCGGAGAAGGCAAAGCAGATCGTCGAATCGATGGGAGGAACTGCGGATATCGTGGAGACCGGCGGAAACCACGGAGTGATCGCAAAATTCCAATCCTCACCGCATAATAAGACTGTTACGATCTACAATCACTTAGACGTCCAGCCGGCAAACGAGCCCGAATGGGTGCGCGATCCGTTCAGGTTCGAGGTAGACGGAGATACCTACCACGGCCGCGGCACCACAGACGACAAAGGTCCCGCGATGACCGTTCTTTACGCCGCGAACTTTGTGAGACAGAACGACATGCCGGTGAACATCAACTTCATCTGGGAATTCGAAGAGGAGATAGGAAGCCCCAACTTCGAGACGCTCATCAGAAAGAAAAGGGATGAATTGAAGTCAGACGTCATCGTAGTATCGGACACACTCTGGCTGGATCGAACAAGGCCGGCGATTGCATACGGCCTGAGGGGCCTTCAGGGCGTGACTCTTCATCTCGAGACAGGTACGAACGACGCACATTCAGGAGTTACCGGAGGCGCAGCCAGGAACCCAATCGGAGAGCTGGCCCAGCTCATCTCGCAGCTTTACGACGCGAAAACGGGCAGGGTGAAGATCCCTCACTTCTACGACGACGTTGTGCGATTGAAAAAAAAGGAGCTTGAGAATTTTCTTGCCAGCGGATTCAAAGTGGCAGACTTCCAGAAGGTCCATGGCTTCAAGAGCATGCGCGCCAAGAAGCCGGCGGATGTTCTCAAAAGGATCTGGGGAATGCCGACGTTTGAGGTACACGGCATCGTTGGTGGGTACTCAGGTCCCGGCGTGAAAACGGTCGTCCCTCCGAGAGCCGAGGCAAAGATCAGCATGAGGCTTGTGCCGAACCAGACACCAAAAAGAACCCTCAAGTTGCTGACCGACTATGTCAGGAAGCTCAACCCGGATGTCAAAGTGAAACCGGCAAGCGCCCTCAGTCCGTATCTGGGTGATTTCTCGGGACCGATTGCAAAGGCAACCTCCGATGCCGTGAAATTCGCATTCGGCAAGAAGCCCGCGTTCATCCGCGAGGGAGGCTCCATTGGCGCCGTCGTCACCATGGACAAATATCTCAAGGCGCCGATAAGCATTATAGGACTGAGTCTTCCCGAACATGGCTACCACGCCCCCAACGAGAACTTTGACTTCGGCCAGTACTCGGTGGGGGTGAAGACATTCACCAAGTTCTTCGACACTATCAGCAAGTTGTAGCGCGTTGCCCGACCGAAGCAGGTGACCGCCCTGTCCAGGAGGGACGGCCATCTGCTTCATCATTCGGTCACTTCCAATAGCCCTCTATTCCGTTATCCGGTAGTGGGCCATTTTCAAAATATCCCGCACAGAGCGCACTGTTCGGAAGGGACGCCTTCGGCAAAAAATTGCACGGATTCTCGCTGATAGGGCTGCTGACAGAAATTTGATCCGTGATCATCTCGTGTTTCATCCGTGTCATCAGCGCTAATGTTCCAATTCAAGACAGCCCGCTGACCGTTATTCCCTCTCCGGCCATTCGCTGGGCGACCCCGCCTTCAACCTCGGTTTACAAATCCTTAATACACTCTTAACAGCCAGGTTACAGCATGAGGGTAGATTGATTAAAAAAAGGAGAAGGAAACCTCATGCGATCATTTTACGTCTTTGCGGCTCTCCTGTTGTTTACAGGAGTGTCCTTCGGGCAGAATCTCCCAAAATTCTCCGGACTCATGTTTGGAGATTACTACTACGTCGGACAAAACCATGATCCGTCGCAAAAAGACATGCAGGCATTCGAGTACAGAAGAATCTATCTCACGGCGGACTACACAATCGCCGACGGCTTCTGGGCAAGATTCCGACTGGAATCGGATCCTACCGGGTCAAATCTGAGCAACAACAAGTTGTCGACCTGGGTGAAGGATGCCTTCATCGACTGGCAGAATCCTCTTGGCAACAGCGACCTCATCATCGGTTTGCAGGGCACTTATAACATCAACATGGCAGAGGGAATATTCGGTTACCGTCCCCTTGAGAAGACGATTCAGGACCTGCACGGCATCAGCGCCTCAAGGGATTTGGCAATATCGCTGACGGAAAGATTCACTGACCAGGTTTCCGCAGGTGTGTTCCTCGGGAACAACAGCGGCAACAGCGGCGGCCTCTACCCGGACAACGCGAACGGGCTGCCAACCAACGTAAACCTGGCTTTCAAGTACAAGACGATATCCGCTTTCCTGCAGTTTGTTCCCGTGAAAGGTTTCACGATATTACTTGACGGCCAGTATTCTGGCGAGCCCAAGCAGCAGGACATAAGTGTTGGCGATCTGATCGTCAATTACCAGACCAACGACTTCGCCCTCGGCGTGCAGGGCTTTGTGAATTCCATCAACAAGTACTATGCGGACGGTTCGACTCTCAATAGAAACGGAATCAGCTTCAACGGCTGGGTCGCACTTGCGGACAACATTCACCTGGTAGGAAGGTACGACATGTACACAGGAGCCACAGATGCTGCCCACAAGAACACGACATATGCATATAGTACGCAAAACTTCCTCATGGGCGCACTTGACTTCGCAGTGCGGAAGAACGTTCACTTCATGCCGAACGTAGAGTACACTACCTACGGTGTGAGCGGTTCAAACCCGGATGTTTTATACAGGGTCACGTACTACTTCAGTTTCTAAATGAACAACTGGAAAGTCAACGAAATCCGTCCATTGTCAACGATTAAAAAACAAAAAAGGAGCAGAGTGATGCTTAAGAAGGTTTTGATCGCCCTGGCAGCGATCCTTGTTTCGACTGCGGCGCTGAAGGCGCAGACGCTTATCAACGGTGCAGGCTCAACGTTCATCTATCCGATGTTCTCGAAGTGGACCGAGGTTTACCACAGGATGCATCCGGATATAGAGTTCAATTACCAGTCGATCGGCAGCGGCGGCGGAATCAACCAGCTGACAGCCGGTACGGTAGAAATCGGTGCGAGCGACGCGCCGCTTAATGACGAACAGATCGCTGCCTGCGAAAAAGCGCATGGTCCGGTCGTACACCTTCCCGAAGCGATGGGCGCAGTCGCCGTTACGTACCACCTACCCGGCGTCAAGGCCACGCTCAATTTCACCGGTGAAACGGTCGCAGACATTTATCTCGGAAAGATCAAGACCTGGGATGACCCGGCGCTCAAGGCGCTGAACCCCGGCGTCGATCTTCCGAACCGCCCGATCATTGTCGTACACCGCTCCGACGGCAGCGGCGATACCTACATCTTCGTTGATTACCTCTGCAAAGTCTCGAAAGAATGGAATAGCAAAGTCGGCAGGGGCACGAGCGTCGATTGGCCCGTCGGTCTCGGTGCGAAAGGAAACGAAGGAGTCACAGGACAGGTCGAGCAGACGCCTTACTCGATAGGATATGTGACTCTGATCTACGCGCTCCAGAACAACGTTCCCTTCGGTTCCATCAAGAACGCGGCCGGCGTGTTCATCCATCCTACCATCCAGAGTGTAAGCGAAGCCGCCGCGAACGCAGCCAAGATTGTTCCGAAGGATCTGAGGTTCTCGATTACGAACGCACCCGGCAAGACATCGTACCCGATTTCAAGCGCGACTTGGCTCATCATCTATGTCAACCAGAAAGGCTACGCGAGCGAAAAAGTTGCGAAGGAAACAGTGCAGTTCCTCCACTGGGTTCTAACGGAAGGCCAGAAGATGGAGCCCTCTCTCGACTACGCTCCGATACCCGGACCGATCCAGAAGCTCGAATTAAACCTTCTCCGCAAGGTGAACTACGGCGGAAAGAGCTTGATGTAAGATAGCCAACCCGATTTTCGGGGCAAGAGGATGCGGGGCCTGCGGCCTAAAAACTGCGGCTCCGCTCTTTTTTT
>CAZRXH010000173.1:0-4077 GCA_964603995.1 uncultured Bacteroidota bacterium | reverse complement strand
CTTGCATTATTCGTTTCTTGCTTCTATGACCATTTTGTGCCAATATTGTCTGGCAGATCCATGGAATGTATAACCGCCTCAAAAAACCGAGGAGCTTGAAATGAAGAAGATCGAAGCTATCATCCGTCCGTTCAAAATCGATGATGTGCGGGAGGCGCTGGTAGAAATTGGGATAAAAGGTATGACGATCACTGAGGTGAAAGGATATGGTCGTCAGAAGGGGCATACAGAGATGTATCGCGGGTCGGAGTATCAGATCGATTTCCTGCCGAAGATGAAAATTGAGATCATCGCGCCTGACGATCAGGTTGACAAGATCCTGGCGACCATCATAAAGAGCGCAAAGACCGGACAGGTCGGAGACGGCAAAATTTTCATTTATCCTGTTGAAGAAGTCATCCGTGTCCGAACGGAGGAGAGCGGAGAAGCTGCACTCTAGTGATAAGCTCCAAACACCAAGTTCCAAGCTCCAAACAAGATTCAAGTGCTAAGCAGTCAATTTACAATACTCAAAGGATTGCTCTTTTTGATGATTGAAGCTTGTAATTTGTTTGGAACTTGGTGTTTGTGAGTTGGAGCTTTCCCAGAGATGACTGCAAGCAGTAAGTCGGGGTCTGAATTTCATGCAGGGTACGTCGCATTGATTGGCGAGCCGAACGTCGGTAAGTCAACGCTGCTCAACGCTCTCCTCGGTCAGAAACTCTCCATCGTGACACCCAAGCCGCAAACTACCCGGCACAAGATTGTCGGAATCCTCACCGGCGACAATTACCAGGTCGTGTTCCTCGATACGCCGGGACTCATCAAGCCGAAATACACACTTCAGGAAGTCATGATGGCTTTCGCGGGCGACGCGATCGAAGAGGCGGACGTCGTAATGTTCCTGACAGATGCCAGCGACCGTGGCGCGGTCCGGTCGGTGAAGAGTTCGCGCGAGATGGCGAAGCTCTTCGAGTCCACCGACAGGAAACCCGTGTTTATGGTGATCAACAAAATCGACCTCGTCAAGAAAGGTGAAGTGCTTCCGCTCATACAGGCGTTCAGCGAAATGTATCCGTTCAACGAGGTAATCCCTGTTTCCGCGCTCAAGGAGGAGAACCTCGACGACCTTAAGAAGACTATCGTGAAATACCTCCCCGAAGGAAACGCTTTCTATCCTGAAGACTACGTGAGCGACAGAGACGAACGGTTCTTCGTCAGTGAGATTATACGCGAAGAGATATTCAAGGTGTTCAAGGAAGAAGTCCCTTACTCCACGACCGTTGAGATCGAAGAGTTCAGGGAAAGCGACTCCGAACGGAAGACGTTCATACGCGCTGTGGTTTACGTAGAGCGCGATTCGCAGAAGGGAATAATTATCGGGAAGGGCGGCGCTGCTCTCAAGCAGATCGGACAGAACGCGCGGCGACAGATCGAAGAGCTGATCGGTCACGAAGTGTTCCTCGAATTGTTCGTGAAGGTCGAGAAGGAGTGGCGCGACGACAGGGGGAAGATCAAGAGGCTGGGGTACCGGTAAAGAAAGTCAAAAGTTCTCCCACCGATAGACTCCGGAGCGGCTAACCTCAACTCGCATCCCGAAGCTTCTCTCTGAACGTCTTGCATCACAAAAGCAGTAAATGTTATTATAAGATTACTTATCCGCATGGATCCGTTTATTCTGTGAATATCAGTGTGCTAATTCATCCTGTGCAATCATGATTGGAGAAAAGAGGATTATTCAATGGCAGACATTCATCCGTTCAAGGCAATTCATTACAATACGGGCGTAATCAAAGATTTGTCGAAAGTTGTCGCTCCACCTTATGATGTAATTAACAAGGAACAGCAGCAGGAGCTTTTCAGAAGAGATGCGAACAGTATTATCAGGCTCGATTTGAATCCCGACGCCGACCCATATCCGGCCGCCGCGAAGGAGATGCAGAGGATGTTAAAGGAGAAGGCGCTCGTGCAGGACAGTGAGCCGGCAATCTATCCATATTTCCAGACATTTCCGAAGGATCCTTCGGACAAAACTCAGGACGGGCAAACTGTAACGAGGCGCGGCTTCGTATCGTGGATCAAGCTGGAACCGTTTGAGGCCGGCGTTGTCCTTCCGCACGAGCACACTCTCTCCGGTCCGAAGATGGACAGGCTGAAACTCATGACCGTCACGAAGGCGTCGTTCAGTCAGATATTCAGCCTGTACGGTGACCGGAGCAAGACGCTGGAGAAAGAATACGACAAGATATCGGGCGGGAAACCTTTTCTGGAAGCGGAGCAGGAGGGTGTCAACAACAAGGTATACAGGATCACAGACGGCAAAACCGTGAGAGTTTTTCAGGATTTACTCGGAAAGATACCCGTCTACATCGCTGACGGGCATCACAGGTACGAGACCGCACTCGAATACCAGCGACTGATGAAAGAGAAGAATCCCAAGCATACTGGAAAAGAAGCCTACAATTATATAATGATGTACTTCACCAACATCTTTGACTCGGGTCTCGTTGTCTATCCGACACACAGGATCCTCCATAGCATCGCAGGCTTCGATGCGAACAAACTGATCGATACGATAAAGACTCGTTTCGACCTGACGCCAAAGCCGGATGTCGATTCCCTGGCTTCTTCGCTGCTGTCGGCCGGCGACCACGCGTACGGGATGATACTACCGCAGAAGAAGTATTACCTGATGAAGCTGAAGCCCGACTCCGACGTGCTGTCGATCGTAAAGGAGAATGTCCCGGCTCCGGTCAAGAAGCTAGATGTCACGCTGCTGCACGACTACGTTCTGACGCAGACGCTCGGCATCTCGAAGGAGGCGCAGGAGAAGAAGCTGAACATCAATTACACCATCGACAGGCACGAGGTGGATAGTGCCGTCCAGTTGGGGAAGGGACAGCTCGGCTTCATACTCAATTCAACGAAGGTGGAGCAGGTGAAGGAAGTCGCCGACGCGAAGGCTGTCATGCCGCAGAAGTCGACGTATTTCTATCCGAAGCTGCTATCGGGTTTGCTCTTGAGCGGGCTGGAATAATATCCAGGCTTAACCTTGTCAAGGTTTGAAACCTTTACAAGGTTACATAAGCTTCTTCAGCTCATCTTCGCTCAGCCCCGCTTGTTTCAATATCTTCCGGAAAGTCCCCTCGGGGATGTCTTTGGTATGGATGGAAACGTAAGTCTGTCTTCCGTCAAGGTAACGAAGAATTTTATGCGAGCCTGACTGCCGCATCTCCACAAATCCTGCGCGCAGGAGGGCTCGCAGGACTTCTTTAGCTGAGTAAGGCATCCTCCTCGATTTCGATCGTGGATACGAAAGCGCCCTCCTCCCGTTTGACCGGTTCGCCGTTGGCTTTCTTTTCAGTAAGCCACACTTTGATCAGGTCGTATGCAGCTTCTTTGGCGCCCTCGATTCCTTTCCCATGAGTCGTAATGTCCAGGGCGGGGACGTGGGCGTAGTAGTAACCCGGAGAAAACGAAGGGTCGTTGACCCTCTCATATACGATCGTGTACCTTATCATGAAATCTCCTTACGGCTCAGTCTAACTACGGATTGTCGAAAAAGCAAAACCTGAGATTATCGTCTTCACTTCACCACCAGATTCAAATCCTCGAACGGCTTGCCTTGGTAAACTCCCCCGTAGGCTCTGCTGCAATCGTACTGCACGTCGAGATGGTCGAGCAGGAACTTGGCGACGGGGGCGTTCGGGTCCAGCCACCTGAAGAAGACGAGACACTTCGCGAGACCGTCGAGACGCAGTCCCCAGCCGAAGGTAGAGTATGTCATCTGACCGGCATCGGTGATCGAGCCGGCACGGATATAAAGGAACTCGCCGAGTCCGATTTGTCCGCCTTTCCGCACACCCACAGTAGCACTGGCCCTACCAAGTATCAGGTTCTGCCAGGGATTGAAGCGTCCTAAGCCCTTCTGGTAGCGAGTGAGATAGTCCCATGCCGTATCGGCTCCGTGAATTAATGCCGCAACCGAGTCCGTGTAGAAGGGTGAATTCCCGGCTTGGTCCGATAAGGAACGGATAATACACTCCCACGGATGACCGGCGACTTGTGACTTGAGTCCAGCGTCAACACTCCATCCTA
>CAZRXH010000172.1:0-4198 GCA_964603995.1 uncultured Bacteroidota bacterium | reverse complement strand
ATGTGCATTCGTAAGTATGATGGATCGGAAGAACGGAGAGGAACCTGTCTTCGGGGTAGATTCCAAAGAAGCTGACCATATCCATCAGGTTGGATGCGATGTTTCTCTGACTCAGCATAACCCCCTTTGCCCTTCCGAGCGTTCCGGAGGTGAAGATCACCACCGCCATTCCGTCCGGATTGATCTTCGGAAGCTTGCTCGCGTCTATCGGAGACGTCTTGTTGATCAGCTCCGTCATAGATTGGAACTCATCGTCCTGCTTGCGCAAGTCCATACTGATGTAATGTCTAATATGCTTGAGTGCGGTCTTCCTCTCCCGGAAGATCGAATCATAGCTTTCGGAGAATATGACGGAAGTGGCATCGGACTCGTACAGTATGTTCAGTATCTCGTTCACGCCGAGATTCTTGTCGACCGGGATGACGACGAGATTGAAAGCCATCGCGGTAAGATAACTAATAGCCCATTGTACCCTGTTTTCACCAATGACCGCGACATGGTCGCGCTCCTTGATTCCGAGATTTCTCAATGCCACTCCAAACCTGAGAATATTCTCGAGCAAAGAGTTGTATGTCACTTTGGAAATCGGAGTCTCGTTCAAATCCTCAAGGGCGAGCTTGCTCTGAAATTTGCGTGCCGATGTGAGCACCATATCCTGGATAGAATCGATATGAGGCACGTCATACAACGGAATATCTGTTCTCATGTCAGGACTTCCTTCCTTTTCAGAAATAGACCTTAATCGTCTTTATTGAATTCTTGCCTGTGTCAATAATAACGCGGTTTCCTGTGAACGGTACCGGCTTTCCGTCCTCTTCAAGGAAATTTGACTCGACGACTTTCTTGGGCTTCCAAGGTAGAGTCAGCTCGGCGCGCGAGTTTTTCCCAGAGGTTTCGTACCATTCCAGAATCCATGCCTTCGAATCCTCGGCTTGCTTAGCGATGGTCAGCACGAGATTCGATGGTGATAATCCAAAGAAGGAATGGCTTAACGGGAGTTTTCCGCGGTGATGCGCGCCAATCCGCGCAATCAGCGGGTAATTGAAAGAGTAGCCCGCTTCCAAGGTACCGCCCGACTTCCACGTCCCGGCATGGGAATAGATTGCATAATCGATCCGGTGTTTGCCGCGATCCGCAGTTGGGTCGGGCCAAACGGGAGACCGCAGAAGAGAAAGGCGCATCATGCTCCCTTTGATATCGTAACCGTACTTGGAGTTGTTGATCAGGCTCACGCCAAAATGGGATCCGGAAGAATCCGCGCCACCATTCTCGTCTGACATGTCAGCCCATCTTTCAGCAGGCACCTCCCACTTCGCTCTCTCCCAACTGTTCGTTGGAACTGTCGCGCGGACTATCGTGCCGTATGGAATCTCGTACGTCGCCAGAGAATCCTGCACGTTCACAGGGAACGCCACCTTCAGCATCGTGTGAGTCTCCCACCAATCGACGTCGGTCCTGAAGTTGACCCGGTTGACTCCATTGTACAGGATGATATCCTGCTTGAAGAAGCTCGTCGGGAAGTCGTCCGTTGGGAACGAGCCGATGTCGCCCGGTTTCCTGAAATCACTATAGACTCTCAGGACAACTCTGACCGGCCCCCTTTCCACAACCTGGATCTTTCTGAATCTTGTCGGATACTCGACGCCCGTCAGGCCAATGTTCCATGCGTCCCATTCTTTGGGCTTGTCCTCAAGGACCTGCAGCCGATTCCCATAGCCGGTAAGAATCTCCTTATTGTTCTTCTTGTCGAGAATGCCGCTGACCCAGCCTGAGTCAGGATCGACAGTCACCCTGTAGAATTGATTTTCAACGGTCGTACTGTCAATTCTCAAATCGGCATCTTCAATCCGGGATTTTCCTTCCCGCAGGCTATAGACTTTGTATCCGAGAGAGGGGACAGCTGAGGCGACGAACGTTATTTCGCGGGAGTACAACCCTTTCTTCACTATCTGCGACGGTATCTCTCTTCCGTCGAAATCGTAAATCGCACATTCCTTCGGGCTTCCCTCAGGCAACTTCATCCTGACCACATCAGTTCTCTCCCAGGAGAGCGGATTGTAGACGACAACCGGCTGTCCCTTCACAGCTGAAGTATTGATCTGGCTTTCGATTTGCGCCAGAGCTCCGTCGAGATCATAATTGCCTATCTCTCTCGCCACCTTGTATCTCTCCGCGGCATCGATGTAGTTCTCACGTATGCCGGAGCCGGGGAGGATATCGTGGAACTGATTGAACATCACTTCGCGCCACGCCCTCTCAAGGGCAGAGTTGTCATACGGCCTTCCGTACATCGTGGCAACAGTAGAAAACTTTTCCGCTTCCGTCAACAGCTCTTCGGATTGCCTGTTTGCTTTCTTTGTCTCCGACTGAGTCGTAAGAGTTCCGCGGTGATATTCCAGATAGAGCTCACTGTCCCAGACCGGAAGCTTCGACAGGTCCTGGCTCTTAAGCCACCCAATGTAATTCGCCACGGTGCCGAACTCGATCTTCGGATATATGTCGAGTGTCTTCAGGTGATCAATCCTCTTCATCATTTCAAGTGAAGGGCCGCCGCCGTGATCTCCGACCCCGAACAGAACCATCATGTTCGCGAAGCCGGTGTTCGCCTCGAATTGTCTCATCCAGTCAGCAAGCCTATTAGGATTGGTTATCTGATTGACATAGTCAAAAGGGAAATAGCTCAATATCCTGGAACCGTCCGGTGCCTCCCACCAGAAGACACGGTAGGGAAAGACATTCGTATCGTTCCAGCCGATCTTCTGAGTGATGAATGCGTCGATCCCCGCATTCAGATAAAACTCCGGCATGTTCCAGTCATATCCGAAAGAATCGGGGTTCCACCCGATCTTTGCTTCGACGCCGAGGTTCTTCTTGAAATATCTTTGTGAATAAAGGAGCTGATGCATCCACGATTCGCCGCTCGGAATATTGCAGTCCGGCTCAATCCACATTCCGCCGACAACCTCCCATCTTCCGTCCTTAACTCGCTGCCTTATACCTTCAAACACATCAGGATCGTATCTTTGCATCCAGTCATAGTATGCTGCCGCGCTCTGTGCGTAGGTCATGTCCGGCCGCACGTTCATCATATTGAGAACCGAGCCAAAAGTTCTCCTGCAAATATCAACTGTCTCTTTGTATCTCCATAGCCACGCCGCATCTATGTGGGCGTTGGAAACAAAGTAGAGTGTGTACTGCTTCACAAAATTGCTGATCGGTTTGAGAAGTGGACGAACAATATTGACTGATGACATGAACCTCTCGGTGTCGCCGCGGCGGAGTGCATCGACATCGATTCTCGTCGCAAGACTCTGGAGAAGATTATCGAGGTCGGTTTTCTCACCACGGTTCATGTGCGACTTGTCAATGTGCGGGTCAACTTTGACGCGTGAGTTCGTCTGGTAGGTATCGAAACTGAGAATCTTCTGCCCTACCTGAAAACTAAGCGCAAGGTCGCGCAGCATGTCCGGCAGTGCGCTGATCTCATCATTGCGAAGCTCCGCTCCGAGGAGGTGGAGATTCGCGCCGCCGTTCACAGCCTTGATCGCGACGACAAACTTCATTCCTGGCTTCGCATCCTCCGTCAAAGTAAACTCTTTTTCGAATGGGAAGTATCCCTCATCTTTGCCGTTGATCCACATGTATCCGTAATTGTCGAGAGCCACGAAGAGGCTGACTCTCCCACGGATCGGTCTCCCGAAGAGATTCTCGGGAAGCACGATCACCTTTCTTATCCAGCAGGAGTCAACGTCAATCTCCTCTCCCAACTTGACATCCTTCCATTTTGAATCGTTGAATTCCGACGAGGTTGGGGAGACACCGAAGGGAGCCGTGCTCAGGTCGGGACTTGATTTCCAGTCATTAACGGAACTGGCAGAAACGATCGAATCCAGTGTCGACACTAACTCGTCAACGTGAGTGGGATGACCAGTTTGGGAAACAGCGACTGCAAGGGGAAGTAGTAGTGCGAAAGCGATGGTGAGACGAGAAACAACGGCCATGTGTAGCTCCAATCTTGTCTGTAAGCCATGGAATGTCTCGGACTGCTGTCCGAGCATCCTGGAGATTCCTCGGATTGCAAGAGCTTTTCTCTTTCCTGCGGAAAAGAGAGTGAGCCGCCGGTGAATATCCACAGCGGCTGATAAATTTCGCTGTTTCTTTCCTGTAAATCAATCTTCACGATAAGCTCGAAGGGTTT
>CAZRXH010000171.1:0-4211 GCA_964603995.1 uncultured Bacteroidota bacterium | reverse complement strand
GATAAGCGCAGAATAATGATCGGCGAACATCTGCGCAATCAGCGGGAGAAACCAAATTGAGCCAATACCGAACCGGGAATGTCATTGGATATCACTGCAAACTGGGTTAAATTCAGTGAAAAATGGTATCAGACGAGTTTCCCACAACCACAATTCCGCAGGGTCAGTTTCAAATTCTCATTCAGCAATTCGAAAGCTCGATGGGTTTTGCCAGCAGTACGACGCGTCACGTTTACAGAAAGGCGCTTGACCGGCTTCTGGATTTCACGACGTGGAACACGTTCGAGTTCACACCCGATGATTTCACCCGGTTCCGTCTGTGGCTTTTCAACGACAAGAAGCTGTCGAACAATACAGTGAACACATACATGACCGCCTCCAGGAGGTTCTGCGAATTCCTCGTCGATCTCGGAGTTCTGCGGAAGAACCCGGCGTGGAAAGTACATGGATCGGCGCAAAGTTTCAGGATTACCGGAGTCTCGCTTTCTGAGGTGACTGGAGTGATATCAAGGATTGACAGGAAGTCAGTTCTTGGGAAGCGCGACTATGCTTTCGTGGCTATGATTTTCGAATGTGGCGCTACAATCTCAGAATTGATAAACGCGGACTTGAGTGATCTCAAGAAAAGGAACAACACAATAGAGTTGTGGGTCAAACCGAAAGGGATGCGTGGGAAGTATGAGGTAATCAAGATGAGCGCTGACGCCGCGTTGGCACTATTTGACTACCTTGAAGCGAGGCATGACTCGGCGGCGGACAGTCCGTTGTTCTCGACTATCCGTTCCGGAAAGGCGACCAGTAAGAGGCTGTCTTTTCGCGGGGCGCGGGCGGCAATGAGAAAGCGCCTCCGGATCGATGAGCAGAGAATTCTCAGGCTGGATTCGCTGCGGACATACTGTGCGGTTCGGCTGATGAAGCAGGGAAAAACATCGGAGGAGATAAAATTGTTCATGAGATTCAAAAGCAACATGCCTTTCAGAAAGATAATGGTTAATTCTAAAGCAATGGCAGAGAGAAGATGAAATACGATTTTACTACGATCGAAAAGAAGTGGCAGAATTACTGGAAAGAACACAATATCTATCATGTCGATTTCAACGACACGAGAACCAAGCTCTACTGTCTCGTCATGTTTCTCTACCCCAGTGCGGACAAACTCCATATTGGGCACTGGTACAACTTCGCTCCTACCGACACGTGGGCTCGCTACAAATTGATGAGCGGCTTTAACGTATTCGAGCCGATTGGATACGACGCATTCGGTCTGCCGGCGGAGAACTATGCAATCAAGACCGGCGTCCATCCGCAGGATAGCACACAGAAAAACGTGGAAGTTATCCGCGAGCAGCTCAGGACGATGGGGGCAATGTATGACTTCGAGTATGAAGTAGATACATCGAAGCCGGAATACTACAGGTGGACGCAGTGGGTCTTCTTGCAGCTCTACAAGATGGGACTGGCTTACAGAAAGAATGCTCCGGTGAACTGGTGTCCACAGGATCAGACGGTTCTCGCGAACGAGCAGGTTGTCGATGGAGTCTGCGAACGATGCGGAACCCCGGTGGTCAGAAAGGACATGACCCAGTGGTTCTTCAAGATAACTGAGTATGCCGACAAGCTGCTCGAAGGCCTGGATAAGATTGACTGGCCTGAGCGGACTAAGCTCATGCAGCGGAACTGGATCGGCAGGAGTGAGGGAGTACAAATAGAATTTAAGATCGAAGGTTCCGGATCGAAGATTGAGGTCTTCACTACGCGTCCAGACACACTATTTGGCGCAACGTATGTTGTTCTCGCTCCTGAGCATCCTCTGGTTCGAGAGATCACAAAGCCTGAGTACAAAGCCAAGGTAAGCGAGTATATCGATTTCGTTGCACATGAGAATGAGATCGAACGTACCTCGACGACGAAGGAGAAGACGGGCGTGCCGACTGGTGCCTTCGCGATAAACCCGATCAACGGCGAGAATATTCCGATATGGATCGCGGATTATGTCCTTTCAACTTACGGCACAGGTGCGGTCATGGCTGTCCCGGCACATGACGAACGCGATTTCGAATTTGCGGTTAAGTACGAACTCCCAATCAGGGTTGTGGTGCAGCCGAAAGACGGCAAGCTTGCTGAGCCGCTTTCTGCAGCGTTCGTCGATGACGGTGTCGGTGTGGAAAGCGGAAGGTTCAGCGGCATGGAGAGCCGGGAAGTCTGGAATGGAATAGCGGACGAGCTGGAGCAAATTGGCGCGGGAACTCGAAAGGTGAACTACAGGATTCGCGACTGGCTCCTCTCGCGCCAACGGTATTGGGGTGCGCCGATACCGATAGTCTACTGTGAATCCTGCGGTGAAGTACCTGTGCCGGAGAGAGACCTGCCGGTGCTCTTGCCGTATGATGTGGAGTTCAAACCGACCGGCGAATCCCCTTTGGCGAGAAGTGAGAGTTTCGTCAATACGACGTGTCCGAAGTGCGGCAGCCCGGCGAAACGAGACGTGGACACCATGGATACGTTTGTTGACTCGTCGTGGTATTTCCTGCGCTACCTGTCACCACATCTCGACACGGCGGCGTTTGACAAGGACCTCGTCTTGAAGTGGCTGCCTGTCGACAAGTACGTCGGTGGGGCCGAGCACGCGACGATGCATCTCCTATATGCCCGGTTCGTGATCAAGGCGCTCAAGGACGGGGGCTGGCTGAGCATCGATGAGCCATTCCAAAGTCTGGTTCACCAGGGCACCATCACCAACATGGGCGCGAAAATGTCGAAATCGCGAGGGAATGTGGTCAGTACCGACAAGTTCCTCAGCGCTTACGGCGCCGACACGTTCAGAATGTTCCTGATGTTCATGGGACCGTACGAGGAAGGCGGAGACTGGAGTGATCGTGGTATTACCGGTGTCTTCAGATATCTGAACAAAGTAGTGGACTTGTTTGAGGCCGGGAACTCATTGCCGAAGGGTGGCAAGCTCGAATTCAGGATGGAGAACCTCAACGAACATGAACGCTCTGTCTACAGGAAATTGAACCAGCTTACAAGGAAAGTCACTGAAGACATCGAACAATTCAAGTTTAACACCGCGATAGCCGCCCAGATGGAGTTTATCAATAGCTATACTCAGGCAATTGGCGAACATGGTGGAGCAGTCAGTCCAGAACTTCAGAGCTTTGTGCTGCAGCAGTTTAATGTCATCCTCGCTCCGTTCGCGCCGCATTTGTCCGAAGAGCTGAATGAAATGCGCGGCGGTAAGGGGTCCATCTTCTCTTCCGGGAAATGGGTGAAATTCGATCCAACGGCGATTGAGGAAGAAAGCGTGACGATGGTTGTTCAGATCAACGGAAAAGTTCGTGCAAGACTGATTGTCCCGGTGGACTCGACGGAAGAAGCAGTCAAGTCGATGGCATTCCAGGACGAAAACGTGAAGAAGCATCTCGCCGACAAGGAACTCGTGAAGGCAATTGTCGTCCAGAACCGGATAATCAATCTCGTGGTCAGATAGTGGAAAAAATCTCCGCGATCGTAATCGCCGGAAACGAGGAGAGAAATATTGAGGACTGCCTGAAAAGTGTTGCCTGGGCGGATGAGATAATTGTCGTTGATTCCGAGAGTACGGACAGGACCGTTGAGATTGCGAGGCGCCATACGGACAAAGTCTTCGTGCGAAAGTGGGAGGGTTACGCTTCGCAGAAGAGTTTTTCCATGCAGAAGACGAGCAATGAATGGGTCCTGAGTCTCGACGCCGATGAACGTGTTTCACCGGAGCTCTATGAAGAAATAACGAAGCTGGATTTTTCAGCGGCGGACGGCTTCTATATTCCACGAAGGAACTATTTCCTTGGAAGGGTCATCAGAAGCTGCGGTTGGTCACCGGATTATCAGCTCCGCCTTTTCAGAAAGTCGATGACGACGCTGACAACAAGGCAAGTTCATGAAGGGTTCTCGGTCGACGGCAGGAGGGAGCATCTCAAAGGAGAACTCATTCACTACACCCATGCTACCGTAGCAGGCACCCTCGAGAAGATAAACGAGTATTCTTCACTGGAGGCAGCCGAGAAGGCGGGGCGGATTCATGTTACCGGCGCCAAGCTTTTCTTCAAGCCTGTGTGGGCATTCCTCCAGCACTTCATCATGCGTCGCGGTTTCACGGATGGGATCTACGGGCTGATGGTCTCGATGATTCACGCCATGACGAAGACACAAGTTTACATGAAGATTTGGGA
>CAZRXH010000170.1:0-4216 GCA_964603995.1 uncultured Bacteroidota bacterium | reverse complement strand
GTTCAGAGGAAAATAATCCGTCGTGTCGGGCACCTGAGCAAACACATTCGCAACAGCAGGCCAAATCTGTGTAGATAAACTGAATAACAACGGAATCAATGGGGCGATTTTCTTTTTCCCAGATCCTTTAGCGTGCATTGCTCCACCCTCGCTTTATTTTACCAGCGATAGTTTCTCTGAAACTTTAAAACTCCCCACCTGAAGCTGGCAGAAGTATGCACCAGATGGGACCAAGTTGCCATCATTATCCTTTCCATCCCACCAAACGATGTGTTCACCTGCCGTTTGTCTTTCATCAACCAGCGTTCTTACTTCTCTGCCTAAAATGTCATACACTTTTAGTGTTACGCGGTTGACAGCAGAGAGACGATATCTGATTGTAGTTGTCGGATTAAATGGGTTAGGATAGTTCTGGAACAACTCAAATGATCCCGGAGAGTTCAGTGGATCTTTGACAGATGTAACTCCAGGAAAGGTATCTCCATCTACGATAGCTTCGTAAACCAACGATGGTTCTTGCACACATTTAAAAATCAAACCAACTCCTGGCGCAAGCCAATGGGTGTGCTCGTCATCGATCCCTTTGGGCCAATCAAAGTAAATCTGCAAGCAATTGTAGAATGTCCCCAAATGGGTCCTTATGGTATCCGTTCTGCTTCTCATCGTTACATTGAACGTATCGGGCTCGTAATCGAATATTGGCAACACGACCTGCCATGTTTCCCCCACTGCGGCGTCCATCTTGTAGTACAACCGATCCTCCCCCAGGTAGTGAAACAATACATTACCAGCGCTGTCAACTCTGACCGTGTCAAAGCCCCAGTAAAGCAGAGGATAGCGGTAGTAGGGCTTACCATTAATACTTAGGGTATCGATAACCGCCCATCCTTTTGAGTATACTGTATCAGCGTGGTAAGGCGGACAATTCGAACTCCCATACCAATGATACCGGTTACCTAAGGAAAGCGGGAAGTAGTTTACCGGGGACTGGGCATAGGTAACACATGCTAACCCTGAAAGAAAAAGAAACGCACGGATTATTCTTGTCATCTCTTCCTCCGCGTAACTTAAATCTTGAAAAAGACTTTCTATTTGAAATCCTCGCCGACCGTGTCGCGATACTCTGCTTTTCGAAAACCGAAGGTGCTTGGGAATCTATCCTGATATCAACGCGCCCTGACTACCACGCCACCGATTGTCTGACTTGACAAGACTATCTTAAAACGAAGACGCTTTTGTTACAAGTCTCAGGAGCTCGTTTTCACCGATCACTTTCGCAACGCATTTTCCCGGGAAAGACTGCAACGGCGATGCTGCTTCTCGAATTCAGATGGACTGATTCCTGTAATTCTCCTGAATGATCTACGAAAGCTGAGCAAGTTTCTGAAACCTACCGATTTTGCAACATGGCTAATAGAAGGTGCTTTGTCTGAGTGCTCCTCGCCTGACCCTAGTAGCAATCTCTTCGCCTCGTCTATTCGCACAGCATCCAGGTAAGCTTTGGGAGTTATATCATAGGCAAAATAGAATGCTTCTCTGAAATGACTCGGTGAAATCCCAAGAATGGAACACATGTCAGCGATCCCACTTATTGTTGCGTACCGCTCGGTGATTATTTTCCTCCCTTTTTCAGCCCAATAATTGGCTGGCCACTTATGAATACTGCGCTCGCTCCCCTTAGACACGCTGCCCCTCTCCTTTTTTGCGTTGTTCAGGGCAGCACTTGCTTTATCGCTGCTTGACTTGCTTTTCACAACCCATCCCTCTTTAATGCGGAGCCATCCCTGATTTCCTGTACGCTCCAAATCTAATCATGAGTGGCAAATCTGTCAAGACGGACTGCGAAACTTGTCAGTCAGGAAAAGCCGCCGTGAAAATCCATCTTAACGCGATCATGGAATGAGATTCTTGTTTCTCTTCCCCCCTTGGCTTGCGCTACTCCAAGAACTTCTTCAGAATAATCTCATGTAGATACGGATTTCCCGCCAGCCCGGTGCGGTTGTAAATCGTAGGGTTCCCTTCGAAGTCGGTGAACACTCCGCCCGCCTCTTCTATAATCGGCTTTATCGCCGCAACATCCCACGGGCTCACGATCGGATCAAGCATCGCCTCCGCCTGGCCCTCGGCTACGAAAGTATAGCCAAAGCAGTCGCCGAATCCGCGGTCATGGTACGAAGACTTCACGACATTCAAGAAAGTCTTCTCGTACTTCGTCCCTACAAAGTAGCTTAAACCTCCGAACACGATCGTGGATTTCTCAAGCTCCTTCACTTTGCTTACCTTAATTCTCTTCCCGTTGCAGAAGGCTCCGTGTTTCTTCGATGCGTAGTAGACTCTCTTCAAAGCCGGAAGGGCCATGATCCCGGCGACCATCTCGCCGTTGTGCTCCAGCCCGCAGAGCGTGCCCCAGTACGGGATGCCGCGAGTGAAGTTTCGCGTGCCGTCGATCGGGTCGATGATCCAGCGGAACTCGCCCCCGGACGAGCTATCGCTCGTAGAGTCCGTCAAACCCAACGGAGTCTGACGACCGAACTCTTCACCGTAGAACCCATGGTCGGGAAATTTTCTTGACAGTTCGCCAGCCAGAAATCTTTCACAGGATTTATCCGCGACGGTGACCGGACTCCTGTCCGATTTGTAATCTATGCGGAATCGCGAGCGGAAATATTTGAGAGTGATACGCTCGGAGGCTTTTACCACCTTCAGAGCGTATTCAAGCTCCTTAAGATATGATTTCAACGGATGCGCGACGACCGAGATACCGGTCATCGGTAAGGTTAGTCATGAGACACGACATCAGGCCACAGCTTCCTTCGGTTTGCCTGCCGCGGCGCGCCGGGCTTTCGTTTTTGCCTTCAACTTCTTTACTCTGCGGTGGTGTTTCTTGTTCACCACTTTCTTCTTCTTGTTCATTTATTCTCCTTCTTAGCTTCTCAATTGGGAAGCAGGTTCAAATTACGGTTCGCTGCATGAGTGGAAGAATCCGCATTTCGGGCAGACGTACCTGCACCGGAAAGTCTCGAGCCGGGTCCCGCAGTTGTCACAGTAATTCCAGTATTCGTTGTCCGAAACGTGGTGGTACGCCGCCAGTAAACTTACACTTGGCAAGCTGCCGTTATTAACCGGAGCTGGCGCAGCGCTTCCTTCCTCTAATTTCATTACAACAATTTTAGCAAAGCTTGAAGGAAAATCCAATGGGTATCGACACAGACAAAAAAAAGCGCTGGACCGCATCAGCCATCCAGCGCCTGTTCTGAAACATTGGCCCGTCAGTTCGTGCTGACGTCAGAAAGGTTCGGGTCCTTTGTCGCCGCCTTAGCCTTCTGTTCCGTGAATTTCAACTCGCCGGAACGCTTGTCGAACCTGACTTTCACGATCATTCCTTCCACGAACGTCCCTTTCAACATCTCTTCGGCCAGCGGGTCTTCGAGATAGCGCTGGACCGCCCTTCTCAGCGGCCGCGCGCCGAACGCAGGGTCGAACCCCTTCTCCGCAAGGAATTCCTTCGCGGGTTTCGTGAGTTCAAGCTTCACACCGAGGGTAGCAAGCCGCTTCCGCAGGCTCTCAGTATGAATGTCGATGATCTTCTTAATGGCGTCCGTCTCGAGTGCGTGGAAGATGATGACATCGTCGATCCTGTTCATGAACTCCGGATTGAAGAGACGCTTCATCGCTTCCTCAATCACATTCTTCATGGAACTGTACCTGTCTTCGACGGTTGCCTGGCCGAACCCGAACGAGCCTGCCGGCTTTATGTCCCGGGTCCCGATGTTCGTCGTCATAATTAAAATGACATTCTTGAAATCAACTCGTCTTCCGAGGCTGTCTGTCAGGATGCCGTCGTCGAGAACCTGAAGCAAAATGTTGAAAACATCAGGATGAGCCTTCTCAATCTCATCGAGAAGCACTACGCTGTACGGTTTGCGGCGCACCTTCTCGGTAAGTTGCCCGCCTTCTTCATAGCCGACATATCCTGGAGGCGCACCGACAAGACGGCTGACATTGAATTTCTCCATGTATTCCGACATGTCAATCCTGACAAGCGCTTCCTCGGAGTCGAACAAGTAGCGCGCGAGAGCCTTGGCCAACTCCGTCTTTCCAACGCCTGTCGGTCCCGCGAAGATGAAAGAGCCGATGGGCCTGCGGGGATCTTTTAGTCCTGCTCTCGCCCGTCGAATCGCCTTGCTCAATTTGACTATGGCCTCGTTCTGCCCGA
>CAZRXH010000169.1:0-4256 GCA_964603995.1 uncultured Bacteroidota bacterium | reverse complement strand
GTCTGCGCCGGAAAGATCCGGGTGAAGAAGGGACGTCGCGGGTTTTTCGTAGGCTGCGCAAACTATCCCGGCTGTACCTGGACCGCCGAGCTCAGCGAGATATTGAAGTAACCAGTTCGGCCATGTTGCCGGAAACGGCGCTGCAACATGATCAGGATTGGGACATTCAATCAGAAATGTCTTAAATTTGATTTGTCACGGCGGCTATGAACACGAAAGTATCCGATATATTGAAGGAAATCGAAGAGCTCTCGCTGCATGATCGGATCATTTTGATCGAGAAAGCACTGAAGACTCTGAGAAGTGAGGAGGATGCGCGGCAGATAAAACGCGCCGCACGGGAATTGTACGAAGATTACAAGTCAGATAAGGAACTGACAGCCTTTACCGATCTTGACCTTGAAGACTTCTATGAGCCAAGGTGACGTTTGGCTGATCACGCTCGACCCCACAGTGGGGGCTGAGATCGAAAAAACAAGACCGTGTGTGGTAGTCAACGACGACTCTTTGGGAAAGCTTCCGCTGAAAATGATTGTCCCGATAACGGATTGGAAGGATCACTTCGTAATAGCCCCATGGATGGTGAAGATCGAACCAACAAAGGGCAACGGGCTGAAGAAAGATTCGGCTGCGGACTGTTTCCAGCTTCGTTCAATCTCAGATCTGCGCTTCGTCAGGCAAATCGGACGGCTGGATGATTCGCTCGTCGAGCAAATCCGCAACGCCTTGTCGATGGTGCTGACAATAAAAGGGTAACTCCCGAACGCGAGGGACCGGTCAGTCTCCCAGGTCTTTCAAATATTTCCTGGTGAACCCATACAAGAGCTGCAGTGCCCACGGCTCATGAAGCGCAGCGATCTTTTTGAGATGCCTTCCCCGGAGCGCGGGGCGCCGTCAACACTCGTCCTGACCTGACACGCCTGCGCCTACTCGGATGAGCGCCCCCCACGCTGGATCATATGAATTGGTGTATCAGATCATTTCGGTGTTGCGTGACACTATGCAAAACAGGTCGTGTCACCAATAATTGTGAACGTATGATCTGACTTGCATATCATAGATCTTCCTGATTGAAGACATCGTATCCTCGGACAGCGGCGGCAGATCAGCAGCTTTCACATTGTCTTCCGCCTGAGCCGGACGCTTGGCCCCCGGAATTGCACAGGTGACTTCAGGAAACATCAATATCCATCGCAACGCCATCTGAGCCATCGTCTGGCCGGTTGGAACCAGTAGTCGCAGACTCTCGACCGCCTGCAAACCTGCCTCATAATCGAGACCTGAAAATGTTTCGCCACGATCGAATGCCTCGCCGTGCCTGTTGAAGCTCCTGTGATCATCCGCCGCGAATTTGCTGGTTCGCGTGAACTTCCCGGTCAGCAAACCCGATGAGAGCGGCACTCTCGCCAGTATGCCGACGTGACGCCGCCCCGCTTCCTTGAAGAATAATTCGGCGGGCCTTTGACGGAAAATGTTGAAAATAATCTGAACTGTCTGAACGTTCGGGTATTCGATTGCCTTCAGAGCCTCCTCGACTTTCTCGACGCTCACGCCGTAATACCGGAGCTTGCCCGCTGTGACGAGGTCGTCCAGCACGATGAAAACTTCGGGCATATAATAAACTTCCGTCGGCGGGCAATGAAGCTGGAGCAGATCGATCGCGTCTGTATTCAGGTTCTTCAGACTGCGCTCGACAAACGCTGTGAGGTTTTGCCTGCTGTATCCCGATGCAACGTGCGGGTCGAGTCTTCGGCCCGACTTAGTTGCGATATAGAATTCCTCGCGACGGTCTTTTCGAAGCTGTGCCAACAAGCGTTCGCTCCGTCCGTCGCCGTACACGTCAGCAGTATCGAAGAAATTCACTCCGAGGTCGAGCGCCCTGTGAAGCGCAGCCAGTGACTCCTTGTCATCCACTTTGCCCCACGTGCCTCCGATGGCCCATGCACCGAAACTGATCGCAGAGACTCTCCAGCCTGTGCGTCCTAATTCACGATATTGCATGTTTGCTCACTCTGCTCCTAAATGGTTTTGGGTGATTCGCCGCTGTCAGGTTACCGGCCCTCTTGCATCAGTGCTTCGTCAAGGCCGTTTTCCCTTGTGAAAGACAATCTGCCAGCGTCCGTCCGTCATCTTCCAGATCGAGTTGCGTGTCGATCGTTCGTCTCCGCCGCTCCGTTTATCACGAGGCACGACGCTGTAACTCGATATGACAACTTCCGGGGATAGATGTCGCGCGTCAAAATTTTCGATCCCCATTCGCCGCGCCGGCGCCTGCGGAAGGACCTTCAAAATATCCTGCTTGTTATAGACACATCCTGTGCTGCCGTATTCCACAAAATCATCTGCTATGAGTTTGGCCAGCTCATCAGGATTCTTTCGAACCTCCGGTTCAAGCAGTCGCTTCTCCAACGAGTAAATCTGTTGTCTCATGCTTTTTCTCATTTCGTCCTACTTTCTGTGAGTAACGAATCCGATTACGATTCCTCCGACTATCCCGAAGCCGAGTATCGGCGCGTAAGCCCCCGTGATGATGGCGTCCGGCAGACTCAGGAGCAGCCCGACCAAAAAGCCTGTCACCCATCCCTGTAAACCGAGCGAAGTATTCGGGATCAAGAAACCTATGGCAAACCTGTTAATGAAAGCTCCGGCGATGGCGAGCTCCTTGCTGGGAAGGTCCATGAAGATCATCGGGACGACATCAATAATGCCGAAGGCCACTCCGGCGATCAAACCGATTTTCACGTGCGACACAGCCTTCTCCTTTCTGATGATCGTGTTGCCTGTCATCATCTCTTTGCCACCCCGTAGTTTCCGGTGATGTTGTCTTCCACTATCGTGTATCCGGAGTCCAGTTTCAATGTCCAGCCGTCTCCACTTACGTTGCCGGCGTCGATCTTAGTCGGTGCACTTAAGGTTATGCGGTCCCATCTCGGACTCAATAATGCTCCGTTCTTTACGTCGAGGATTCCCCAATTGTCGGTCACGCGAATCGTCGGGTAGACGTTCCCATTGTCGTCGAGCGGGATGACATTTGCAGGGTCGAAAGAGAGGTGCATCTGCTCGAACCGAATTTCAAGATGTGGTTGGTCGACGAATTCCTTTCTGTACGTTTCAACCTGTTGCCGCCGTATCGACTCACGGTTGGTTTCTTCCGCCCGGATAAGCTTCCCGTCGTACTGATCCTCGATCGAGCGCTCGGCCCGCGACAGATTTACGGGAATGTTCAGTCCGAACTCCTGTATGAAGAAATCGGAGAGGTTTGTCTGGGCAGTTATCTCCTTGTTCCAATATTTATTCATCCGGCGAAGAAGGTATCCATAGATCGGGATTGTCTCGTACGCGAACGATCTCACGAAAGTTGGGAATCTGACGAAGGCGTTTATACTCCTTTCGAAATGATATATCGCCTCATCTCTCGTCCTATTGCTTACGATCATGCCGGTATATTCCGCAAGTCCTTCGTTCAGCTCGAGGAGGTTCTCAGAAAATTTCGCCTGCGGAAAAAGTGTATAGCGGTATTCTCTGAATATCATAGCACTGGTGAGGTTTCTCTTCATGTCGACGTTTGAAGTCGCTTCGAGCGCCTTCCTCAACGCTTCGAGTTCCAGCCTAAGATAAATCCTTCCGTTCTTGTCGTCAAGATGGCTGTTGTCCGGGCTGTAACCCTTGAAACCCAAAGACGGCTGGGCGACATGGAACAGCTCGTGCGCGAGAAGATCGACCCTGTCCGTCTTGTTGCGGGGAAGCGGGAGAATAACCATCGCCCACTCTCTCCCATTCCAGTGAACTTTTGTGTTCGCGATATTGATTTCTTCGGGGAGGTGGCCGGTGAAGATGCTGCCGTCGGGTCTTAGGGCGCCACCGGCGTCTGGCAAGTTAGAATACACCTGCCGCGTTGACGGATTTACGAGAAGGATCGGACCGTACATGTCCATGTCCCAGAGATCGAAGCTCTGTTCTTCTGCGGCTTTGACTTCCTGGAAATAGCTCGCATATGCCTCTTCCGGCGTCGAAAACACTTGTGCGGCGGACGGCTGTGCCCAAACGCAGAGAAGCGCAGCGACGATAATGATTGCCCGAATGCGTGCCATTGTTTGTAGAAAAAGTATGCGAGGCGAAGGGAAAAATCAAATCACCGCAAATCGGGGTATTGGCTCAAATTGGTTTCTCCCGCTGATTGCGCAGATGTTCGCCGATCATTATTCTGCGCTTATCTGCGAGATCTGCTCCGTGCCGAAGGCATCGCTTCGCGAAAG
>CAZRXH010000168.1:0-4294 GCA_964603995.1 uncultured Bacteroidota bacterium | reverse complement strand
CCGAGAGAAGATATCTGCGACTCACCGCTGAGTTGAGCCGCAGTTGAAACGCCTCAGAACAGGAATGAAAATCCCGTGAGCAGACCGATGTTCTTCAGTGTGTTATCGTAACCATAGCCATGGCCGTAATCGTTCTTCCAATCGTGCGACCTGTAGTTCAGCTCCAATCTGATGAGTGCACTTTTGCTGACCATTACTTTTGTTCCCATGCCTGCATTGAACACACCCACTTTGAGGTTATCCATCTCCTTGAAAAGTGCTCCAAGATACATAGGCACCTCCACGCCGTTCGCGACTCCATAGCCGATTCTTCCGAAGAATGCCACGTTTGATCCAGGCACCGGCTGGGTGTAGGATACGTTTGCGAGGAGATACAACACTGCCTTCGACCTTTCCACCCAGGACATAGACACCTCAGGTTCAAATGAGAGCCCGGTGGTGAGGTAATAATCATAAATGGTCGCAAAAGACAAATACATGTAAGAGTCCGAATGAGAGTAGGAGTACGGCCCGCTGGAGTTTTGCTCCACGCTGTAAGATCCCATGCTCCCCATCAAAGAAATCTCACTGCAGCCCTGTTCGAACTGCGCATCGCATTTACCCGTGAGAATAAGAAACACTGCTGACAGAATGATTGCACGTCCCATTTTTCCCTCCTGATTTGTTTAGCGAAACATGCCAGCCAATACTGGTCGATTCGCCCTCGGCTTGCTTGAACGTTACAGGATGGAGGGCAAAATGTCAAGAGTCCGGGTGGATGTTGGGTGACTTGGTGTGTTGTGCAAACCCACTGCCTGTATAGCGCTGATGGCAATTCGGTTTTGCCGGTGGTAGTTCGCCCTGATAAATAGATTTGAGCCGGGATGAGGCCGGGATTATGTCTTCTTCCGACTTAAATGCAGATGGGGGCCGCGCCTCCTCAAACGCTGCCCGCCATCTGCTGTTGCGATCTCCTCCTCCGCGAACTCTACTTTTTCTTATGAGTGTGATCGGACATATCCATGTCCTTCATGTTCACGCCAGTTCTGTTGGCTGCGCTCTGCTGGTATGCCGCATATTCCTGCGGGGTCATGTTCTTCATTTTCTCCAGGAATGCTACGATGGCCCAGATCTTCTGGTCGGAGTGCGTTCTTCCAAATCCGGGCATCCCCGTGCTCTTGATGCCGTTTTTGACTACCCAGAAGAGTCGATTGGCTCCCATCTCTTTGGCCGAGTGTATGAGATTTGGCGGGTGAGGATACAGTCCTTCTCCGATATCGGACCGTTCGACTCCCGGCGCGCCATGACAGGTCTCGCACATTTCATGGTAATGATCGTAACCCTCGACGATCATCGATGAATCGGTCAGCGACGGAACGGCGATTCCTTTCGAATAATGTTCGGCTGAGTTGTCGCTTGTCCTGCTGAATATCCAGTGAATGAAACCGGGATCGGGCGACATAGTTGAGACATTGTATAATCCCGAGTTGACAAATAGTACGAGAAGGATTAGCTCCACGACCAATACAGATACAATTACTCCGACAATTTTCATCTATTCTCCATTTACAGTTTCTCGCTGCCGGTAAAATGCAGTCAATGAATTAACACCAATGATTTGATTCGAGTTTCCTTGACATTCTTTTTTTCAGATGTTAGCTTGATAAAGCTTAAACAATTAGGGCATAAAGGGCATGTCGTGCGCAATCTCTTGAAGGTTGCTACTATTCTACTATTTGTGGCAGCAGTAGCACAAAGTCAGGTTTCGGATAACAATTCCACCAGCGTCGGCAAGATTGGACTTACGGTAACCAGTTTTGGACGCATCGGGAATTCATTCAACGCTTCATTCTGGCCGGTTCAGCCATCGTGCGAGTATCCGATCTCACCGGTACGTTCGAGGATAGAGCTTCTCTACAACGGCGGACTGTGGATCGGCGGATACCGGGAAGGCCAGGGTCCGTTCGTAAGCACAGCTGCCATCGACAGGAACAAATACCTGAATGAGTTCACGCAGCCGCCCGATAGCGGCCTGACAGAGCGCAGCTCCCTTCTCGACTCCCGCTATTATTCTCCGGGTGCAATCAGCCATCAGGATTTTGTCGCCGACTATACAGATTCAAACACTACTAATCCTTCAACGGGAGAGAGAATACTCGATCATAATCCGCTAAATGTTTCAGTGCACCAGGAGACCTATGCGTGGCAATTCCCTATAGCGGATTTTTTTGTGGTGCTCAGCTACAGAATCAAGAATACGGGCAGCTCTACTTTGGATTCTTTGTACGCTGGACTCATGTGTGACTTTGTGGTCCGCAACACTAATTCCAGAAGGCCGACCGAAGGAGGTCCTTTCTATCAGGGAGCCGGACTCGACTACGACGACTCTTTGAGATTGGTTTACGCCTTTGATGCGGAACACTACCCGCAGGATATGCCGACCGATACTTATATTTCGATGAAGCTTCTCGGGGTCGATCCTCTCGGTGCGGTTGTCCGTTCATCACTCGCGACACAGGACTCGCTGGACAGATATAGCCATTTCTCGGCCTGGATACATACGGCCTCCAGCGGAGATCCGAATCTCCTCTCACCATTGAATGATCAGCAGCGTTTCGAGAAAATGGAGGCTTCGATTCCGTCCGATTATTATTTGGATCCAGCGAACGTTTCTTATCTCGGGAGAGTGGGAAACAGGTATTCGCTCCTTTCGGTAGGACCGTTTGAATTGCCCCCAGACTCTTCGATCACGGTGACGTACGCACTGGTTGCTGCGAGGGAATTCGATACCGGCGTTCCGACCGATTATCAGAATAACGTCGCTGCCTCCCGCAAGACTCTTTATGAAAACGCGACGTGGGCTCAGCGGACTTACAACGGCGAGGACCGGAATGGAAACGGAGTGCTCGATCCTGGCGAGGACTTGGATGGGAACGGAAAAATCACGCGCTATATTTTCCCGAATATACTTCCTCCGCCTCATATGCGGGTCGTTCCCGGCGACCGCGAGGCCACGATATATTGGGACGATGTTCCCGAAAATGTGATTGATCCTCTGCTGGATCGCAGGAATTTCGAAGGCTACAGGCTTTACATGTCCAAACCCGGATACGATTTCAGGGGATTCCAGGACCCGCTCGTGGAAATGGCAGATTTTGACCTCACTGACTCGCTCGGCTTTGATGCAGGATTGCCTGCCCGGCTGGTCACTCCGAAACAGTTCGCCGGGGATCTCAATAAGTACACTTACGAGTACAAAGTCGCCGGGCTCTTGAACGGCTGGCAGTATCTTTTCGGCGTGGAGGCGTATGATCAGGGCGACCCCGCCTCGGGGCTTCCGAGCCAGGCGTCGACGCGCGCGACGGCGAAAGTGTTTCCGGGACCTTCGACCGCGACAGGAGACTCCGCCGCAGTCGGTGTTTTTCCAAATCCGTATTACACGCGCGCTATTTGGGACGGAACAGGGGAGCGAGAGAGGAAAATATATTTCTACAACCTCCCCGCAAAGTGCGAGATAAGAATATATACAGTGGCAGGCGACATCGTAACTACTCTTGAACACGACGCATCGACATACAACGGCGCCGACATACAGTGGTTCCAGCATTACTCGTCAGACAACACGCAGGTCTTTTCGGGCGGGATGCACGCGTGGAATCTGATAACGGACGCGGACCAGTCGATAGCGACCGGTCTCTATTTGTTCACGGTGAGAAACACTGTCACCGGCGAAATAAAGCGCGGCAAGTTTTTGATAATAAAATAGCTGACAGCATTCGGCTCTCAGTGATCGGCTGCTTCAGCAGACGGTGATTCGACTGCCGAATGCCGAGAAACGGCATCAATACAGGAGGCTTAAATGAGAAAAGCGTTAATGATTTTGTTGCTCGGCGCGGGCATGGCGTTCGCGCAAACGTATCCGGAGAAATCTTTATTCGACCTCAACTTCATCCCGATGGATTCGCTGAGAATTGCGGATTCGTTAGGCGTGACAGGCAGGTCGAGCCTGACCAATTCGCAATACCTTGGCGACACGGTTACGGTGACCGGAGTCGTTCTCACCGCTCCTCCCATCGTAGGAAACACAAAGGTCAGCGGTAACTGGTCGTTCTATGTACAGAGCACCGACAGTGCCGAGTGGGGAGGAATGAATGTTTTCTATTATGACTCCACTGCCGCGATTTCAGCGGGTTACGGCGCCATCGATACCGGATATGTCATCCAGTTTACCGGGTACCTTATGAAGTACTCCTCTACAAGCATCATGGGAAACTTCGAGTTGGTCCCAATACCCGGAGATGTCAGTATAGTCGGG
>CAZRXH010000167.1:0-4327 GCA_964603995.1 uncultured Bacteroidota bacterium | reverse complement strand
TGCAGTGGAGCGCAGCCGGCCTTGCCAGCGGAGTCTACTTGTGCCGGATGCAGTCCGCAGGATTCTCCGAAACGATAAAGATGCTTTATGAGAAATGAAGAAGAGATCGGCAGTCGATAGAAACAATGCATCGATGAAAACCGTGATGCCGAAAGACTTCAGACCGTACCAGCTCATACTGAAGCCTTTCATAGTTCTCTTCCTTGATTTTGCGTTTGCCTAATCTATTATCAGTTTACTAAATCGCTTTTCATGGAGAATTAGATGGAAAGAAGAATCGTCAAATCGGTAACTTGGATAGCGTCTCTCTTACTTATGAACTTAGTTCCGTTGTTTGCTCAGACCGCCACGGTCAGTGCAGGCGGGAATCAGATCATAGATTGGGAAAAGACTCGTTCCGCACAGCTCGAAGGAAGTGTCTCTCCTGACAGTATGAAAGTAGAATGGACTTGTCCTCAGAATTCGAATGTCGTTTTCAAAGACGCTTCCAACCCTGTCACCGAAGTCACCTTTCCCCGTCCCGGCTATTATTTATTGATTCTCTCAGGCAAAGGAACGGGTACGGACTCAGTAAGCAGTTCCGTAATCATAAATGTCTTCAAACCGCAATCTTATAAAGAGAGGCTTTCCGATATGATCGGCCTGATGACGCTGGATGAGAAGATCGGCCAGTTGACCAACCAGACCGATTCGATTCCCCGGCTTGGAATTCCCGCCTATAACTATTGGAGTGAAGCTCTTCACGGAGTCCTTGCAGGTGGAACAACCTCTTTCCCGCAGGCCGTCGCGATGGGCGCGACGTGGGACCCCGGTCTCGTACATCGCGTGGCTTCGGCTATATCCGACGAGGCGCGCGCTTTACACGTGCTTGACGGTAAAGGCCTGACCTATTGGAGTCCGACAATCAACATAGCGCGCGATCCACGATGGGGGCGCAATGAGGAATCATACAGTGAAGACCCTTACCTCCTTTCCCGCATGGCGGTCGCGTTTGTGAAGGGCATGCAGGGGAATGATCCGTATTATTTGAAAACCGTCTCTACTCCCAAACACTTTGTCGCCAATAATGAAGAGGCGCGCCGTCATACAGGTTCGTCAGATGTCGACATGCGCAGTCTGTACGAATACTACCTGCCTGCTTTCAAAGCGGCGATAGTTGAAGGCAAAGCCTACTCCATCATGGGGGCGTACAACGAATTGAACCATGTACCATGCAATGCAAACTCGTTCCTGATGACCGATTTGCTGAGGCGAACCTGGGGATTCAAAGGATATGTGGTTTCCGATTGCGGCGCAATTGGCGATGAGGTAATCCCGCATGGTTTCTATAAAACCGGCGCCGAAGCTGTCGCGGGAAGCATACTTGCCGGGTGCGATCTGGATTGCGGGGTAGAGTATCGCGAGTATCTGAAGCAGGCTCTGGATGAAGGATTAATTCAGGAGAAAGATATCGATCGCGCTTTGGAAAGAGTTCTCTCCGCACGATTCAGGCTCGGTGAATTCGATCCGCCCGACATGGTTCCTTATAGCTCGATTACACCGTACAAACTCGACAGCAAAGAGAATCGCGCCCTGGCACTCGAAGTTGCGCGAAAATCGATCGTGCTTCTTAAGAACGACGGGATACTGCCATTGAACAAGAAGAAATTGAAATCGATTGCGGTTATCGGCCCGAATGCAGCGGAGGCGCAGCTTGGTATTTACAGCGGGTTCCCCAACGTCGAGGTCAGTCCACTTCAAGGAATAAAAGCAAAAGCTGCCGCCCTTGGGATCAAGGTGAAATATTCGATGGGTTGCGTTGTCAGCAGCGGACTACTGAAACCCATTCAACCGCGGTACTTCGCCAAAGTCGCCGGGACAAATAAGACCGGGATGAAGGGCGAGTACTTTGACAATATGAATTTATCGGGAAAGCCCGTCTTCACGCGCGTTGATTCCATGGTGAATTTCAATTTCGGCACCAATTCTCCTGCTCCCGGCGTACCGAAGGAGCATTATTCGATCCGGTGGACGGGCAAGATAATTCCGCCTGATACCATCCATCATATCGGTACCATCAATGATGATGGTGCGCGCCTCTATGTGGACGGGAAGCTGGTGATAGATGACTGGACCGATCATGGCGCGAAGCCGAACAGTGCTGATGTCGAGCTCTTGCCGGGAAAAGAGTATGATATCGAGTTTGACCAGTACAACAATACTCTGGGTTCCGTTGCCAGTCTGACATGGGATCTGGGCCGGAAAGATTCTGGCGAAGCCAAAGAAATCGCCAGGGAAAGCGACATGGTCATCATGGTCGTCGGGACCTCCCCTGACATTTCCAGGGAAGAGCTGGATCGAACGAAGATCGAATTGCCGCGAGTCCAGAGGGATCTGATCGATCAGATCGCATCTGTCAATCACAATATAGTCCTCGTGCTTGTAAACGGAGGACCCGTTGCACTTGCCGGGACCGAGAAGAAAGCGAGGGGAATAGTCGAAGCGTGGTACGACGGTGAATTCCAGGGCGAAGCAATTGCCGCCGTCTTGTTTGGCGATGTCAATCCGGGCGGCAAACTCCCCGAAACGTTTTACGCTTCTACGAAGGAGCTTCCGCCAATGTCTAATTATGATCTTATCGACTATCCACGTACATATATGTATTTCGATAAACCCGTCCTTTATCCGTTTGGGTATGGACTCTCTTACACCAGCTTTCAGTACAGCGATCTGAGACTCAATTCTGATAAAATCGGATCGGATGATTCGCTCGAGGTGCGATTCTCGGTGAGAAACAGCGGCAAAATGAAAGGCGATGAGGTGGCACAGCTTTATCTCCACTATGAGAATGCATCCATGAAAGTGCCGATCGACCAACTGAAACGGTTTCAACGAATTACACTCGCTCCCGGAGAAACCAAGACTCTGACATTTAAAATACCGGCATCTGAATTTTCATTCTACAGTACGAGCACCAACGATTTCAAAATAGAACCGGGAAAATGGGAAATCGAGGTTGGCAGCTCGTGTAAGGATATTCGTCTGCAAAAAACTATTACGGTCGAGTAAAATTGATGTTTGAAAAATGCGATTACGCGATTAATGCGCCGTGCGGTGACTTCGTACAGTCATGAGTGCTTTTCAAGAGTCGGGCAATTAACAAGAGCCAATTCAAATGATCAGAAATGCAGAATTGCCGCCGATCCTGTGTGTGACGGCTTTCTCTTCGGCTGGTAAAGAAGTAATTGGTCCGGTTATATGGAGGTGAGCATGAAAATGGTATTTAAAGCCGTACTCCTGATTCTTTTTATAGGCAATTCTTTCGCGTATGGTCAGTCCGTTCAGAAGGAATCTGACGGGATTGTGGTCACCGCACGGCATGAGGTAAATGGAATAAAGAAATTGAAACTGAAAGTCTGGAACGACAACATCATTCAGGTAGTATCGTCGCCTGCGAACGAATTCTCAACACGAAAAAGTCTGATCATTACAGGACAAGAAGCACCCTCGACTCATTGGAGTGTTTCCGAGGCAGGAAACGAGCTTTACCTGAAAACCGGCTCGCTTACGGTGAAAGTCGACAGGAACGATTTGAGAGTAAGCTTCCTGACCGTAGATGGCAAGCGGATCTTATCGGAAGGATCGAAAGATGTGCAGGCGGCAGTAGTGGATTCTCAGGATTGCTACCACATCAAGCAGTCGTTTCGATGCTCGCCCGGCGAAGTGTTGTACGGCCTTGGAAGCCTGCAGAGTGCAGATATTGCGCTCAACGGGAAGAAGATAGAGATGATTCAGAAAAACCGCGACGACATCGTCCCGGTTATCGTTTCCACCAACCGCTATGAATTGCTATGGGACAATTACTCGTACAGCGAGTTCAACACCACGCGCGGAAGCTACTACCTCTGGTCGCAGGTCGCGGATGAAATAGACTACTTCTTCATTTACGGGGAGAACCCGGATTCACTTGTCTCCGGTTACCGGCAATTGACAGGCAAGGTGCCGATGTATCCCAAATGGGCCTTCGGTTACATCCAGTCGAAGCAGAGATATGAAACGCAGAAGCAGATTGTCTCTGTCGTCAAGGGTTTCCGCGAAAGGAAGTTCCCGCTCGACCTGATCGTTCAGGACTGGATGTACTGGCCTGACGGAGAATGGGGTCAAAAATCCTTCAGTCGCAAACGGTATCCCGATCCTGCCCGGATGGTGAAAGATGTTCATGATATGCATGCGAAGATCATGATCTCTATCTGGCCTAACATGGCCGCAGGAACTCCCAACCAAATCGCGCTGGCAAAGATCCACGGCTTGTTTACGGATGATCAACACCTGAATGTCCTTATGCCCA
>CAZRXH010000166.1:0-4409 GCA_964603995.1 uncultured Bacteroidota bacterium | reverse complement strand
CTCAATTTGGTTTCACCCGCTGATTGCGCAGATGATCGCCGATCGTTAATCTGCGCTTATCTGCGAGATCTGCTCCGTGCCGGCATCGCTTCGCGAAAGGAGCCACTTCGTGGCGGAAAACGAATTCATGGTCTGATCAATCTTATTGAAATCGAGCCAGTACCTGCTAATCCTGAATCTCATGGTTTCAATATTTCACCATTCCCTTTTCACCTTTTGCCTCTTGACCTTTCTACCTTATCCCTGATCCGACATTCCATCCATCGTTCCATCATGTTGTCAAAACACACTTCTCAAAATTCGACTCGCGCTCCGATATTGAAGTACCTTGCCGAAAGAAGATTCGGGACCTCCAGCGGATAACTGAATTCCTGCGGAATCGAGTACCACGAATACGATACAATGTTGTTCTTATCGAACACGTTAAAGACGTCAGCACTCAGAGTCAGGCTCCTTTTGCCACCCAGGTCAAATTTCATCGTCAACCCCATGTCTATCCTATAATAAAACGGGTAAGGATACACTAGGTCGAAGTCCGGCACGGTCTGGATGGTATTTCCCGGACCCGCGACGTTCATCATGGGATGATAAAGATAACCGGTGCCGAACAATATCCGAACGTGAGCCTGCGAATTGTGAAGCTCAGGCATTGCATCCTGGAGGAATATCCTGATTGTATGAGTCTGATCGAGGAGGCTCCTCTGATATGGCCCGCCGTCTCTCCTGTCTCTCGCGACTAAATATCCGTACCCGATCCATGTGTCGAGGCGCTGCGAAAGCTTCCCTTCGTACTGGAGATCGAAGCCGTAGGCGTAACCGTTATAGTTGTTCGTGTCGCCATAGGTCAGCTCAAGCTGGTTCGTGTAGTAATACGGGAGCTGCCTTGTCAGGTCTTTATAATAGATCTCCGCCATTACGTGACCGTCATTCCCAAGTTCCCTTTCATACCTCAGCTGGTACTGAATTGCCAGCTGCGACACTAATCTTTTCGCCTGCTCTAGAGTCTTGTCGCGTGTCTCATAGAAATACGGCGGCTGGTAGTAGTATCCCCACCCGACGCTCAACGAGTTCGCCGAGTCCGGCTTATATGAGGCGGAGGCACGCGGCGAGACAAGGAACTCGCCGGTGAAATAATACTTCAGCGCCCGCAACCCGAGATTGAGTGTGAAATCCGAATTCAGAATTACGTTCTCCGCAACATAACCGGAGATCGAGTTGAATCTGATTCTCTGTTTCTGGTCGGCAAAATAGGATGGGCTCGGTGGCGGCACATAATAGGTCGATTCATTCAGTGAATTATCCATCAGAGAAGTCCTCAGTGTGATTCCCGCCTTCGTGTCGTGCGTTCCATAATCCGAATCGAAATCGGTTTTGAATTCAAGCCGGTTCATATTGAGTGAGTTGTTCGCGAATTCGTAACCGGTACCCAGTTGGCTCACGTTGTCCTGTGGATTGTAAGCATCGGGAGTGTAATAGATGTCGTAGGACCGGTTTTCATTGTAGGACTCTTTGTCGGAGTAGTAGGCGAACGAGGCCGAGAGGCTCGAGTGCCGATCAAGAGGCGCCGTCAGCCTCAGTCCGAGGAGATTGGAGTCGTATTTGTAGTTATCGGCGCCTCCAAATTTCAGGACGATTCGACGGAACGCATTCCACGCACCAACGGCGAAGTCGCCCTTCCAGTCCTGCGGCGTCAAGTCGAACGTATTCTGCGCAGTCATGAATAACAATTTCATTTTGATGTCACCGGGAAGAGCATACGAGCCGAGGAGCTGGAAGTCTGTGTACTTAGGTATGTATTTCCCCTTTGTCTGAAGGACGTTCGTGAATGACGAGGGATAGGCGTAACGGAAACCGGCGATCCAGCTCAAGTCGCCTATCCTGTCATGCAGGGTAATGCCTAAGTTGAGGAGGTCTGCATTGACTTCGCCGCCGAGTCCCGGCTCCTCGTCCTTCTTGTAATTGACGACGAGGACGGACGACATCTTGTCCCCGTATTCGACCGGGAAAGCCCCGTCATAGAATTCCATGTTCGCGACCATGTTCTGGTTGATCGCCGACTGACTTTCCTCTATCCCCTGCTGGACAAGGTACGGACGATAGATTTCAAAGCCGTCAAGGTAGATGAGGTTTGCGTCAAAATTCTGTCCGCGGACGTTGTACGCGCTCGTCAACTCGTTGTCCGAAGAGACACCCGGGAGTATCGTTACACTCCGGATGACATCCGAATATAGGTTGGGTATGTACTGAAGGTTCTTCTCGCCGATCCTATGGATGCCCGGAGAAGCCACGGGCTTCTCTGCACTAACCGTCACTTCACCGGCAAGATACGCGGTCGGCTTCAGCGAAATGTTTATTTGGGGGATTCTTCTTCCCGCGGTGATGTCGAGCTCCCTTGACGCAGGCTCGTAGCCGACGCGACTGAATCGAAGCGTATATTTGCCGGGCATGATGTTCAAGGAGAAATTTCCCAGGCTGTCGGTGGCTGTGCCGTAAGTCGTTTGAATGACAACGACGTTTACACTTGCAAGCGGCAGATTCGTTTTGGCATCGCTCACATGACCCCGGATTGATTCAGGTTTGTCCTGCGCAAGAGTCTGCAGCGATATTAATGCAGTGATCAGGAAACAGAGGCCGGCCCACTTCCCGACGCAGGCGCACATGATGATGTCCTTGCTTTGTAGTTCGAGATTTTTTCAGTAGCTGATCATGCTAAGATCAGTAGTAGCAAGGAGGTCTATGCTTCTCTCAGAAAGAATTGGTTTTGAAGTGTGAAATGCAACTCAACCGGTTTGCCGGTGAATCGCGAGACTCCACGGTAACGCTCATAATGTCTTCGCACGTCGGCGCCCTTTATGCAACGGTTGCTTAGCACGGGAAATCTTAATGCACGGACTAACCAAAGTCAAGAGTTCTTCGCGCGGAACACCAGTTCAGAAAGTTACTAATCTCTATTTCCCGTTCCCCAGCCCTTCCTTGACGCTCTTAAACTGTTCCAGCGCTGATTCCAGGTTCTCCATGATATCCTGCGCAATCACATCGGGATCGGGAAGATTGGCTGAATCCTCGATGCTCTCGTCTTTCAGCCAGAATATATCTAGACTCGCTTTGTCTCTCTGCACAATCTCTTCATATGAGAACACCTTGAACCGATCTGATTCTTGCCTGTTACGTCGGTTCTCAGGATTGTAGCACCGGATGAAGTCTGTCATGTCTTCGTACTTGAGCGTGTTGGCCTTCAAAGTGAAATGCATATTGGTGCGGAGATCATATATCCACAGCTTCTCTGTCCATGGCTTTTCGCTTGCAGGTTTTCTTTCGAAGAAGAGAACGTTTGCCTTTACCCCCTGAGCATAGAATATTCCTGTCGGGAGCCGAAGCAGCGTGTGGACGTCGCATTCGTGGAGAAGTTTTCGCCGGACGGTTTCACCGGCACCCCCTTCGAAAAGGACGTTGTCGGGGACGACAATGGCAGCCTTCCCGTTCATCCTGAGAAGCGACTTGACGTGCTGAAGAAAATTCAGCTGCTTGTTCGACGTCGTCGACCAGAAATCCTGCCTCTCATATGTGATCGATTCCCTGTCAGCCTTCCCTTCGCCATTTACGATAGTGATGCTGCTTTTCTTGCCAAATGGAGGATTGGTCATGACGATGTCGAAATGCTCGCTCGGCTCCGACGCCAGGCTATCGGCAACAACGATTGGACTCTCATCTCCGCCAATTCCGTGGAGATAAAGATTCATTACGCAGAGACGAGCCGCACTGTCAACTATTTCCCAACCCTTGAAGGTTTTCGCCTTTAGAAAATCCTTCTGCCTTTTGTCGAGCTGCTTCTTTTCGATGTAGGAATGCGACGCCAAAAAGAAACCGCCGGTGCCTGATGCCGGATCGCAGATTGTCATCATAGGTTCCGGACGGACAACCTCCACCATGGCTCTTGTCAATGGTCTGGGTGTGAAGTATTGCCCTGCACCGCTCTTAACGTCTTCAGCGTTTTTCTGCAGCAAGCCCTCATAGATTTCGCCTTTAATGTCGACGTCCAAGCCCATCCACGTCTCGTCGTTGATGAGTTCTACAAGCCTTTTAAGCTTCGCGGGGTCCTGAATGCGGTTCTGCGACTTTCTGAAAATGACACCGAGCATTCCGGATTCTTTTCCGAGCAAGTCGAGTACATGTCTGTAATGAACTTCGAGATCGTCGCCGTCTCGTTTCACCAGGCTTTGCCAATCGAGACCTTCCGGGATCATGGGGGCATGTCGTGACATGCCCTTACTGAATGGCGGCTTCGTTTGTTCATCGGCCATCTTGAGGAAAAGCAGATAAGTCAGCTGCTCGACGTAGTCGCCGTAGCTCACGCCGTCGTCGCGGAGGACGTTGCAGTAGTTCCAGAGGCGCTGGACAATGGAGGAAGA
>CAZRXH010000165.1:0-4487 GCA_964603995.1 uncultured Bacteroidota bacterium | reverse complement strand
GTGGGCAGTATCTTACACTAAGCAGAAGGCTCACCATGATGGAGATGCCGCGTCCGGGAACGCACCTCTCTCACGGCTTCAGGGCATGAATTGGATCACGGATATGAAATGAGGTTTGCCGGAGAAACCCTGTCAGAGCAGGGATCTATTCTCTAGGGCGAACCTGAGGAGGGCATTGTTACCTGTAATGTTCAGCTTGCGGCAAATATGCGAGCGATGGTTCTCGACAGTATTGACGCTTATGAAGAGCTCTTCCGCGATGGCTTTGCTTGTCTTGTTTTCCGAAATTAGCCGCAGGATGCGTCGCTCACTGGGACTGAGGTCGGCAAGTGGGGAAACCGCTGATGAGCCGGAGCTTCCATCCTTCCCGCGCCGAACAAGATATCCTGAGATTGCGGCGCTGATATAGTAGCGGCCCGATGCCACCGTCTCTATGCCGTCACGTATATCGGTCACGGCGCTCTCTTTAAGTACATATCCGCACACGCCAAGATCCAGCGCCTGTTGAGCATTTTTTCCTCCTCGTACATCGTGAGTACGATAACTCTGACTTCGAGCTTTCTTCTCGTAATTTCCTTCAAGAGTTCAAGCCCGTTCATCTTGGGCATCTCGATGTCAAGGATAGCGATATCCGGTTTAAACCGCTCAATGGCATCAAGAGCCTCGGTTCCATCAGCTACTTCGGTGATCACATGGAAAGATGGTTCGGATTGCAGCACCTCCACCAATCCTTTGCGAAAGATCGGGTGGTCGTCGGCAATTACTATTTTCACTTCATGACGCATGCAGGTTCTCGCATATTGTTCAGGATAATTGATCAGACAAAGCTTCCCCGTTGCCTGGAGAGACTTCATGGCACGGTACCGAAATCGTTATAGTGGTTCCCTCACCGGGTGCAGACTCAATTCCGTAAGTCCCGCCGACGATCCGAACTCTCTCCGATATGGAATCCAGTCCAAGTCCCTGGCTTACATTCTTTTCTACGTCGGACGACGATGGGTAAAACCCGATCCCGTTGTCGCGCACAATAATTTGCAGGTGGTTGCCGGATCTCGCGACGGAAACTTCCGCGATTGATGCCCGGGAATGCTTGATAATGTTATTCAGGCACTCCTGGACGACACGGTACACGTTTATCTCAGCTTCCTTCGAAAGGAGCCCGTCTATCCGGTCGATCTCGATCGCGATGGGAATACCCGAAGAGTTCCGAACTCTTTCTGCAGCGGATGTCAGTGCTTCCGTCACGCCAAAACGGTCCAGCTCGTACGGGCGAAGGTTGCGTGACATTTCCCTCATCGCTTTCAGCGTGTCAGATGCCGTGCTTGAAATCTCGTTCAGGTCGCCCCGGACGTCTTCCGGCAGCCCCGATTTTTCAAGTGCGAGCAACGCACGATTTTTCATCACCAGCAAATTTTGACCGAAGCCGTCGTGCATCTCTGCAGCGATCCTCTTTCTCTCGTTTTCCTGATTTTCGATGAGCTTGCGCGAGAATGATTCCCTCTGTCCCTTCTCCTTTTTGAGCGCTGATATTCTGACGAAATAGACGACCGGCCCGACGGAGAGGAATAGTATTGCGACTATCGACCTGAACCACCATGTCATCCAGAACGGCGGGAGTACCTCTATCCTGAGCCTGGCTTCATGCGTGCTCCACGTGCCGTCGCTATTGGTACCCCTCGCGACGAACGTATATTTTCCGGGATCGAGATTGGTGTAGGTCACCGTGCGCGAAGTGCCTGAGGAGATAAAATCGTGATCGAAGCCGATGAGTCTATACTCGTACTTGTTCTTCCCGGGTTCCGTGTAATCAAGAGCTGCGAACGTCAGAGACAACACGTTCTGCTTGTAATCCAGGGCGATGCTTTTCGTATTCTGGAGCGATTGCCTGAGTATTCCTGAGTTGTCTCCGATGGCGAGCGCTTTATTGAACAGATAAATTCCCGTCATGACAACCGGCGGTTCATACGTGTCGTGTTGTATCTCGTCCGGACAGAATGCGTCGAAACCGTTTATCCCTCCGAAGAACAATTCGCCGTCCCGACTCTTGAAGTAGGCTCCCGAATTATACTCGTTACCCTGCAGCCCATCCGCTTGCGTGTAGGCAGTGACTGATTTTGTACCAGGTTTGAACTTGACCAGCCCATCGTTCGTGCTGAGCCAGAGGTTTCCCTTTCCATCACTAAGCACACTGTAGACGACGTTATCCGGCAGTCCATCAGACACTGTGAATGCAATTGCTTTTCCCGTCTGAATGTCGAGCCGACCAAGGCCGCCCCCTTCTGTGCCTACCCAGAGGAATCGACCGGGGTTGGAGGGGTCGAGGCACAAGGAAAGAGTGGCATTGCTGCTGAGACCGTAGTCCCTGCCAACTCCATTTTCGAACTGGTGAAACAATCCTGTTTTCGGATTGAACTGCCACAGCCCTTTGTCGGAGGTGAACCAGAGACAACCGTCGGGCGTCTCGCAAATTGAAGTCGGAGGCGGATCGTTCGGCGGTATCGCTTTGCTGTCGAAATAGAAATGGGACCAGGTATCAGATATTTTGTTCAGTCTTTCAAGAGAACCCGGGGTCACCGCCCATATTGTGCCATGGCGATCGAGGAAGATGCCGGAGACGGACGGGAATGCCAGACTGGCGGGATCACCTGTGCGGTGGTTGAAATAGCGGATGGCATTGGTATGTGGGTTCATGCGGGCAACTCCAAGTTCGCTGGCAAGCCATATGTTTCCATCCCGATCCTGGATGATGCTCTTTACCGGATTACCCAGCTTAGTCCGGACAACCCGAAAAGATGTGCGACTGCGGTTCGCGACGTAGAGTCCGCCGTACGTTCCAATCCACAAGCGTTCCCGGGAGTCTTCAAAGATGGACCTGATGCTTTCTCCGGGCCAATTGAGGTCGACTCCCGTTTTTTTCGTGAAGGACTCGAAGTGAATTACGTTCGGAGTGTAAAAATACAATCCGTAACCGTTACTGCCGAGCCAGATAGCACCGCTCCGGTCACGTTTTATACAAACAGCGCCGCTCCTGAAGGCCGGGTGTTCTGGAAGCGTCTGATACTGTTTTCTCTTGACGTCAAAAAGAAGTACCCTGGAAAAAGCACCGAGCCACAGCCTTCCCTGTGTGTCTCCGCAGATCGTTCGGATCTTCGGTTGCTGTCCACTGCCGGACTGGTTGCCGTACAATTGCGGAACAAGCAAATCACGCTGCCCGTCAAGCTCAAACAAACCTGCGGTCGTCCCAGCCCAAATGTTCGAAGCCGAATCCCGGTAAAGGCATAATATCTCCGGCCTTGTTACCCCCGCCGCAAGTGCAAAAGGATGGTATTCGAATTTCTTGCTGCGAGCGTCCGGGTCGAACGAGAGGAGTCTGTCTCCGACGCCAATCCACATAGTGCCGCTTTCATCGTACAGGACCGCCGGAACTCTGTTCGCCCGGAAAGCTTCAGTGTTCGAGTCGTTCCAAACTGAAACAGAGTATCCGAATGGGATTGGATTGTCACCCCGGGCTGACGGTCCGTTGTCGTGACGCGGAGGAAAAGTAAACTCCATGAGTCCACCTCCCCCGGTACCAACCCAGAGGTTGCCGTCATTATCATCCGTGATCGTGGTGATGCTATAGGGCCCTTTTGCCAGACTCGGTATCAGGATCCTCTGGAATTTGTCGAGTCTGGGATCGTACAAATTGAGATTGCCGTACTGTGTTCCTACCCAAAGTCTTTTCTTCCTGTCCTGGAACAGAGCCGTCACGAAGTCATCGGAAAGAGAGGATGAATCGAGCTGGCTGTGCACAAAGACTTTGAAATGATAGCCGTCGTATCGATCTAGGCCGTCCTTGGTACCAAACCACATGAATCCGGCAGCATCCTGCTGGATCGCGTACACCGAGCTCTGCGACAGTCCGTCTTCCGTCGTCAGGTGGCGGAAACCGAATCCTGAAGTCTGAGCCCGGGCGGGTAAATACAAAGCAAGGAAGGAAAGCAAGAACTGGAGTGCGCGCCACGGCTTGTGCATATTCAATATCGTCAATAAAAACTTGGCACCAAAAGTTCCCATGCGACTACCCTGGACTGAGGACGATGCCGTGATCATCGAATGGGGCTGCACCTCGTAAGAATGGGGTTGTCGCAGGCCGTGAAGAAAAAATCCCGCCACGATTCCTCATGACGGGATTTCAAACAAGCAAATCAACGCGCACTATTTCGTAAGCATCAACTTCTTGACTGCCACAAATTTCTCGCCGTTATTTCCCTGTGCGAGTATCCGGTAGAAATACACTCCACTGGCGAATCGTGCCATGTTTACATCCTCGCTGTATCTCCCGGCGTTCATCGCACCGTAATTATCTTCCAGCACTCGCTGGCCTAGTGCATTATATATTTCCAGCGTTACCGTCGATTGCTCTTTGAGATCGAACCGTATGGTGGTCGATGGGTTGAATGGGTTGGGATAGTTCTGATAAAGTGCATACGTTTTCGGGACATTCG
>CAZRXH010000164.1:0-4554 GCA_964603995.1 uncultured Bacteroidota bacterium | reverse complement strand
AGCGGGCTCGTTGAACACGGAAGCCATCTTGTTTAGTCCTTATCCCTCTTTTCCTCAGAAAGTCATCGGTAAGATCAATAGCCTGTTGGCACCTATTGCCCGTGGCCAGACGCCGCACAAATTCATATCCTAAACTCTCGGCTGGATTCTCACTTTAGCCTCCCTTGACGCAAAAATCTAACCGTCATTTTTGTGATTGTCAAGCTGACGAGCGCTGACCCTCAAACTTGACTCTCTCAGCACCATGGGCTAACATATCCACGAGTCGAGCTGAGGGTGGCCATAGTGGCACGCATAACGGTGATGTCCGTAACTTTGTGTAAAAATTAGGAGGTGCCGCTCCAATCGGTTAACATTGTAATTGGTAAAAGACAAGGACTTCTCTCTGCCGCAGGATTTTGCCCGACAGCTTCCCTAAAGCCCTCTAGCGAAATGATAATACATCTCGTTCCATCTCAACTCTTTCTTGAATTCGGAGAGCTTCGTGGAGTTGTCGATCAGCAGGTACTCGATCCCCGCAATTTCAGCGAAGTCTTCCATGAACTCGGACGTCAACGCCTTGCTGAATCCGGTATGGTGCGCACCTCCTGCAAGTATCCATGACGCAGCTGCCACTTCGAGATTTGGCTTGGGGAGCCACACCGCTCGCGCCACGGGCAACTTCGGCAGCGGCTTGTCTGGTTCAACAACGCTGACTTCGTTGACCACTAATCTGAAACGATTCCCCATGTCTATCAGCGACGCGTTTATCGCCGGACCCTTAGCGACATCAAAAACAAGGCGCGGCGGATCGTCCTTGCCACCAATTGTCAGACGGTGGACCTCGAGCCTCGGCCTTCCTGAGGCTATGGACTCAGAGACTTCAAGCATATGTGCCCCAAGCACTTTCATCCCCGCGGGGTCCATGTGATAAGTGTAGTCCTCCATGAACGAGGTACCGCCATCAAGCCCTGACGCCATTACCATCATGGCTCTCACCAGCGCAGCCGTTTTCCAATCACCTTCTGCGCCAAAGCCGTAGCCTTCAGCCATCAACCTCTGCACTGAGAGCCCGGGCAGTTGTCTCAGCCCGTGCAGGTCCTCAAAAGTCGTTGTGAATCCCTTAAACCCGCGATCCTTCAGGAATGCCCGCAGCCCCAATTCAATCCTCGCGCCCTCGCGAAGGTTGGTGTGCCGATTACCGCCCTTGAGCGCCTCCGGTGAAATGATATACTTGTCTGCGTACTCATCGATCAAACTGTCGACATCTTTATCGGGGGCAGCGTTTACGTATTCCACCAGATCACCAACGCCATGACCATTGACAGAATAGCCAAGACGTAACTGCGCCTCAACCTTGTCCCCTTCTGTGACCGCGACGTCACGCATGTTGTCGCCGAAACGAACAATTCTTGCTCCTTGTGAGTCTTCCCAGGCGGCCGCCGCTCTGGCCCAGACGGCGATCTTCTTCTGAACGACCTCATCCTGCCAGTACCCGACGACAACTTTCCTCCTCTTCCCCATTCTTGTTGCTATGAAGCCGAATTCCCTGTCGCCGTGTGCGGACTGATTGAGGTTCATGAAGTCCATGTCGATCGAATCCCAGGGGATATCACGGTTGAATTGGGTATGCAAATGTACGAAGGGCTTCGCTAGAATTCTCAAACCAGCTATCCACATCTTTGCCGGAGAGAATGTGTGCATCCACGTGATGACGCCGATGCAATTCGGGCTATTGTTTGCCTCCATGCAGACCGTCCTGATCGAATCGGAAGTGGTGAGAACCGGTTTGCATATGATCCTGATGGGAATATTTCCCGATCCATTCAATCCTCTGACAATGGCTTCCGAATCCCCATCGACCTGCTTCAATGTTTCGGCTCCGTAGAGATGTTGGCTCCCTGTCACGAACCAAATCTCGTATTTCGTCAGGTCTATCATAGGTAAGATCCTCTCTTTACTTCCATTACTTCTGGCAATGTGGAACGCTCCGACTGGGACAATGCACGCAGCGCACGCATCTCTCAGTCGCCTTCCTGGCCGTAGTAAGCGCCTCTGCCATGTTTTCTTTCGAAGTGTTTGTTCAGAATATGTTCGGGTAGTTCACCCGTTTCCGGATTCAGCACAAGGCTTTTGAGTGCCATCTCGGCAATGCGTTCAAGTATGAGTCCGTTCTCGACTGAATCATTCGCGTTCTTCCCCCAGCAGAATGGACCGTGTCCCGCTACCAAGACTCCCGGGACCGCCTCGTAATCAATTCCCCTGAACCGCTCGAAAATCACCTTCCCCGTGTTCAGTTCATATCCTGAGTCGACCTCTTCGTTTGACAGAAAGCGAGTTACCGGAACAGGTCCGGCAAAGTGGTCCGCGTGAGTCGTTCCGAGACATGGTATTTCCCGCCTTGCTTGCGCAAAGGCGACGGCGTTCGTGCTGTGCGTGTGGGTTATGCCTCCTATGTTCGGAAAGGCTTTGTAGAGTTCGATGTGAGTGGCTGTATCGGAGGAAGGGCGTTTTGAACCATCCACCACTCTGCCGTCAAGGTCGACGACAACCATACTCGCAGGAGTCAACTCTTCGTATGCAACTCCACTTGGCTTGATTACAACAAGTCCCGCTTCCCTGTCAATCGCGCTGACGTTGCCCCACGTCAGGATAACGAGGCCGTACTTCACGAGGTCAAGGTTTGACCTGCATACGTCTTCCTTCAATTGCTCAAGCATTATTTCTCCTGACTTCATCTCTAATGTCCAGAAGCTCCTTCATTACGTTATACATATTACCTGACCAGGTGCGTGTCCCGAAGGCATCATGCAGTTGACGATACAGTGCGTACAATCTCCTATAAATCTGGTGATTTGCCCTTTCAGGTTCAAACACTTTCCCGGAGCCAGTCATCGACTTCTGAGCCTCCACTACCGATCCATAGCCTCCCGCCTCCTTTCCGGCGGCGACTGCCGCGAATATTGCAGCACCGAGAGCTGGTGTCTGATCGCTTCGCGAGATTTTCATCGGCCTGCCGGTTATGTCGGCGTATATTTGCATCAGGAGAGGATTCTTGGCGGCCAGTCCTCCACAATTGACAACCTCCTTGATCGGCACGCCGTACTCTTCTATCCTGTCGATTATCTCGAGTGCGCCGTATGCTGTCGCTTCAAGGAGCGCCCTGTACATCTCGTGTGGTTGAGTATGAAGTGTCTGTCCCACAATAAGTCCTGACAAACGAACGTCTACCAGAATTGTTCGGTTGCCATTGTTCCAATCCAAAGCGAGGAGGCCCGATTCACCGGCTCTCAATCGGCGTGCTGCATCGTTCAGGTTTGTGAATTTCTCATCCGGTGTCCTTCCATATTTCTCTGGAACAAGATTATTTACGAACCAGAGGAAAATATCGCCCACCGCTGACTGGCCAGCTTCAATGCCATAATATCCGCCCACCACCGAACCGTCGACAATTCCACATACACCCGGAATGTCTTTCAATTTCTCGTGTGAAGGGGTAATCATGATATCACAAGTGCTCGTCCCCATGATCTTGACCAGTGTCCCGGTAGATATACCTGCCCCTACAGCACCCATATGCGCGTCGAATGCACCGACCGCGATCGCGACGTTGGTCGTCAGTCCCAGTCTTCCGGCCCAATCTTTCGACAGAAACCCGATGCGTCGGTCGGAAGTGTACGCTGTCGTGTAAAGGCGGCTTCTCAGTCTCTCAAGGCCGGGAGAAAGCGTTTTCAGAAACTCTTCATCGGGTAAACCGTCCCAACTCGAATTGAAGATCGCCTTGTGGCCGGCCGCGCAGACGCTCCGCATCATCTTCTCCGGGCTCAATTCCCCGGTGAGATCCGCAGTTATCCAATCGCATATCTCCGCCCAGCTGTAGGCGGCGTCGAAGACTTCTGGGGCGACGTTCTTGCAATGGAGTATCTTGCTCCACCACCATTCCGATGAGTAGACACCGCCGATCTTTCCGAGGAATTGCGGCCGAAGCTTTGCGGCCAACGCTGTAATCTGCTCGGCCTCTTTGTAGCCTGTGTGGTCTTTCCATAGCCATACATGAGCTGCGGGATTGTGCTTGAACTCATCACTGAAACAGAGTGGTTGTCCATTCTCTTCAAGCGGCACAGGGCTGCTCCCTGTTGTATCGACTCCAATCCCTATGACGTTCTCCGCGCTGAACTCGGGATCATTCTCGCGTGCCTTCTTCAAGGCTTCCGCTATAGTTACTTCAATTCCATTCAAATAGTCGGCAGGATTCTGTCTTGCAAGGTTGGGATCCGATTCATCGAGGATCACGCCGTCAACTCCTGAGGGGTATGAAAAGACGTGAGATCCCAATTCTCTGCCGTCGGCCGTAGATACCACGAGCGAACGGCAGGAGTTGGTTCCGAAGTCAAGACCTATTACGTAGCGCCTCATTCTCTTCCTTCAGAGACCTTCGATGACGTGGTCTGGCGCTCTTGACGTCGGCGTTCCAGGGTAATTGGCTTTCTAAATAGTGCTGACTCCACCAACTGTCGCATCTCACTACTTCTTCACAGAGAATTTATAAATGGTAGTGGTTTCGTAAGTTTGGCC
>CAZRXH010000163.1:0-4609 GCA_964603995.1 uncultured Bacteroidota bacterium | reverse complement strand
GCCTTGATCCACTTCTTTCCGCTGTCTGAGTCTTGCAGCGCAAAACACACTTCCCCAACAGTCAGTACCGCAAACACCTGCGGACCTGTTCTGTCGATTTGATCCACGGTCAGGAATGTTTCAATCCAATCCCACTCCGCTCCGGGCTCGGCTGCATCCTGGACCGATCTGGCCGATCCTACCTCTCACGAAGATGTGGAGAACCTTAGAAATTTTACTGGCAGGAGACTCCCCCTTGCGCTCTTATGCCCAGATAGTAGGGTCGGATCGTTAGTGTTATTCAGGCCTATGAGCGAGTCGGCCAGACGCACTTGCAGCATTGTGTGTACAATTTGGCCAAAACTCTCTCCGGATTTTCGTCGTCGTTTTCAGTTTAGGTACCAAGTTCGACAGTTCGGGAGAAAAAGCTTTGTTTCTGAGCGGCAAACGCCGAAATGGGTCAAGAGTTTTCACTACAAATTTTGATTTAGCTGTAGTCTCATTGGTGGTTCCATCTTGAGTTTTTGTAACAGGATTGCCAGGTGCTTGTCGGGTTTGTTGACACATCGCAGCCTGATCTCAATTCCCTTTCTTGTAGGTAGAACAACGTCCGTCAGTGTGAGATTCTTTATCTCCTCTACGACCTGACACGGTTCATCTCCCAGGTCTGCTCCTTTGCACATTTGACCGAAGCACTTCCACAACACATATGCTATGAAGCAGACAAAGATGTGGGCCTTAACACGGTTTTCTTTTTGATGCCAGATCGGCCGGAGTTGCAAATCATGCTTGTGGATGCGAAAGGCATCCCCTGCCTCGGTGAGCTGAATGTAAGCCTTCCATAAATCTTCCGGTGCCCAGTCTTTGATATTCGTCCTTAATAGGTAATACCCTTCGCTGAGCCTGACCCAATCGGCGTTATTCGTATCTATCGTCCAGTCAACATTAACATGACCATCTTCTTCGTTGACCGCTATCTTGAAAAGCGAGGAGGCTCGTTGTACGTCGATGCTACATCATAAAGAAGAATATCATACTTAATCTCAAACAGCTCACCCAGCCGTTCCTTTAGGTACCGCTCTACATCGTCCTTATGAACCACCAACTCGTCCAGTACCCTGTATAGACGGTTCTCATAGATGTCTTCTTCAGGAATACCCAGAAGGTCAGATAATGCGCTCGTCCGATAAAAGTGCTCAGCAATGTGCAGTTCACTTGACGGCTCACAGAACCTCGCTACTACAAGTACATTGGCGATCTCGCTCCATAAAACCTTCGGACGTGTGCTCGGCATCAGCCTTTCAAACAACTCTGTCAATCCAAGTTTCTTCATTAGCTCCAATGCCAACCACACCTCGCCAAAGCGTCGGCTTCGCTCTGTCCGAACCCTCCGTACGTCCACCGCTACCCATTCAGCTGTCGTATCCTCGAACAGCGAATCTTGAATCGCCGGGTGTCCCTCCGCCGCATACTCCACTCCCAATCTTCCGGCTTCGTCCATTTCACCTAAGTATGAAACCACACGCTGGCGTGGACCACGCTCCGTGCGGTACGACTCAACAAGTGCCCAATAATTGTGTGGCTTACCATCTTTCTGCACGCATATCTTTCGCAGGAACATACCATAATTTAACACATCATGGTACGGCATTTCAATAGGGTAGGTTTTCACTACACGCCATTTTCCCACCAAAGCCCTCAGCCCTAATCAAATCCCAAGAAAAAAACTTTTCGGAACCCCTAAGTGTCGAACTTGGGCTAACACTTCCCCCTGTCGGGTGTGTAAAGAACTTCCCTGCTCTCGCAGGGTCATCTTCAAGCGGATGCGCCCTGCCGGGCGCACGACCTGGAAAAAGGCGGTTCGGACGACCGCCTTTTTCATTCCTACGAATTCAACTTCTTCACGAAATCCACGAGTATCCGCGCGGTGAGGCCCCAAATGGTCTCTCCTGCAGCCCGAAAGACGAAGACCTTGTGCTTGAACCCGCCCCAGTTGTTCCAATATCGTTTCGGTAGTCCGAGATCCCTGGCCGGAAAGAGTACTACTTCCTCACCGGTCGATTTATCCGTGTACTTAGGGTAAACTTCCGTGATGACGCTGTAAACTTCAGGATCATTTTCCTCAAAAAATGAAACCGGAACGAGAAAAGCCTTCTCTACTTCCTTGGGATTCACTTCTATTTCGGAAGGTTCGATGTCCGCAATCCCGACGAACACGTCGACCATCGCTCCCATCGGCGCGAATACGGAATCGAGTCGACCGATAATTTCGATCTTCCCCGCCGGTATTCCGACTTCCTCCGTCGTCTCACGCAACGCAGTCGCCTTAAGTGTTTCATCGGATTTGTCGCGCCTGCCGCCCGGCAAAGAGATCTCGCCTCCCTGCCTTATCGAAGCGGCCCGCTTCTCGAACAGTATGTGATACTCATCGTCAATGGGAACGAGGAGAAGAAGAACGACTGAAGTGAAATATCCTTCGGCCTGTATGCCGGGTGCCTCCGGCAGGACAGTGCACAGCCTTTCTACTTCATTTATCTTCATATGGTAACACGTCGAGGTGCATGTTGTCGATGAGCCTCGTCCTCCCAAACCTCACCGCAAGGAGGGCGAGGACACTCCTGAGTGCGCCCGTATCTTCGATTTTCTCGAAGTTGTCCGGATTCACGAAGCTTATGTAGTCGGGCTGGCCTTTCGATTCGGCGGCAATCAGTTTCAACATCCCGGACCTGACCCGTGCCAGATCCTTCTCTCCATTTCCGACCATGGTCTTCGCTAATTTCAGCGACCGGTACAGCACCGTCACCTCGCTGCGATCATCCGCTGACAGGTAAACGTTTCTTGAGCTCAGTGCAAGACCGTCCGCCTCACGGACAATGGGCGCAATGATAACTTCCACGTCGAAGTTCAGGTCGCGCACCATCTTCTTTATGATGAAAGCCTGCTGGGCGTCCTTCTGTCCGAAGATCGCCACGCGAGGCTTGACTAAGTTGAAGAGCTTGGCGACGACGGTCGCAACTCCCTTGAAGTGTGTCGGCCTGAATTCACCTTCGAGAATGCGCGAAACTCTCTCCACTTCCACAAACGCAAACTGCTCTTCCGGATACATTGCCCCGTCCGTAGGTGTAAAGATGATGTCCACCCCGCGCTCTTCTGCCAGCTTCTCGTCGCGGACAAGGTCCCTCGGGTAAGTCGTGAAATCTTCACCGGGGGCGAATTGTGTCGGGTTCACGTAAATCGACATTACAACAAAGTCGGAATGCTTCTTCGCTTCATCGACGAGGCTCAGGTGTCCTTCGTGGAGATAGCCCATCGTCGGGACGAGACCGATCTTCTTCCCGGCTGCGCGCAGGTCATCTGCGAGTCGCTGCATGTCAGTGATAGCACTAATGATCCTCATTACGCACATTCCTCAATGGAGTGGAACACAGACAGCACGCAGGTGACGCTGAGGCCACAGATCGACACGGACTCGGCTGAGCGCCTTGCTCAAATCTTTGAAAATCCGTTTCATCCGTGTTGTCCGTGTGCGATATTTTCCGTTTCAAATTATCCTTTTTCCCATGGCTGAGGCGATCACCTCCGTGGCAAACTCAGCGGACTGATTCTTTATGTCAAATATCGGGTTGACCTCTGTCACCTCCAGCGAACTCATGCATTCACAATCGGCAATTGTCTCCATGATGAGATGCGCCTCACGATAGCTCAGGCCCCCGGGCGCCGGAGTCCCGACGCCGGCAGCAACGGATGGATCGACCGAATCAATATCGAAACTGACATGAAGAAGATCTACTTTCGACTTCATCTCTTTCAAAACCCTTCCTATGATACGGTGGGCTCCGTATTTGTCGATATCAGACATCGTATAATGAGAAATTCCCGTCCTCTTCACAATTTCTTTCTCTGCCGTGTCGATGTTCCGCACTCCGATCAGCGCGGTGTTTTGCGGATCAACTTTTCGAAAATCACCACCGATCGTCGTGAGCTCCATCGCCCCCTCGCCGAGGACTGCCGCGAGCGGCATCCCGTGAATGTTTCCGGAAGGAGTCGTCTCGTATGTGTTCATGTCGGCATGTGCGTCAATCCATATGACTCCAAACCGAAGACCATGCTTGCGGGCATAAGCCGACAGGCCGGAGATTGTCCCCATCGCAATGGAATGATCACCGCCGAGAACAAGTGGAAACTCATTCGCCTCCATGATGGATTCAACTTTGTGTGCAAGGATCGTGTCAACCCGCACGATCTCCGGAAGATATTTCAGCTTTGGGTTGTCTATCTCTTGGCTTTCAGGGACCTTCACGGGGACGTCACCGTCGTCGAAGACCGTGTGCCCGATCTCTCGCAGGCGCTCCGCGAGTCCCGCTATCCGCATTGCCGAGGGTCCCATATCGACACCGCGCCGACCAGCCCCCAGGTCCATAGGTACACCGACTATTCGAATTGTCATTCAGACCTCTACGTGTGGAGAGAAGGAAATTCTAAATCCTAAACAAATTCCAAACCCGGAAATCCAAAATACGGAAGGATAGACATCAACGGTATCTGCAGTTTTGGTCTTTCGGATTTTGTATCTGCCTAGAATCTATGGCGAAACCATTCCCGAAGGGACGCCTTTGGCGCACTTCGTGCA
>CAZRXH010000162.1:0-4770 GCA_964603995.1 uncultured Bacteroidota bacterium | reverse complement strand
GCGATCATGGATGTCCGGGTCTGAACATTTTTGCTTCTCCTCGAGGTTGATCCCGCCTGTGCCTCTAAGGGCAGGGCGGGATTACCTTGAAGTAGCCTGGATCCGGGACATATCCGGATCGGGGGAGTACAGATTCCGTCTCAGTATGAAGAAGGCAAGCGAGCTACGCCGCAAGTCGGAGGTCCTGTTCAAGGGACCGATACAACGTGGGGCTTCAAAGACAAACAAGGAGACATTCTCGTGAAAAGGAAATTCGATACGTTTACTTTGCCACAGCGGCTCCGTCTCAGAAGTGCTGCATCTCGTTTGAAGGTAAGAGCCTTTCTTATGACGGTGGCTGCTTTCCTGTTTACGGCTCAATCACTGATGGCCGCCGGGACAATCAAGGGGCGAGTGTTCGACCGTGATACGAAGGAGGCATTGCCCGGTGCATCGGTCCTCGTGGTGGGGACAAGCATCGGAGCATCGACGGATCTAAACGGAGCGTACACGATTCACGGGGCTCCCTCCGGAATTCAAACGCTCGTAATTTCATATGTGGGATATATCTCGACACGCGAGACCGTGGAAGTCCGCGACAATGAGATTCTCGAGAAGGACATCTATCTCGCACCGACGGCCGTTGAGGGCAAAGCGGTTATCGTAACGGCGCAGGCTCAGGGCCAGATGCAGGCGATCAACCAGCAGCTCTCATCGAATATGATCATCAACGTTGTCTCCGCCGACAAGATCAAGCAGCTGCCGGATGCGAGCGCTGCAGCGGCGCTAAGCCGATTGCCGGGCGTTTCCATCATGAACGGTGATCAGATTGTAATTCGGGGACTCCAGGCAAAAGATAACGTCATCCTTGTTAATGGCGTGCAGCTTCCTTCTACGAGTCAGGATAGCAGGGCAGTAAATCTCGGCTTCTTCTCTTCAAACATGCTCTCGGGAATTGAGGTGATAAAGACCGTCACCCCGGAGATGGATGCTAATGCGATCGGCGGCGTTGTCAATCTGCGTTTGATGGAAGCACCCAAGAATTTTCACATGGACTTAATGACGCAGGGCAATTACAATACCCAGGCAAGGACGACGGACAACTACAGACTATGGGGAAGCGTCAGCGATCGATTCTTTGGCGATAAGTTCGGAGTCTTCATCCAGGGGAGTGCGGATCGTTCGAATGGTGGAAATGATTCGGCGATCGCTACGTATGGCGTCCATACGACTAATCAACAAAATTCCGATCTTTCGACTTATCAGATGAATAATTTCGCATTTGATCAACAGGCCTACATAACAACGAATTTTGGAGGCAGCGTTATCCTGGATTATCAGCTTCCTCATGGTAAGATAGTCCTCCAGAATACGCTGACGCGCAATTTTAATGACAATATCGCTTACCGGTATACAATGAATTTCTCGTTGAGGAACGGGTTGATCTACACGGTAGCTCGCGACAAGTATAACAGAACGCTGGATATCAACGGTCTTCATGTTGAAAACGATTTCGGTCCGATAAAAGCCGATCTTACCCTTTCACATTCGTTCAGTAATAGATCTACCGACATCAGATACGGCGACCCGGGAGATAATTTTGGATTCCAGAATGCGCGCAGTTCAGCCAGCAGTCAGCCGTATTTGAATGAAGACGGAACTCCGGTGAATATGGATTTCATAACACAGTCCTGGAGATATACTGCCACGCCGAACGACGTCTACAAACTGCGGGTCAATCCCGCTTATGCCGACAGCTCAGACTTGGAGGGGTGGTCTGCACTCCGGTGGAATGCCTTTGACGAGCACTTTTACAACTCGGCTATTAATTTTTCGGTGCCCGCAACCTTTTCGAACGACGTGTCGGCGATTTTCAAAGCCGGGGGAAAGTTTGCCCGGTCAACCCGGTTGAATGATCTGACTGAGTACTACAAGAGGACGGGAGACGGTGATATGTACGACTCCGTGTCGAATTTTATCCCCGGCTATACCCTGAAGGCCCCGGAGAATCCTCTCTATTTCTACATGATCCAGAACAATGGTTATAAAAGAGGTGACTATTTCCTTAACGGCACCTATCCTATGAACTATGTGATGGATGTAGGTCAAATGGACCAGCTCCTTCCGCTGGCAGTGCGAGGCTGGCCGAAAGCGGTCGAACCGCATCTTGAAAACTCTACGCGATTTGATTTCAATGGCGCGGAGATATACACCGCGGGCTATTTGATGGGTACCTTTAACATCGGATCTCGGCTGACCATCATGGGCGGGGCAAGATTCGAACATTACAACATGAACTACCACGCACATTTCGATTACGTGACACACGCTGTCGATGGTCTCGCGCTGGTGCTGGATACGCTTGCCGCGACGAGGGCTTATGTTGACTCGATGAGCTTAGCCAAGACGAACCGGAATGATGACAATCTGCTGCCGAATCTGCAGCTCCGATACAAGGTCACAGACTGGTTCGATGTAAGGTTGGCATACACCAACACGCTGGTGCGTCCGGATTATAATGCCATCATGCCGAACATTCTGGTCGATCCGACCAACGTTGGAGAAGCAGGGAATCCGAGACTGAAGCCGACAAATTCGAAGAACTACGATGTGGGCTTGTCTTTCTATAACAATGAGATCGGGCTTTTAACCGTCGACGGCTTCTACAAACACATGGACAATGTGTTTTTCTTCGCAGGCTCTCCCGGCATCTACTATAAGGACCTCCATTATTACAACGTGGCGTTTCCTGATTCTGCGATTTGGGTAGACCTGGGGAGGCTTACCCCGAGCGTGAGCGGCAAGGGACTGAATCCGACGTACACGATACAAACATATCTGAATAATCCATACCCCGCGCATGTCTACGGATTGGAGCTGGATTGGCAGACCCGCTTCTGGTATCTCCCGCAGCCGTTCAGCTTTCTGGTGCTGGACGTGAATTACACACACGTGTGGTCCAATATGGACTACCAACAGGTGGTACAGATGGATTCGACATATAAAGATTCGCGCGGCCATACACAATATGTCTATTGGACCGAGAACACTTATCGTAAGGGCAGGCTCCCTAACCAGAGCAACGATGTCCTCAACTTCTCCGTCGGTGCCGACTACGAGGGCTTCTCCGGCCGTATTTCGTTCAATCTTCAGAGCAACGTGATCACAAGTGTGTCGCCATCGACGCCGGAAGGCGATCAGTTTACTGGTAACATTTACAGATGGGATATTGCCATACGTCAGAGATTGCCGATCGAAGGTTTGAGTCTCGGTCTCAACGTGGAGAACCTGACGCATCAGCCGATATATACGTATCAAAAATTCCCCAGAGTCGATGGCGGGCCGGTCCTGGAGAATCTCGTCGGCACCATTTATGCGCCAAGGTATCTTGAGGTCAATCTGAGATATACTCTGTGAGTCGAGCGTTCATGAATTTCATCAACACATTAATCCCGATTAGTAAGGAAAGGAGGGCTGGCGAATCGGAGAGTATGATGAGTAAGTATGCAAGAAGTGAGACTTATTCTCAAAAACCAAATAGGAGCAAAGACGATGAAGAGAACATTGTTACCTGTATGCGCGGCGGTACTTTCCATGCTTGGTATTGCCAGCGCACAGACGTACAAAGTATCCGCTTTCAGTGACTACGTCAAAGAGATGAAAGGGGATACTGCAGTTATCAAAGACTTCAATGATATGGGACAGGTGCCCAATAGTCTTACGGATGCGTTGAATGCAGATACCAATCCCCCCGCGGGACGGGTATATGGGCTGTCTGCGGCTGGCTACTATCCTCTTACTTCGAATCCTACAACAGCGGCAGCCGGCGTTACGATTGTCGGGATGGATCCCACCATTCTCGTCAACAACAAGAATGAGGCTTCTTTTCCTCCCATAATCTGCGGTTCAACCACGCCGACCGGCACTAATGCCGGCGGAATAAACTGGGGCGGCGATCTGACGATCAAGAACTGCGCGATGACTCCCGGCGTGTCAAATGGCACCAACGGCTGGGCGTTCCTCGGTTCGGGGGCATCCAACGCAAGGATAGTTCTGGATAATGATCTCTTTGAGCACAACTGGTGGGTCTTTATTCAGTCGAATGCCAATTCAGGAACGCGATTGTTCATCGACAATTGCTATTTCGTGAACATGAACGGACAACCCTGCAGGCGAAACGGCGGCGTCTATGATAACGTAAACAACAACACCGACACGATGTGGGTCGAGAACTCGACACATGTTATGGCACAGGGAAGTATGTACAAGTTCAGAAACTTCCAGATTAAGAAACTCTTCTTCAACCACAACACGTTCATTGATTGTGCCGGAAGCACGTTCGAGAGTCTCGGATTCGAGAGCAACCTGACCGTCACAAACAATATTTTTGTGAACAGCAACCTGCAGCCGACATCCGACAGCATCTGCGTCTGGGACGTCGGTGAAACAGATCCGGACAATCTGCCGACAGGAATTATTAATTGCGCGGTATTGCCCGACAGCTTCCAGCAGATGCCGAGAAAGATACTGGCCGACAGAAACGTTGTTTATTGGGATCCCAAATTCAGTGATATGGTCTCCACTCTGAAGTCGAGCAATGCTGACGGTACGACGAACTGGTACTCTCAAGCGATTACGATGAATACCAGAACACAATCGATGTTTGACGATAATTCAACGTACCCGTATTTGACCGAAGGCACGTGGTATAAGAAACTTCCCGCCTTTGTCGATCCCAAGAACCTCTTGACAGATTGGGTCGATACCTTGAAAACGTTTGCGTTGAATACG
>CAZRXH010000161.1:0-4830 GCA_964603995.1 uncultured Bacteroidota bacterium | reverse complement strand
GGGGAGTTGGGGGGGCGGGATAAGAAACGGCCCTGAAGTGAATGCTAATCGTGTTCTTCGACATTGGAATTGCTTGCGAACCGAGATTAATATTTCTAAATGACGATTTTAGGCTGCCCTCTGATCCGCCTGTTGCTTATGGAATGTCAGACGACCTAGGGCAAGATATCGTTGACTAAAAGTGCTACCGGGGTTCACCAGATCCCCCCATTGTGCCTAGAAGTACATGCAGAAGAAGCGGTAATTGACTCTCAGCTAAAGTAACTCGGAAGTGTAAGACCCGACCCATTCCAATGTGCAGGAGCATCCGAAGGATCCTGTCACGAAGTGATCCCTCGGACGGACAAATCCTGCACGGCTGACGAAGGTGCATGTAGGGGATCGCCACTCCCGATCCCGCTGTCGCTTGATCGGGATCGTCCGAAGGGCCCTAAGGGCGATGACGAGTTTGTTGAGAGAGGTTTTGGTATATTTTCTTCGGCATGGAGAGAGTGTTTTGCGTTTATATGACGACGAATAAATATAACACGGTCCTTTACGTTGATGAGCAATAAGGCATGCGGGGGGCTGATTATGAAGGAATATCACAGACATTCGATCCGCTTGAAGGGTTATGATTATTCCCAACCCGGTGCTTATTTCATCACAATTAATACGCTGAATCGCGAACCCCTTTTCGGTGAAATTGCTGATGGAATTATGCATCCGAACAGATTCGGCAGGATCGTGTACGAATGCTGGCATTCAATCACGGAACATTTCGCAAATGTGGAATTGGATGAATTTGTCGTGATGCCGGATCATGTACATGGTATTGTGTTAATTTTGGAAAAACCGGATGTCGTCGATGAACAATTTAACGTAGGGGCACGGCATGCCGTGCCCCTACTACTTGTCGGGATGCGTACAGACAGGCGAAAGGCAGTTCGGAAGTTCCGGCTTCCGTGTCGCGCGGAATCGCAAGCGGAGCCTGCTTCCCATATCTGCCAAGCGGGAGCTTTGCAGGAGTAGTCCGGTACTTCCATCGCTTGATATTCACTCTACCTTCTCCTAAACTTCAGAAGTGCTTCGTATCGACAAACCTTTTCTTATTTAAAGTAACAACCCCGCTAAGCTCTGCGACAGTTCAACTGTCGCAGCAAAATTCATGCAGGAGTTCATCTCCTGCACAGCTGGGCTGGGTTAATCAAAACCTCCATTTCAACAAAACGAGGAGGCTGTAAGATGAAACTGAATAATCTGATTCTCATGGCCGTCATTGTTCCATTGTGTTTTGCCGCGGCGGGATGCACCACAGGAGGAATGTTTGTCGCGGGAAACGTTACCGACGTTCAGCTGCAAAAGGGAAACTACAAGATAGTCGCGCGCGGTGTGTCGGGTGAAGCCTCGGCGGGATATCTTCTCGGGCTTTCCATGCCTATGGGCATGACGACAAACACCGTCGCCGTCGCACGCGTAGATGGTACAGGGATGCTCTACAGGGAGGCGATGGACAATCTGTGGAAGAACTTCGAGTCGGCACACGGTACGGCGGAAGGGAAGAAGCTCGCTCTCATTAACGTACATTACGATTGCGATGCGCTGAACCTGTTTTTCTACACGCATCCCAGGGTTACCGTCAGGGCTGATGTGGTCGAGTTTACGGAATAGCCGGTTGGCTGTCGGCCCGGGCCGAAGAAGAGGACACTGAAGGCTGCAGATACCTTGCGAAGGTAGCCTGGTTGCCTTCGCAAGGTTACATTGCGAAGACGGTGAACTTAGAAGTTAGCTAGGGTCAGCGCTTTGGTTTTCCTGCCAATAAACCCGTCATCGCGAGACGCTAACCCTGTCGGAGGCAGGGTTAGCGTCTCGCAATGACATGAGGATTGTGGGTGCGGCTAAGGTTGGTTGCGACTTGAATTGCAGAGGATTGCCACGCGACGCCCTCAGCTCCACTCGCGATTACAAGAACCTTGAACAGATCGCCTGAATGCTCATCCCGTTCAAACTCATCGACATTCCGTTAGCCCGCCGCTGCTGTTTGACCGCATCGGAGAGTGCAAGGCCCGGCCAGGGTCTCAGGCTTTTTGGTTTCCTGAATGCCTGCCGGCGTTGTCAATTCGATGATTCAGTGTTAGTTTGAGATTGAGGTTCTTTCAGGACGGTATCGTCCACTCGAATTAATATCTAGACAGCGTAAAAGACACGACACTGGAAGCCTGTGATGCGCGCAAAACCATCCGACCGTCCGGCAATTCTCTACCAGGAACGCCGGCCACACCCTGACTTAGCGAAGTTTGTAGTCTGCTACTGGAAATTCGAGTACGACCCGCCGTCATCCGGCGATAGCGGGCGGGGCGTGCTGCACCATTCGGTAATCCCGGACGGCTGCGTCTCACTCTTCTTTCAAAAAGTGCAGAGCGATGGCGGAGGGCGGATGGCCATCGGTTTCCTTGGACCGAGGACCACCGTTTTCAAGACCGAGATGCCGCCGGGTCATCTGATTGTGGGCGTGCGCTTCCTTCCGGGAGTGATTGGCTCTCTATTCGGCGTCAGCGGCGCGGAGCTGAGGGACAAGGTGGTCGAGGCATTGTTGTACGTCAATGGACTCGGCTTTGAGAAGGTACTCCCGAAACTGGAACCGGGGTTCGATAGTTTTCGACTGTTCGATGCTCCGCTTCTTCGTGTGGTCAGAAATTCAGACGAGGTGCCTGACAGCGATACCATCCGCGCGGTCGATGCGATACTGAAGAATCGCGGGAAGCTCGAGGTCGGGAAGCTCGCCCGTTCACTCTCAGTCGGCCCGCGTCAGCTGCAGCGGAAATTCAGAACGAACGTCGGGCTGACCGCGAAGGAATTCGCACGGGTTTGTCGCATGCGCGCTTCGGTCATCGACTTCCTCATGAACAACAGAAGCCTCCAGGATTTAGTCCACGACGGCGGATATTTCGATCAGGCCCATTTTATAAGAGATTACTCCCTTATGTCCAGCACGAATCCGACAACCCTGTTGAGGTATCTCTCCGGGATCAACCATAAAGATATGGGTTGAAGACGGATGTCGTTTTTTTACAATTCCCGGTGAGACCTGTCGTTTATATTATCCAAAAAGGAGGAGGAATGTTTAACGGAAGAATAGGTGTCCGTGAGATTTTCGGAGCCATCGTTCTGGCGATCGTGTCCGTCGGCATTGGTTTTGCCCAGGAAGGCCCGGATGCGGTTCAAATCTCCGCGATGAGGAGACTCGATTTCCTTTCCGGCGAATGGAAAGGAAGCGGATGGATCGTGATACGCGGCGGCGAACGCAGAGCGTTCCAAGAGACGGAAAATATCGGCTGGAAAGCCGACAGCTTAGTTATGGTGATCGACGGCATCGGAACAGAACGCGACTCGTCATCGGGCATGACGCGTTCGGTCCATAACGCCTTTACCGTCGTTTCATATGATCCGCAGTCGGCGGATTATCGCTGGGAAGCTTTTCTTGCGACCGGCCAATCTACGGAGGCACGCGCATGGTTGAAGGACGACAGTACATTAGTCTGGGAAATGGACATTCCGCAGATGGGGAAGATGCGGTACACGATCAAAATAGAAGGTGGCAATCATTGGAACGAAACCGGTGAGATGTCTCGCGACGGGAAAAACTGGACGACGTTCTTCGGAATGAACCTGACCCGGTGAAAAATAAATATCGGACTCTGAATACTGCTTCACGGCATCATAACGGGTGCCGTGCCGGGTTTGTCGTGCCCTGAAGAGACGGCACATTCAGGGAACGTTTACGAGATGCCCGCACGTTTGAGTAAAATCAAACTGGAAAGTACCACATAGCGTTCGTGGAACATCTGAACGGGAGACGACTACCATGAAAGCCGGCTATAGATACGTTGTAATCAATTCAGCCATACTTTTCGTAATCGCTTCGATACTGGAAATGACCTTGCATGAGTTCGGTCACTTCTTCACTGCAATCCTGGTGCATGCACAGGGAATATCGGTCCACCACAATTACGTATCTCACTCCGATTTGTTGAATTTGCCCGTCCCCACTTCTCTGAGCCTCATCGCCCCGATCTGCAGCCCTCTTTCCGTGATGTTCGGTTTCCACAATGCAATGGTGCGGGACTATCCGGCCGGGAAGTCGAACGGGGAATTCGACCGGTTTACCAGGCTGAAGCCCGCCTTGATTGTCTTCCTTGTCCTGATTGTAAATATTGGGTTGCCAACGATGTCTTCGACGCGGATGAAATAGATGTAAGGTTCAGCCACCGGATCGTTTCTATCCATCCGTTTGCGAACGGAAACGGGAGACATTCGCGCCTGATTGCAGATATCCTTATAAGTCACGGATACGGGCGATCACCTTTTTCCTGGGGAAGCGTCAGCCTGATCGCTCAGCGCGCTGCAAGGTCCGCCTACCTGGAGGCGCTACAAGAAGCAAACAGTAATGGTTATGGTGTACTCATTGAATTCGCGAGGAAGTGAATTGTGCAGATTTGGAATGAGAGGAGACGTGCGGAGATTGTCCCGCAATGCGCGATTGCGTCCGCCCTGATAATCGGACGGACTCAACCACATGCAGCTGCCCGTCACTGGTAATGAAGAGAGCCGTGTCGGCAATTGGCTCTTTGACACCGCTCCCGGCGTCAACTGATGCTATTTCACCAAAACCATCTTCTTCGTTGCGATGAAAGTGTGCCCGTCAACTCCCGCAGCTGCGATCCGGTAGAAATACACGCCGCTCGCATATCGCGACATATCTATATTCTCGGCGTACCTGCCGGCCGATTCCATCCCTAGATTGCGCAGCTCTACGGTCTGGCCGAGCAAATTGTATATTTCTAACTTCAC
>CAZRXH010000160.1:0-4837 GCA_964603995.1 uncultured Bacteroidota bacterium | reverse complement strand
CCTTGCCACCTTGCGACCCGGCCACCGTGCAACTTAGATATCTCGCGAATGCAACTAGGCTTCTCCCGAGGTGACTTCCCAAGGTATCTTAGCCCTATATATGCAACCTTGTCTCCCTGCGAAGGAGTAAACCTCCACGGCGGAACCGTCCTCGGATGTTAAGCGTTGGTTTTCGAAAGAATAAATCATGACATGAAGGAGATAGTCCATATGAAACTTTTGGCCTGGTTTGTTGCGGCGCTCCTCCCCATCTCCGCCTTTGCGCAGAGGGAGCCTATCGTTCCCGTAGTCGGGCACACGTTCAAGTTCGACTTCGGCAAATATGCGTTCCAGCTCCACTTCGAAAACGTCACACTCCTCACAATTGCGCCCCTCAAAGGCTCCACTCCTGGACCCGCACAGGAAGTTACCATATCCAAAACGGAGATACGACCTAACGTTTACATGGTCACGTGGCAGGAAAAGAGCGGCGCGACCGTGACAGATGTGCAGGACTTCGAAAAGGGAATCGTGTACGCAAACATAACGGAACCCGGGAACCATTTCGAGCACTGGAAGGGAAAGATTATTCCACTGGACTAAAAGGCATCAAAATAAATCGGCGGGAACGAATGAAGTGATCCCCTGCAACTTGGATACCTTGCGAAGGTAACCGGGCACTTTTTCAGGAACCTCTGCAAGGTAATCCTGCCGCGAGGAAAACCCGAGCCACTTTGCTACGCCTCGATTCAGGCATGGGCGGCTCGCCCGCCGGGTTCTATCTTGATCAGGGACATTCCTAGAGTGTTCCGCTCCTAACCGAGGCATTCTTTTATTCATCCTCCGCCGCATGCCGGATGGGAATCAGAGCCGACGGGTCGATGCGGTTGTGACCTGTGGCTTGTCTACAAAGCATGTAACAGAGGTTGAATCATGGGTTCATTTTTTCTAATATTGTCGATAAAACTCACAAAATGAAAGGAGTAAATATGGGGAAAGCGATGTCAAAATCCCAAGTGGCAGATTATATGGCCAAAAAATTCGAGCTGAAGAAAAAGGTTGCCGTCGCGTTTCTGGACGAACTCTCACGACTGGCTTACCGTGAGGCCAAAAACTCGTTTACGATTCCGGGAATTGGAAAGCTTGTGCTCGTGAATAGAAAGGCTCGTCTCGGAAGAAATCCTGCGACGGGCGAGCAAATTCAAATTCCTGCCAAAACAGTCGTTAAATTTCGAGTGGCAAAAGCCTGCAAGGACGCAGTGTTGGGTAAAAAGTAAAAGTCCGCTCCTGACCTAAAGGATATCCCACCGGGCAATTGTGTTTGGTGGGATTTCTTTTTCATCTTCTTATCAAGCTCCTTTGAGCGCCTGAAATTTATCCCGCAAACGGCGGGGCCATCCCGATATTTTTTTCCACGGGACATTATTCTGATTTCCTTAATATCGGTGCCAGACAGATTTTTCTTTGGCAAAACAGGCGAAGCTACTTTGCGAAGGTAACTAAGCTCTTCGGGAGGCACCTTCGCAAGGTTACCCTGCAACTGAACGGATCGGATTGTCATTCCTAGGCTCCTTTCCGTCGTTCCGACGCTCCTTAATGGATTTCCGACAAAGCTTCTGTCGAGATGGCGTTCCGCGGGACTCCTTCAGAATGACAGTTGAGTGTTTGCTTCTACTTCCCTGTTCATTCCCGGGCCGTGAAGCAGCCCGATATTGTCACTCCGGGCATAATACTCCGAATGATAAAGCCGAGCTGAGCAACCTCGCGGCAAAACAGTTAAGACTGAGACACTGCCGGGAAGTCAGAAACCTTTCGTCGTCAGCAGGTAAGGGTAGCCGTTGTTGATTCCACTGCTTATCGCCCAGGTATTGACGAAGTCCCAGCCGGCACTTGCAAACGTCGACTGAGTTTTCATCTGAGCAGTGGGTTCGCCGGTTCCGCCGTCGCTGCGTGAAAGGCCGGAGGTCTGGACATCCCAGAAACTGTTGGTCACCGAGGCAGCGACGTTAGCGCCGATAAGTCCGCCGGGGTTGGGCCCTCTCCCGGTCACCCTTCCGGTGCTGTAACAATTGCTGATGAAACAGGCGCCGCCGGTTGTGGTTCCGGTGTTTCCTCCCGCGAAACCGCCGACAGAGGTGTACCCCGTCACACTTCCCATACTGAAACAGTTGCTTATCGATGAGCCGGCGTAATTCTGCCCGACAATCCCGCCCACGTTCTGCCCATAGCTTGTGCAGCTGACGCTTCCGACGCAGTAGCATGAGTTGATCGTCGCGTGGCTTGTATTCATGCCCACCAGTCCGCCTATGCAGTTTCCGTTGCCATCGGCTGTGCTGACGTTTGCGGTGCTGTAACTGTGTCTTATCGTCGCCTGATGATTCTCGCCCACGAGTCCGTCGATATACGTCTCATGACCGCTCCCGGTAACCGTGGTAACGGTGCCGGTAGTGAAGCAGCTGTCTATCAAGAAGGCGATCTCCCTATGATATTGGTGCCAACCAGTCCGCCGACCTGTGAATTCCCCTTGACGGTCTCGTTTATCAGCCCGAGATTTTTTATCGTTGCTCCGGCGGCAAAACCGAACATTCCGACAGATTGGGAGCTGCCGCCGAGGGAAATGTACAGACCGTTAATACTGTGCCCCTGTCCATCATAAGTCCCGCTGAAGGGTGTCGAGGAATTCCCAACCGGCGAGAACCCCGCTCCTGAGTTCCAGCCTGACGTCGGAGATGCGTCTATGTTCACCGTCTGTTCATAGTATGAGCCCCAGGCCTGCTTATTTGCCGGATCCTGCAGCCAAGCGAGGTTGTCCAGCGTTTGTATGAGATACGGTTCTCCGGACGTACCGCTGCCGGAAGATTTAGTGAGTTTTTCTTTCGCAACATATAATGACCGCTTTGAACGGAAGCCGACATGAGATTTGAAATCGGACCCGCAGATCAGTGAACTCTCTGCAGCGCAGAGATAACCACTGAATGATTTGCCGCGCCGAAACACACAACAATTTGCCACTTCACTCCTGAACATGTCCTCGAGTGAGACAGTTCCCTGGACACTCCCGTCCCGCCGAAGGCAGTGAAAGAAGCACCACGCGGTCGCTGAAGTGATACTCAAATCCTTTCGCCGTCTGAAGAACGAAAAATAAAGGTCCTTCATTTCCGGCAGAGCCCTTTCGGCAACAGGTTTATTCTTCTCCGGAATCCTCATTCAAGGCAACTAAGCTCTTCCCGAGGTAGCTTCGCAAGTTACCTAAGCCTTCAGCCACGCATCTTGCCGCTGCCAGGCATTCTCCACGCCTGACAGGCAATTTCAGCCTTCGCAATTCACCATCCATCTTATGCCGTATCTATCGCGCAGGTTCCCGTGCCACGCCCCCCAGAATTGCTTTTCGAACTGAACACCGACTTTCCCGCCCTCGGCGAGCTGGGCAAAGATACGCTTCCCTTCTTCCGGATTTGAAACATCGAGCGACAATGCCGCGTCCCCGCTTCCCCCGCCTGCCTCTCCTGGATTTTTGGGAATGATGTCTGATGCCATAATTGTTATTCCGACAAACTCGAGTGTCGCATGAAGGACTTTATTTTGGAATTCCTTTGGCGCATCCATGGCAGGATTATCGTATCGGTTTCTTATCGTGACTTTCCCATCGAAGATATTCGCATAACGGTTCAGGGCTTCTTCGCAGTCGCCCCTGAAACTGAGATAAGCAACCAGTGATTTTATCGCGTTACTCATAAGATCCTCCTTACTGTTTTGATAATGGCACGAAACGTTTTACATGAACGATCCGTCTGCATCGAATTAACGACGAACCGGCTTTCACGAAAATAAGTTACGAGCAAATTGCGATTACAAATTGTACGATTTCGACAGACGTCCGGCCAGGGCCGGCTATATCACCTATACGATGGTGAACTGTTCTTTCAGGAATTCGCGGGGACTGAGAGTGGTGAGCTGCTTGAATTCCCTGATGAAATGAGACTGGTCGTAGTACCCGCATTCATAGGCAATGTCCGTCAGTGAATTGTACCGGCAGGAATACATGAGAAGAACGGCATTGTTGAAGCGTCTTATCTTCACGACTTCAGAAGGTGTCAGGCCGACCACATTTTCGAATTTACGCTCCAGCGTTTTGTAGTTGGTATTGTACTGCTCCGCGAGACATTTGATGTCGGTGGAAGGCTGGAGTAGAAGAGATTTGAGACATGAATCCACGAAGTCATGGTCGGCGAGATCGATCGATCTTAATTTTCTCAGAAGATAGCTCTCCATGACTGCGATGCGCGCATCAGCGCTTCGGGCGTCATGCAGTCTTTCCTCCAACTCCTTGTATTCGTTTCCCATGAGCTGGTCCAGTTCGTAGAAATCGTTCGCAAAATTGTGAACCGGGACTTTAAGAAACGGATGTATTCCACCGAGCTTGAACCTGACGGAAAAGAGATTCTGGTTATCGGTCTGGGATATGTGCAGCGACTCCTTCCGGATGCCGATGACATGCGAGCCTTTGACAGTTTTCTTGCGGCCGTCCCTAATCTGCGAATAATTGTCGCCGAAATTGAACATGAGCTCGATTGTCCCGTCGGGGATCAGCGATTCCTGCGCCCTGAACGGCGGCTTATCTGCATACGCAGTCCAATAGCACTCGATGAAGTGAGACAAAAGTGCGGAGGGTTTGTATTCCTTGTACTCCATCAATCGAAAAACATAATAGGATTATGGATAGTTTCAGGTTGCTTTACCGGTCCGCCGCGAGCGACAAATCGGGTCAGGATCGTACATTTGAGCCTATTTGATTTTGAAGAAGCGCTAAATCCCACCCACGCAGGACAATTCCCTGCACGATTCCTGTCATCGCGAG
>CAZRXH010000159.1:3284-4844 GCA_964603995.1 uncultured Bacteroidota bacterium | reverse complement strand
TTCATGAGAACCGAAAAGGACTTCTGCTCGTTCGATTTCGGCGATATCGGAATGCGCGGCCACGGCGGGCACGGACACAATGATGTGCTCGGCTTTACAATAGCCGGGAAGAATCAGTTCATCGTCGACAGGGGAACCTACTGCTACACTTCCGATACCTCAATTCGGAACAGACTCAGGTCGACTTATTCTCACAACACGGTAGTCATCGACGGGATCGAACAGGCTGAGTTTTCCGGGTTATGGTCGATAAGACGCGATCCGACGTCCCCGGAGCTCCTGACATGGCAATCCACCGACGAGCAGGATATGGTTGAGGCAAAGCACCATGCTTACGAGCGGCTTCCCAAGCCGGTGACTCATCTCAGAGGTATAACATTCAACAGACGACAGCGGACATTCCGGGTGGAGGACAACCTCCTCGGCGAGGGGATGCACACAGTCGAGCTGATTTTCCATTTCGCTCCGGAGCTGCGCGTCGTCGACCTCGGTCGCAATTTCCTCGCACTCGAAGGAGAAGAGTTCGCGCTCTTGAAGTTCCAGCATCCCTTCACTCTTGAAAACTGGGAACACTCGCCAAGTTACGGTGTGCTTAAGACTGCCCGGACCGCGCGGGTGAAGCTGGAGGCAAATTTGCCGTTGACAATCGAAACATATATTTTCATCACTGAAAGCGAAGACGATATGAATTATCTGTTGAACAGGATTCAGTCCATAGGCTCCGCGGAATAGAATAAGAAGCTTGTTCACAGGAACCAGAAAACCGGATGACAGTCAAATGAAACTCCTCGCAGCTCAGAAGTTGAATCAGGAAATGACCGATCTCCTCATGAAGAAACTCGGCGGAGACTATAACATTGATTTCCTTGCGGGCGCAGCCGATGAAGAACGCAAACGCCTCCTCGAAGGAGCCGACGTTGTGCTTGCCGTGAATTTCCGGCGGGACATAAAAGAAGATGAGATCCCTTTCCTTAGGAAGACAAAACTCATCCAAATCACGCTCGCCGGAGCGGACATAATACCTTACGCCAAACTGAGGCCTGAGATCACTATCTGCAGCAACGGTGGCGCATACAGCGAACCGATCGCGGAGCACGCGATTGGAATGATGCTGGCACTCGCGAGAAATTTTCTTCCGCTGCATCGCGGTCTGAGCAACGGGGTCTTCGACCAGAAGACTCCGCACAAAATGCTCGGCGGCTCAACTCTCGGCATAATCGGCTTCGGCGGAATCGGGAAAAAGACGGCTGAAATCGCCCGGGCATTTGGAATGAGAATCCTGGCAATAAACTCGATCGGCAGAACCGACCGGAATGTCGATTTCATCGGCACGCTTTCCGAGCTCGACAAGTTGCTGCGCGAATCGGATTTTCTTCTCTTGACGATAGGACTAAACAAGAGGACTAGAAAACTCATCGGCGAAAGGGAATTCAACATTATGAAGCCCGACGCAGTGCTGATAAATGTCGCTCGCGGTGATCTGATCGACGAAAGAAGTCTATACGAACACTTGAAGGCGCATCCGCAATTCAAGGCAGGAATTGAAGCGTGGTGGATAGA
>CAZRXH010000159.1:0-3184 GCA_964603995.1 uncultured Bacteroidota bacterium | reverse complement strand
CCTCTTTTCTCTTGATGCCTTGGAAGGACTAGTCTTGACTCTCTTCTTCACAGGTTTCAGGGCCGCTATGATCAACCGCGTAAACTCAGAGACAACAGTCTCCTTGTTCTCCCACTGGCTTCGCGAGGCCTGAGAAGAAAGGTGCAATACACCGCTGGAGTCTATTTTGCTCCGGAGGTGTGCAAACACGCGGATGCGCTGGCTTTCTGAAAATGATGGACTGTGTGCAGCATCGAACAGAAGCTCGACTTTAGACTCCACCTTGTTCACATTTTGTCCGCCCGGCCCCCCGCTGCGCGAGGTTCGAAATGAGAGCTCGGAAAGCGGAATAACAACCCCAGTCGATATTACCAAGTCATCGTTCTTCATCTGTTTCATACGAAGTGTCGCCTCACTTCACCAAGCATACAAATAGATATATAATGAGAAAAAAAAGCAGCGTATGGATCGTCCGAGAGATTCCGCGGACAAGTACGCTGCTGCTTCTCCCTAAGCATTACACAATAGAGATGAACACCCGACCTTCAGAGTCCTAGGTCAACAGACAAAGATCGATCCAGCAGGCCCGTTTTACATGTGAAACTGGAGTGTGATTCGCCAAACTTACTCTTCGTCATCATCCTTGGAGAAACCATATTGAATTACCGAGACATACCCTGTACCATGACACTTTTCGCATTCTATGAACTCGAATCCTTCCTCCTTCTGTGTCACACCGATGAAGCGTGTACCATTACAGACATCGCACACAACTTCCCATTCAGATTCCTTTTGAAGCATCTGGTTTCTCCTTTTCTTTTCCATCGATAGAATATATCGACGCCTCAAAGGGGTGTCAATACATGTTTAAGTTTTTTCTGTTTTTTCTTAATAAACTTAGGTGGGTCTTGGAAGGCCCGTTTGGCAGGAGGATCAACCCGACTCCTGTTTCACGAACCTTTCCGGTACTGTGGCACTTATAATTCTTCGAAGACGTAGCCACTCTCTCCGTGTTGAGCCAGATCAAGTCCGTCGATCTCTTCTTCAGGAGAGACGCGCAATCCCATCGTCTTGTCGAGGAGCTTGAGTATTCCCCATGTAATTCCGAACGCATAGAGGATCACGACGACCAGCGCCAGCACCTGGGCACCCAGAAGATCAATGTTGCCGTGGAAAAGGCCGTTACCGCCTGCGGGGTTGATAAGGACTGATGCAAACAATCCCGTAGCGATGGCACCCCAGGCACCGCCGACTCCGTGGACGCCCACCGTATCGAGAGAATCATCGTAGCCAAATTTCTCTTTGAGTCGAATTCCGGTGAAGCAGAGAATGCCACCCATAAACCCTATGATGAGTGCTGCCATCGGTCCGACGAAACCGGATGCGGGCGTAATTGCCACCAGTCCCGCCACGGCACCAGATGCTGCTCCGAGCACTGTTGGCTTACCGCGCGTGTACCATTCGGCCATCATCCATGATAGCGCTGCAGTTGCGGCGGCAATCTGCGTTGCGAGGAATGCTGAAGTCGCCAATCCACCCGACGCAAGAGCACTTCCGGCATTGAAGCCGAACCATCCGAACCACAGGAGTGCCGCCCCGATAAGAGTCATCGTAAGATTGTGCGGCGGCATCGGTTCCTGGCCGTACCCTCTTCTTCTTCCGATCAGGATTGCTGCGACGAGCGCGGAGACGCCTGAACTGACATGAACCACGAGCCCACCGGCAAAATCAAGTGCGCCAAGATTCCTCATCCAGCCGCCGACGCCCCACACCCAATGCGCAAGCGGGTCGTAGACCAAAGTCGCCCACATGAGGAGGAAAACTATATATGTCTTAAACTTGAACCTCTCGGCGAACGCACCTGTTATCAATGCAGGAGTGATTATGGCAAACATCATTTGAAACATCATGAATGCCTCGTGTGGAATTGTCGGCGCGTACTCCGGATTGGGAGCCATCCCCACGCCGCTAAGTCCAAACCATTTCAGACTTCCGATCACATGACCTATATCTGGGCCAAAGGCAAGCGAATAGCCGAACAGGACCCATTGGACCGTTACGACTCCAATGGCTATGAAACTCTGCATTATTGTGCCGAGGACATTCTTTCGCCGGACCATCCCGCCGTAGAAAAGGGCGAGTCCTGGTGTCATGAGCATCACAAGCGCGGTGGATATCAGCATCCAGGTCGTGTCACCGGTGTTTATATGAATAACCTGCTCGACCTGTTGCTCTACTTGTCCCGTATTCTCATGGGAAACCCTCCCGTTCGCCGACTGAGCAAAAGCCAGCCTCGAAAAGAGTATAAAGGTTACTATGGCACCAAATATCAGATACTTCTTCATTGCTCCAACCTAAGATCTACTAATTGTTTCTTGAACGACGCGATGTGCAGCTTAATTTGCGGGGAAGATCCGTCTGAAAGGAGAACTGCACGACCACAAATTAAAGCTTACAGATTAATAAAATCAAGTACGATTACGAAACTTTTTGGGGTAAAATATTTATGAAAGCTAATTTCCTCAACAAATTACCCCCCGCATCCATATAATGGGAGAAACGCATTGACTTTACCAATTCTCAGGGAGTTTTGACATGCCAAAGATAATATCGGTCGCGACGGAGGATGCGCCGATCAGGGTCGGACAGGACGAAGTCAGGGAGTTCGCGCAGCAGGTTTTCTCACGGCGACGCGACGACTTCGACCGCCTCATCGGTGTCTTCAGCAACGCCTCGATAGAGTCGCGCCACTTCACCCAGGAGAGAGCATGGTACGGCGAAGAACACGGATTCGCAGAAAGAAACAGGCTCTACGTGGACAGCGCTGTCCGGATGTCGGCATCCTGCGCCGGGAAATGCCTGAGCGCCGCGGGAGTAGGACCGAAGGATTTTCACCATGTCATCTTCGTTTCGAGTACGGGCATCTCGACTCCAAGCATCGATGCACGGCTCCATAATATCCTGAAATTCAATCCGCACGTCAGGAGAACCCCGATCTGGGGAATAGGCTGCGCCGGCGGCGCCGTCGGATTGAGCCGGGCGCTTGAGTACACCACCGCCATGCCCGAACACGCGGCACTATTGATAGCAATCGAACTTTGCGGACTTACATTTCAGAAAGATGATTACAGTAAGAGCAACATCGTCGGCACATCCCTCTTCTCCGACGGTGCCGCTGCAGTGCTTGTTGCTGGCGACAGACATC
>CAZRXH010000158.1:0-4902 GCA_964603995.1 uncultured Bacteroidota bacterium | reverse complement strand
AGGGTTTTGTACATTGAGGAGCCGCGCGTTCCTGACGCTCGTTTCGATGGATCCAAAGGACTCCAGCGTCCGAAGACGGAGCTGGTACGGCCGTCGCGGGAATTCCCTGAGTGGCATGACTTGGTGAATTATAACGGGTGAGATCTTCACGCTGGTTTACTGCGGCAATTCTGCATGACACCGGCAACGAAGTCAAATTAACCCATCTTGGTCTGCAGCAAACAGGAGGCGTTATGAAGTCCGGATCAGATCTGGTTCTGTCGGAAAATGTTCAGAATAGGATAGTCCTGATCCGCGGCCAGAAAGTAATGCTGGATGCTGATCTGGCAAGGTTGTACGGAGTCCCGACTAAGAGGATAGACGAACAGTTCGCCGTTGTGTTTGAAGCAATCAGGGAACTCATGAAACCGCCGGAGCCGCCGCCCAAGCGGCGGATAGGGTTCGGATTGGAGGAACGGAGAGTGCGGTATTCGGCTGGACGCAGGAATTGAGTGCTATGATGCGAGGGGAATACTACAAGTATCATGGCGCTTTGCTCGCCAACCTTCCGAAGACTGAGCTGGTGAGGCCGGTGAAAGAGTTTCTGGAGTGGTATAACACGGAGAAGTACAACGGGTGATGAAAGGGAAATCAGGGAAAATATCTGTAAATCTCCCTGCGATGGAGAATCCGCTCCACGAACAAAGTCTCCCCCTCCAGTCTGAGGCCTAGCCGCCAATCACCGAACCGCACTTTGTAGAAGCCGTGATAACCTTCATAGCTTCAACGTTGCCAAGTTCAGCCAGAGCTTTTGCCGTGGGAAGCTTTGCGAAAACGAATGTCTCAACTTCTTTACGATGTGAAGAGGGGAGCGTTGCGAGTTCTTTGAGGAAGCGTTTCTTGAGGCGGACGTTCACTCAGGCTTTTCCAGTGAGTCGTAGAAAGACTTTGCTTCTTTCAACGAAAGGCTTTCTTCGTCGAGGGATTGCTTGATCAACTCGGATAATCCGTAATTCTCCAGAGCTTCCTCGATTTTCTTGAAAGTCTCTATGTCCATCTGGACGGCGACCTTTTGGTCGTTTTCGTCGACGATGTATTTCACAGGAATGTCTGTCATAGAAGTTTCGAATCCATCTAAATTTAACATCGGCGGTTTTCTTTTCAAACAAGCGTCGAGGCTGGCAGCCACAGGCATGGTTGGAAACCGACGCCTGCGCAAGAGCGCCAAACCCCGTTCAGGGGGGTGCACCCGAGAGCCGTCCGTTTCCAACTGATGGCGACCGCATTCATCCTCTCCAATGTCGACCGGGCGAAGTTTGAAATTCTCCCCACCATATGCTAGCATCAATCACAAATTGAAAACGGGCTATTTTCAAACGGGCTTATCAGTCTTAATCGGAGATTCCGAATCCACACCAAGAAATGTGACTTTACAGAATGATGGGATATCATTCGGGAAAATTCATTGAATAAGCGCGACCTTTCCGAAAGGGACATCTGCTCCAAGTTCATTTCTCCTGCGATTCAGAAGGCGGGCTGGGATCTCGAATCGCAGGTGCGCGAAGAGGTCAGTTTTACAAAAGGGCGTGTCATTGTCCGCGGAAAGATGGTCGCACGCGGGCAGCCGAAGCGTGCAGACTACATCCTGTACCATAAAGCCAATCTACCGATTGCACTCATCGAGGCAAAGGATAATAATCATTCCGTTGGCGATGGCATGCAGCAAGCTCTCGGCTATGCCGAAGTCCTGGATATTCCTTTTGTTTATTCCTCCAATGGAGATGCCTTCCTGGAACACGATAGAACGGCGACAAAGGGGAAAGTTGAAAGTGAAATTGGGCTTACAGATTTCCCGTCGCCGGATTCACTATGGTCAAGGTATTGTAAGTGGAAGGGGCTCTCCTTCGAACAAGAGCAATTTGTCACGCTTGACAACTATGTCGACATCGGCGGCAAGTCTCCGCGTTACTTCCAGCAAGTTGCTATCAACAGAACTATCGAGGCGATGGCAAAAGGGCAGAACCGTATCCTCCTGGTAATGGCAACGGGAACAGGCAAAACATATACTGCCTTCCAAATTATCTGGCGGCTGTGGAAAGCGGGGATCAAGAAACGGATTCTTTTCCTCGCGGACCGTAATATCCTTGTCGATCAGACGCGCACGAATGACTTCAAGCCTTTCGGCGGTGCGATGACAAAAATAACCAATCGCGAGGTAGACAAATCGTATGAGATCTACCTCTCCCTCTATCAGGCAGTCACCGGCAACGAGGAAGAGAGAAACATTTACAAACAGTTTTCCCCCGACTTTTTCGACCTCATCGTGATCGACGAGTGCCATCGCGGAAGCGCGGCCGATGACGCAGCCTGGCGGGAAATTCTTGAATATTTCTCTTCGGCAACGCAAATAGGATTGACCGCGACACCGAAGGAGACCAAGTATATCTCGAACATCAATTACTTTGGACCGCCTGTTTACGTGTATTCGCTCAAACAGGGAATCGATGACGGCTTCCTGGCCCCATACAAGGTGGTGCGAATAGATTTCGATAAGGATCTGCTTGGATGGCGGCCCGAAAATGGGAAGAGAGACAAGAACGGGAATGTGATTGAAGATCGCCTTTACAATCAAAAGGATTATGATCGGATGCTGGTGCTTCAGAAGCGAACGGAGCTTGTCGCTGAGAAGGTAACGGCGTTTCTTAAGGGGACCAACATTTACGATAAGACGATCATCTTCTGCGAAGACATCGATCACGCTGAACGAATGCGTCAGCAATTGACGAATCTTAATGCCGAAGAAGTGGCGAAGAACAGCAAATACGTCATGCGTATAACGGGCGATAACGATGAGGGCAAGGCGGAGCTCGATAGTTTCATTCTGCCGGAGTCCCGCTATCCTGTTATTGCGACCACTTCAAAGCTCATGTCGACCGGAGTCGACGCGCAGACCTGCAAACTTATCGTGATCGACCAGAATATTGAATCCGTATCTTCATTCAAACCAATCATCGGACGCTGAACCCGAATTAACGAAGATTATAACAAGCTCTACTTCACGATCATGGATTTCCGCAAGGCAACCGAACTATTTGCCGATAAAGACTTCGATGGGGCACCGGTACTAATCTACGAACCGAAACCGGATGAATCTCCTATTCCTCCTGAGCCTTCGGGAACCGTAGATGGAGGAACGCAGGAAGGAATCCCCGATGGGGGCGAGATCATTGTCGATCCGTTCCCTCCTGCCGGCGGCAGTGGCAAGCGATTCAAATATTACGTCGAGGATGTGCCCGTTTCCGTTGTCGCAGAGCGTGTGCAGTACTATGACGGAAATGGGAAACTCATAACGGAATCGCTCAAAGATTACACTCGCAAAAACGTGCGCAAAGAATATGCGTCCCTCGATACTTTCCTCAACCAATGGAGCAAGGCGGATCAAAAGAAAGCCATCATAGAAGAATTAGAAGGACACGGAATCCTGTTGAGCGCCGTTGCCGAAGAAGTTGGTAAAGATTATGACGCTTTCGATCTGGTGTGCCATGTCGCGTTCGATAAGCCTCCGCTCACAAGAAAAGAGCGCGCTAATAATGTCCGGAAGCGGAATTATTTTTCCAAGTACGGTGAAAAAGCCGGGTTAGTTCTGAATGCGCTTTTAGACAAGTATGCTGATGAAGGAATTGTGCACATAGAAGAGCCGCAAATCCTGACCATCAATCCATTTACCGAATTCGGCACGCCGATAGAGATTGTCAGGTTTTTTGGCGGTCCCCAGGAATACCAGAAAGCCGTCCGTGAACTCGAACAACAGATTTATGCTGCCTAAACAAGAAAGTAGTCTATGTCCATCACGACGTTAATCAAAAGCATTCAGGATATTATGCGCAAAGACGTCGGTGTGGATGGCAACGCGCAAAGAATCAGCCAGATGGTGTGGCTCCTGTTCCTGAAGATATTCGACGACAAAGAGAAAGAATGGCGCGTCACCGTTACGGGATATAAATCCCCGCTGCAAAGCCGGTATCAATGGCGTAATTGGGCGGCCAATCCTGAAGGAATGACGGGTGAGGAACTGATAGACTTTGTGAACAACAATCTCTTTCCCGCGCTGAAGAAATTAGCTATTTCCGAGGGGGTTTCGCCCCAGGGAAAAGTCGTAGGAAGCGTCTTTGAAGATGCCTACAACTACATGAAATCAGGGACGCTGCTGCGGCAGGTCATCAACACCATCCAGGAAGATGTCGATTTCAATTCTTCATCGGACAGACATTTATTCAACGATATTTACGAGAAGATACTCGCCGATCTTCAATCTGCCGGCAACGCGGGAGAATATTATACGCCGCGCGCGGTCACGCAGTTCATGGTGGATATTATCAATCCTCAGCTGGGCGAGACAATATTGGATCCGGCGTGCGGAACTGGCGGATTTTTAGTCAATACAATCGAGCATCTCAGAAAGCAGGTAAAGAATCCCAGCGATAACAAAGTTCTGCAGGGATCGATCTCCGGCGTAGAGAAAAAGCCTATGCCCCATATGCTGGCCATGACGAATGTCATGCTGCACGGCATCGACGTCCCGACAAAAATCCGGCACGATAATACGCTCAGCAGACCGCTCAAGGATTACGGACCGAAAGACAGAGTCGATTGCATCATCACCAATCCGCCGTTTGGCGGGATGGAGGAAGACGGCATCGAACAGAACTTTCCGAAGAAATACCAGACGCGCGAAACGGCGGACCTCTTCCTGGCGCTTATTATGTATCTGTTGAAAAACGATACCGGAAGAGCCGCTATCGTTCTGCCCGATGGATTTCTCTTCGGCGAGGGAGTAAAGACCACCATCAAACAGGAGCTGCTGAAGGAATTTAACCTGCATACAATCGTCCGGCTTCCAAACGGCGTCTTCAGTCCTTACAC
>CAZRXH010000157.1:0-5012 GCA_964603995.1 uncultured Bacteroidota bacterium | reverse complement strand
AACCTGAGCTTTCGTGTAGCACCCTATAGGTTACATTGTCGAGTCGCTTAGCATATGGCCGTTTCCAGCCATATGCCGACTCCTCACTACACAGCTGCAGAGTCTTACTGTGTTCGGAACTTTTCATCCGAATAGAAACAAGACAGTTTACCTTGGCACTCACTTCATCAACAGCATTTTCTTGACCGAAGAGAAGCTGCCGGATTGCAGGCGATAGAAATAGACACCGCTCGCCAACCTTGAGCCATTAAAGCTGACAGCGTAACTCCCAGCGGTCATCTTTCGATCGATAAGCTCTGCCACCTTCTGACCCAGTACATTATAGACAATGAGAGTCACGTGCTGAGCCGATGGCAGTGAGAATTCAATCCTAGTCGACGGGTTGAACGGATTCGGGAAGTTCTGATCGAGCGAGAAACTCGCTGGGAAAGTCGGCGTTGATGCGACTGAAGTCACGATGTCCGTCGGGACCGCAAGGTAATCGAGGTACATCCATCCCCATGACATCTGCATCTGGACAGTATTTGTCCCTTGAACTAGAGGAACCGTCATAGTCTCCTCCAACCAGAGTGCTGTCGAGCCGGTAAACGTCAAGGTCCCGACACGAACACCGTTGACGTTTATGAATTGAGTCTTGGGAGATTGGTAGGCGAGCTTGTAACCGAAGGAAATCGGATACTCGCCTGCAGAAGCCAGATTCTTAAACTGCCATGTGACGGTCGCATTCGTGTCATTCGTTTGTATGTCCAGGTATGCTCCTCCGCTCGCAGACGGATCACTCTTTACGGTGATATTCGCTCCATACACCGCAGCCCCTTCTGCCTGAAGCCTCGTCATGGGTACGCTGCCGACTGAGATTGCGATATTGCCGGAGTACTGCTGCATCCCTTCGTTGTTGGTCGCCAGCGCATAAAGAGTGTAACTTCCCGGAACGATGCCTTTCCACACAAACGAATAGTACAGTGTATCGGAAACTGAGTCGGAAGGTGCGACTACTTCGCCCAAAAGGCTGTCGTTTGCGTAGAAGCTGACTGACGCAATGGACGATCCGCTATCCACCACGGTAACGGCTATAGTCAGTTGCGTGCTATCGGGGTACGCATCATTGTTCTTCGGACTCGTGATCGCGACAAGGCTGGGCCAGTCCGCTCCAAAGGCGTCGATGTCGGACCTGTAGTGGTTCCACATGTACAGCAGAGATGTCCATGTTTCGGATGCGGAGTTGGGACCGACGGACGGGAAATCTGTCCACGACCAATCCAATGCACCGGCGTACCCCGACTGGTAAAGTGTCTGATACAGGTATTGACTCGGAACGCCATTCGTTTCATCCATATGGAACTCTGCGACAACAACCGGCTTGTCTAACTGCCAGTAAGAAGCAGAATGGGTAAACGGATCATACGCGGTGCCATCGGAAGAATAATAGTGAACGCAATAGAAGTTCAGTGTACCAGCACTGTCTCCACCCGCCGCTATCAATCTGGCATCGGTATAGTAGTTCATATTGCCCGTTACTGCAATCTTGTCAAGATAGCTGAGATATTCCGATGGAGTAAAACTCGTTCTGTGTCGCGCGTTGAACTGTGCAGCCTCACTGGCAATCTGAGCCTCGGACATGCTGCTGATTTCCTTGAGACGCTGATACTTCGTGCTCGAGACAGGGTTCACATCAGTCAGCGCCTGGAACATCCACGCGCCGCTCGTAACGAGAGCGCTTGTGTCGGCCCTGTGAATCGCGCCGGCCATGAGGTTGATGCATCGCTGGATATCGACCATCGGGACATGTCTGCGACCGGACCAGCCGAACTCATTCGATATTCCCTCCGGCTCATTGAAGATTTCCCATGCAACGACAGCAGGATTCCCCTTCACCGAATCCACCATCGGTATGAGCGCGTTGCGTATGTAAGCCATCGTGTAGGTAGTATCCATCAGAAGCGAGTCGTTTCGATTCAGCTCGGTCGTACTCAATGACGCAGTGTTCAACATATCATGCGACCACAAGCAGAGGATCAGCCCGACCCTGTATTGGTGAGCCAGATTCAAAATCGCCTTCAGGTTCTGGATAGCGACGGGACCTGGGCCGACGACCAGACCGTTCGAATCAAACTCCGGCGTCTGAGACCCGTCGGTGTTCAGCCAGAACCGCAGGACGTTTCCGCCGCTGTTGCGAACCTGTTGGAATATCGTTCTGAACTGTGTGAGATCGGGCGGGTTGGGTCCGAGATCACCGGCGAAGTTGACCCAGGCTATGTTTATTCCGCTTACGAAAATTGCTTTGTTCCCATACTCTATCCTCGAAGGAGTCTGGGCTGTCGCACTCTTCTGAAGAGATAGCGCCACCACCATGACTGCAAGTTGAAAGATAGTCAGCTTCCTTAACCATCCTGTAAAAAGACTTCTCATTGGCTTCTCCCTGGTAATTTGTAAATGAACAAACGAACTGACGCGCAATCTAGTTGTTGCATCGTGACACTACTGGAAGTGTCATGCTTGTCAAACTCGCATGTCAGTGATCTGACGAAAACACTTCCATGGAGTCTATGGACTTGATCAATTCCGCCGCCATTTTCTTGTGCGTTTCAACCGTTGGATGGCCGTTCGCGACATATCCTCCGGGAAACTCATCGAAGTGCGAGTAGTAGAGCTCTTTGAATCCCTTCGCCTTCTCGGCCTGAACCACTTGCCTGGTGTTCTCTCGCGCCCACCTTGGGAAGGGCGCCCATGCGAGAATCGGAACTCCAGGGTAATCTCTCCTGACCATATCGAGCAATTTCGAGTAACCGTCCCTGAAGAACTTCGAATTCTTTGCAGAGACCTTTCCATTCTTGCCGACCAGTCCCGAGTGATCGTTGAGTCCAAGACAGATTACCACCAGATCTGGAACCCATTTTTTGAAGTCCCACTTCGGCTCACTCGATTCCATCAAAGTTCGGTCGTAATACTTCAGCATCGACGTGTTTGTATCTCCCCGCCAATCGCAAACACAGCCTATTCCGGATCGTGCAGTAATATGGTACTGCGCATCGAAATGGCGGGCAGTAATCGCTGCGAATCCGCTATCGATGTCGGTCACCGGAAACTTCGCCTCCCACTGCATGACTGAATCTTTCGCTTCGTTCCCCTCAACGGCTGTGAACGAATCTCCTATGAACTCGATCTTCCGCTTTGGAGGAGCCGGTGGTGGATAAAGCCTCGCGCCGTCCTGAAGTATGAATCCTGAAAAAGTGTATATGCCGAACGAAATATTCCTCTGGCTCAATCGCAAAGTGTGAATCGTGTCTTGCAGACTATCGGCGAGAATGTAGTCTGCGTCACCCGGCTTATCGCCATGAAAAATGCTGTGAAGTTTGCCATCTATATAGACATCATAGTAATTAACCGTATCCTGCATGCGGACGCCGATGCTGTCGCCGTCGAACACTGCAATTATGAAGACACCCGGCCATGAGTGCCGGGGATTCAGCGAATCCGAGAAATCCCAACGGCCGAAGTATTGGATGTCCGAATTATTGGCCGGCACAAAACTGGAGGCGTACATTGTTCCGCTCATCCCGATGATCTGAAAAGCCACAGCCCAGAAGACTACTCGCTTCATATACTCTTCTCTTTGTTGACAAAGGAAAATTTAACAACAAAATAATTCTAACGCCGTTCTGGCACAAGGAGTACTTGCGTCAGTGAGTCTCGAGGACAACTTTTCCACCTGTGAAATTGACAGGCAATACGACGGAGCCGTCCTTTCGCGGCATGACGGTCGTACCGTTGACGATTGCCTTTCTGACCGGACCAGCGCCATCGATCTGCAGATCGATCCTGCTTTCCCGGTATCGAAGGCTGGCTTTGACCGGCTTACTCCCTGGATAAAGGTTAGGCTTGATAACAACTCGATTATCCCGGAAACTAACACCCAGCCAGTTCCTGACAACAAACGAAGCGACTTCAGCGGCAGGCCATGGCAGGATGCCGTCCGAGAATTCCTGGTGGCGGTTGATCGGTATCTCCTCAAAATAGGCACCAGTATGTCCGCCCTGAACATCATACAGCCATTCGAGTGTTTTGCGGCTGCGCTCGTACATGCCTGCCTCCTGCTGTGCACGAAGCAAGAAGCACGTGGCGAACGACCACGGACCAGGTTGGTCCGGCTGAGAACTTGTGTTGTACCGATCATATCCTCCAGATGACCAGCGGCTGTTCCATAATGCCTGGAGGTTGTCCAGCGTCCTCTTTGCCAGAGCAGACTTCGGATCTACGATCCCCATCTCGATTGGTAGAGCCATCGAAGCGTCCGGAAGTAGTCGTTGAAGAGATTCCGTCACTGCCGGTGAATCCACTATGTATCCCTTGTATCTCAGCGTATCTGCAACTTGTCCGTCAAGCGTCCTTCTCTTTATCAGCGCACCATCATGAACCAACTTGAATTTCGGATCATGCAACATCGCATTCAGCATCTTTTGTTCAGCTGACCGCCATGTCGGAATGTGTTTCTCGGCGCCTATGACAGGTGCGAGTTCAATCGCATCATCGAGTCCTCGTATCACCCAAACCTGATAAGCCAGTTCATAGCCATCCGTCAGGAACCTCTCCCAATACTCCCTTTTGTTATGGACCATTCCAGTGGAGTCGCGAAACTCCGGAATGAGGGGACGATTTGTCATCGCGATCAGCTTGGAAGCATTCTTCTTTAGAAGCGACGAGTCACCACTCCAATAATAGTAATCCTTCATTGCATCCCACAATTCCCCCATTTGATCGAACTCTTCATTCTCGGGCTTCTCATAACTGCTCGCGATCATCGTGGCGCCATTTTCCGTAATCATATTGTCCATCATGTAAGCAAGAAGCGTCTTCGTCAATTCGAATTGTCCGATTCGGAGTAGTCCCATCGCAGTGTTGGAGGCGTCGCGGATCCATTGCCCTCCATATTCGAAGACTCCCGCATCCATGATTCCGACATCTGAAACGTATCCTGGAAGGGTAAAACGGACATTGTCAAAGAGATGTTGTAT
>CAZRXH010000156.1:1340-5013 GCA_964603995.1 uncultured Bacteroidota bacterium | reverse complement strand
TGATTGACGCGTACCAGCCTCAGCCACAGCGTGTCGCCAATGTTGTTCGCAACACTGTAACGAACTTTGTCAAATGAGAAGATGATGACTTTCTCGCCGTCATTATATGAGCTGTAGAGCTTGGCATAGAGAGTCCGCAGACCTGTCATTATTCTGAGACCTGCTTCATCCCTGGATGATTTCGGATCCGAATCGACGCGCGTGATCAGCGAGTAATTATGTTCGGCGTCGCTCTGGACGATCGTGTTTTCCTGATCGACCGGCATGAGACAGAGCCACCCCGGCCGCTTTGTGAGAGAATAAGGGAGCACGGGACAGTATCCGAGAAGCTGCCATGCGGGACTCAGCGTGTCTGAGTTGAAGAAATCTGACTTCGGCACCATCCATGGTATTCCGCTGCTCGGCAGGTCGGGCGCAGTCATCGGTTTGTTCAACGGGAACTCGGCCGTCGGCTTGCCGTTCGCGTCATACGTAACCTGGCTCAGCAGACCCTGGCGACCCTGGCCCCGCCATTCAGCCGTCGAGTATGCCGGAGTCAAGACCCAATATGTGCTGTCACCGGCCGTAACGGCAGCGGACGAATGATTCGGTGAAGGAAAAGATGACCCAGCTCTTGCCGCCGAATCTCCGTTAAAGAAATCGCCGATGTTCTGCCACGCTGTCGAGTCGGAAGTCAGCGTCCGGCTTCTGAAAATCCGCTGACCTGCGTACACGTTTATCGCGAAACAGTAATAATAGTATCCGTCATGTTTCCACATCACCGGTCCCTCGGCCCAGCTGTAGGGGTGGTTCGGTGCGGGATTTAGCCAGCACAAATTGTATATCGCTCCGGCGGGCTGACCGTCCGGTCCGAGCTGCAAGATCCAGTTACTCGCCTGCCCGTTCTTGACGAGGAGGTACCACTTGTCTCCGTCGATGAATATCGAATTGTCCATGCCGAGTCCGGGTACGCTCTTCGGACAAATCATCTCTACCGGCCCGGTCCACGGTCCTTCCGGCTTGTCGGCAGTAACAAAATACATCTTCGAAGCGTGTCCGAAGAAATCCCAGTACTTGTTCCCGTAATAAACCAGGTCGCCGCCCCAGCATCCGTCTGTCGGCGTCCCTTCAAAACCTTTCCATGAGTTCGACACCGGGTGCGATACCGGTTCCCAGTGAACGAGGTCCGTCGAGCGGTAAATAGTCGGCGAAGTGCTGAACGAAGAGCCGGTTGTGTAATAGAACTCTCCAATTTTTCTCAAAGTACAATCCGGATGGTCTCCCGGAAAAACAGGATTCGTATAAGTCTTGAACGAAGGAGACTGGCCGTATCCCGGATTAGACAGAATAAACAGACAGCCAATCAATAGAATGGCACGAGTTCTCATCTTGCCTCCTGAGAAGTCTTATTTTTCACAAACAGATCCCTTGGGAGGCAATATAATCTATCGATCTCATTTTTCATTTCTCACATCTCTGTGATAACTCTCCGGCGGGCCGAGATAACTCTTCTTCACGCCGCCGCAGTTCACCACAATCTTCTCCAGCACCACGCCCGGATCGATCATCCAGATTTTGAGAGTGTGATATCCGGGCCTGTGAATCGTGAAAGAGGTGAGGCTTTTCCTAACGTTGTCTTCGACAGTCTTTCCCCAGTCCTCTCCGAATCCCGCGACATAATCGGCAGGAACGAGCGTGACTGTTTTGGGCACGGCGTTATCGAGTGAAATCGCGTATTGAAGTCCGCGACCCGGCATGAAGTTCAATGTCGGACTGAATATTCCTTCCACGTTTACTTTTCCCGTGTCGAGTAGGAACATCCTGTATTCGAGACAGGGAGAATCTTTCCCCGGTACAGCGGGTGAAGCATCAGCTGACGATGTCGCTCTCATCCCGGAAAGCGTGTTCCCGTAACCCTGTATGTTGATCCAGTCCCGAAGGGATCCATTCGGACGGTTGGTGCCGGCATCGGTGCGTTTCGAATAATGCGCGGCTTCAATTGAGACACAGCCGTCTTCTTCGACGAAGCCGTTCAGCGTGCCCTGCGTTACTGCCGTCGGGTATGTTGCCTCGACTTTGACCGACACCTTCTCATGCGTGCCGCTGATCGTGACCGTTCCGTTCGAAGTTCCTTTCGGAGTCTTGTTCCAGTTTATGCTGATCCAAAGCCGCGTCTGCCCATCGACTTCACCCTTGGACGGCGAGACTATTATCCATGGTTTGTCGGACTTCGCGGTGTATTCGAACGGCGTCTTTCCTTTATTGAATACATCAATGTAATGCCGTCCTTCTTCGAACGGATCGAATCCCGGTAGAACCGCATCTTTCTTAGAATCAGGCCATGCAGATTCGGAGCCCTCGACGGCAACGCCCATCGAGGCAGCCTCGGGCACATCGATATTTTTCAGGTCGATCGCGTTCAGGTTGTTTTCACGCGGCTGGTTCCAGCTCGTGTACCCGATGAACGGCTGATCCATGAAGTGGTCCCACTTGCTGTTGTCGAACGAGCGGTTGAAGTATCCCATCAGGCTCGTGTCTGCCGCGAACAAATCGCGTGTTTTCGCAGCCATCTCGTTCGTCGTCGCGCGTCCCTGGCTCGCGTACAATTCATTCCGTCCTGCAGCGTAGTACATGTCGTTCAAGATGTATGACGCCTTCGTCGGGAAGAGGACGAGCTCGTAGAAAGCGTCCCTCTCATTCGCGGGGATTTTCTTATAGAGATTCTCGGCCTGGTCGGTGATCTTCTTGAAATTCGCGACGACGTCGCCAGCTTCGCTGTAATTGACGATGCTGTATGTTGTCGGGCTGAGCAGCTCCGGCTTTCGCCTGCTGTTGTACTTTGAGTATTTCAGCAAAATGTCGGCAATTTGTTTCGCATACCTTGGACCAAACTGCTGCTCTGCCCACGAGCGCGCGTACTCCGCTATATTGCTGTTCGTCCAGCGGTTCGTGTTCCAGGCAAGGTCCATGAAATACGAGATCGGGAGCTCGTAGCCCTTCAGGTGCCCGACGTTGACGATCCAGATGCGGTCGGCGCCGTATTCTTTCGCCAGAGACATCTGGTCCCAGATTTTCGGAAGGGCGTTCGTGTTGATCCACTGGTAGTTTCGCGGGCCGCCGTGATAATCGAAATGATAGTATATGCCGGCGCCGCCGCTTCGTTCTCTCTCCGCGGCGCTCGGAAGCCGGCGTATGTTACCGTAATTGTCGTCGGTCCAGAGCATGGTGACGTAATCAGGGACGCGGAAACCTGCATTGTAGTAACTGAGGACTTCCTTGTACGGACACCAAAGCTGCGGAATCTTCGCGACATCCGGATTCATTTCCTGGGCCAGTATCTTCTCCTGCACGCGGACGATCCTGCCGAGAAGTGTCGTGTCGGCTGTCAGGCCACCGTGAGCCATCGGTGAGTCGTTCTCGCCGCGAAGACCGATCGTTATGATGCTCTCGCAATTCCTGTTACGCTTTATGCCTTCGCGCCAGAAGTTCTCGAGGGTATCGGGGAACTTGGCGAAGTTCCAGGGCCCGATAGTTCTCATGTACCGCCTGTCCCATTCCTTCTGCGCCCTGAGCATCGGCTCCTGGTGAGACGTTCCCATGACGATGCCGTACTTGTTGGCCATGACCGGGTTCAGCGAGTCATCTTCGTTGAACGCGTTGTTCCACATCGCGGGCCAGAGATAGTTGGCCTTCA
>CAZRXH010000156.1:0-1240 GCA_964603995.1 uncultured Bacteroidota bacterium | reverse complement strand
TCTTCGGAGCTGACGCAGAGCGGGGCCGATTTGCCGGATGCTGAGAGGACGAATTCTCCTTTCTCGTTCTTAGTCGTGATGTACGATTTTGCGCCCAGGGCAAACGTCCTGGTCGGAGAAGCAAGTGCGATCATGCAAATCGCGAGAACTGAAACACAGAGACACAAAGGCACAGAGAAAAAGCTCTTGTTCACCTCTCCGTGTCTCAGTGTCTCTTGTGGTTTAATTGAGTTAGTCCGATCACTCATCCTGAATTCGTTCATTTATGTCCACCATAAATTCTGAAATTCCCGCTCACTTGCAGCAGCCCCAGCATGTACAGCATGCCGTCGTAATACCTGTAGAGCCCGGTTGGTACGGACACGTCCCAAAAAGCTCTGACAAATTCTTTCCGGTCTTTGTCGGTCGATGCCAGCGCTGCGACCGCGTTCATCGATACAAGACCTGTGCTGTGGGGTTCTCCCAACTTTTTACCTTCCAACGTGTACTGGTTGCCGTAGCTGTCTATTCCCTGACTCTGAAAAAAGTTGAGCAGGCGATTACACTCCGTCACTTCCCACTTGTCCGCCCCGAACCACTCGTAGTCAACTGCGACATTCATCCCAACCCGCCATGCGTCAAACCTGAAATCGCCGTGCCCGCCCGGCCATTTGGTCTCTGCTGTCCCGTCGAAATTGCAGTAATCCGGACACAAACCTGTTTTTGGGTCAGCTGCCCGCTTCAGCAGTCGGCGGCTTGCCGTTGCAGCTTCGCGCCAGAAACTGTCGTCCCTGTCGGCCCATCTTGCCCACAATTCATAGTAATGTGGAAGCTGGTATGAAGGATCCGTAAACTTGTCTGCCAGCTTTGTGGGAACAAATACGACGAGTTTCTTTTCCTTATTGAACATGTCCGTCACTTTGCCGTGCCCCGGCTGCGAATCTTTGTGAAGCATCGTGTTGAGTATATCCTGGGCCTGTTCCCTGTAATCGTAAATGCCTTTCCCGTTGCCCCATCTGCCTGACGCGAAAAAAAGGGACATAACAAACCACGACTCCCCGTCGGACGCCGCATTCGAATCGAGCACCGTTCCGTCCGGCCTGCAATGCCACGCGAAGTAGCCTTTGTGCGGGCTGCTCTTGAACTGCATGTAAGTCTTTGCCCATTTCCAGATCCTGTCGAACACATCTTTCCTGTTCATCTGGACGGCGATCATCATTCCATACGACATTCCTTCGGTGCGGACGTCGTGGTCGCCTAT
>CAZRXH010000155.1:1849-5480 GCA_964603995.1 uncultured Bacteroidota bacterium | reverse complement strand
CGTTTGGAAATATCTTCAAAGGAAATCATGACTCGATGCCTCGCCGAAATGCTGGTGAAGACATCAGTGTGAATACTTTCCCATCAATCGTCCCTCGCCTACGATATGCCCTTCCATCGCTTTGAGGAGGTCGCCTTTTGAACAGCCAGACTTAAGCTTCAGCATTGTGTCGAGAGCATATAGTTTGAAGTAATATCGATGAGTCCCACCTGGAGGGCAGGGGCCGCCATATCCGACCTTGCGGAAATCATTTCTTCCCTGCAGAGCCCCGCTCAGCAACGAATCCTTGGGTGAAACATTCTCGGGGAGGTCGCTGATGTGTGGAGGGATATTGAATATTACCCAGTGTACCCATGTGCCCATCGGCGCGTCGGGATCGTCGGCGATCAGTGCAAGACTTTTAGCCTGAGAGGGGACAGAGTCCCATCTCAGCGGCGGTGAGATGTCCGGACCGTCGCAGGTATACTTCTTCGGGATCATCTCTCCCTCTTTGAAAGCGCTGCTTGTCAAAACGATTCGAGCGGTCGAGTCTGTTGACATCGTTGCCTCCATGTTCTCAATCGTGGTGTGACCCTTGCCTTTCACACCCCCACAGCCGACTGTCAGAAGTGCGGCAGCAAGGAGGATGAGGTTTCTCGCAGTTCGCATTTTTCCAGAACCTCGCTTGAATTACGCGCTATATTTTACGCTGTGTCGAAAATCTTTGCAAGGCTTGTTCGCGTTAGGCGGACAGACACGCGCCGGGACGGTAGCACAGATAGATGGTTGTCTATCTCTGGTGGTAGTCTTTGAGGAAATCTTCTATGGCGTCGAACGCCCTCTGCAGCTGAGCCACCTCCGGTAGGAACACTATCCTGAAGTGGTCGGGCTTGAACCAATTGAATCCGGTTCCCTGAACAATGAGAACCCTTTCTTTCATGAGCAGATCGAGGACAAATTGCTCATCGTCTTTTATCCCGAAGAGTTGCGTGTCTATCTTGGGAAAGAAATAGAAGGCTCCTCTCGGTTTGGTACAAGAAAGACCGGGGATCTGTTTCAGCCTTTCGTATCCGAGGTCGCGCTGCCTCTTGAGCCTTCCGTCTGCCGAAGTATGTCCCCTGATGATGTCGTCTCTCTCCAACGCCACCTTAATTGCGTATTGGGCGGGAACGTTACTGCAGAGTCTCATCGAGGCAAGCATGTTTACTCCTTCGAGATAGCCTTTGACTCGCGAGAGATCTCCGCTGAAGATCATCCATCCGACTCTGTAGCCGGTTATGAGGTGGGATTTCGAAAGGCCGTTGAGAGTCACACACGGGACGTCGTTCGCTATCGAACCAATGGAAATGTGCCTGGCATTTTCATATAGGATCCTGTCATAGATCTCGTCGCTGAAAACTATCAGCTCATGCTGGCGCGCGAGGTCGACAATGGCTTTGAGCACTTCATCTTGGTAGACGGCGCCTGTGGGATTGTTCGGGTTGATCACGACGATGCCCTTCGTGCGCACAGAAAATTTTCGTCTGATATCTGAGATGTCCGGCTGCCAGTCGGATTGTTCATCGCAGACGTAGTGAACGGGTGTCCCTCCCGCAAGCACTACGGCGGCTGTCCAGAGCGGGTAATCCGGAGCGGGGATGAGCACCTCGTCTCCGTCGTTCAGCAGGCCCTGCATCGCCATGACAATTAGTTCGCTCACACCATTTCCGATGAATACGTTCTCTATATCCACATCCGCGATGCCTCTGGCGGCTGAATATCTGGCGACAGCCTCCCGGGCGCTGAGCAGGCCCTTCGAGTCGATGTAACCTTCAGCCCTGGTCAGATTGACAGATACGTTCTTGACGACTTCTTCGGGCGCCTCAAAACCAAATGATGCTGGGTTGCCTATGTTGAGTTTGAGTATCTCTTGTCCCGCTGACTCCATTCTTTTCGCCTCGTCGAGAACGGGTCCGCGAATGTCATAGCAGACATTGTTTAGCTTTGATGATTTGCCGAAAGTCTTCATGTTTTTTTATTGGTAAGTTCCGACGAAAAGAAATCACAAACAACCGAAACAGGGACATTTTTTGGTCCGTTGTTGGGAGCGAATGCGATTATGGTTCTTGTGTCAATAAGGTTCCGGTTAGGACGAAGAGAGTGTGAGATCGTTGCTTGGGGGAGGTTTCCTTTAACTCGTGAACCCGTTGTGTTAAATTGATATGTGTATTTGAGACTAAGAGACAGTGACACAATAGCGGCGATTGCTACTCCTTTAGGAGAGGGCGGAATAAGTGTGATCAGGTTGTCCGGTGAGAATGCATTCGGGGTTGCTGATAAGGTTTTCGTCGGGAGGATCCGGCTTTCTGATTCTCCTTCTCACACTGCGCATTTTGGAAGGATTGTGGATGATCGCGGTGGCTACGTCGACGAGGTGGTGGCGGTGACTTTCAGGAAGCCAAGCAGCTACACATGCGAAGATGTAGTGGAGCTGAGTTGCCATGGTGGTTACCTGGTTACTCAGAAAGTCCTTCAATCGCTGCTTGACGCGGGGGCTCGTTCTGCTGAACCGGGGGAATTTACGAAGCGAGCCTTCCTCAACGGCCGGCTGGACCTTTCGCAGGCTGAGGCCGTCGGTGACCTCATACACTCCCAAAGTGAGGCGGCATACCGAAGTTCAATCAGGCAATTATCGGGAGAACTGTCGAGGGAGATAAAAGGAGTGCGGGACGAATTGCTGAATCTGGCGTCACTTCTTGAGTTGGAGCTGGATTTCTCCGAGGAGAACGTTGAATTTGCGGACAGAGCGACACTCGAGGATCGACTGGTCAGCGCCTTGGGAGCAATTGATGGCCTGTTGTCCAGCTATGCTGTGGGCAGAATATATAAGGAGGGAGTTCGGGTTACCATTGCTGGAAAACCGAATGCAGGCAAGTCAAGTCTGTTGAACGCGTTGTTGGGGGAGAACAGAGCAATCGTGAGCGCGACACCCGGCACGACGCGGGACACTATCTCTGAGAGTATATCCATTGACGGTGTCCTCTTCAGGCTTACCGATACCGCCGGGTTGAGAGAGTCTACCGATAGCATTGAACGGGAGGGAGTGCAAAGGGCGAAGAAGGAAGCTGAAGAAGCGGACATTGTGCTCCTCGTCATCGACTATGGCGAGCATTATTATAACGGCATCGACTCAATGTATGTGAGATTGGCCGAGGTTTGCACGAAAGCGGGGATCAAATTGGTCAAAGTCTGGAATAAGGTAGACCTATACCCAACAGAAGCGCCGCGAAGTCAGGAAGACGGTGATGTCTTTTTTGTATCTGCGCTCATGGGGGAAGGAATTGATTTCATGAAAAATCGGTTATCAAAGATAGCTCTTGGCGAGCAGGCGAATGAATCGTCGGTCGTGGTCACAAATACTCGCCACCGCGATGCTTTGGCACGTGCGAAGAGGAGCCTCATGCTGGCTTTGGAGACTCTGAGAGCAGGAAAGACCGGCGAATTTGTCGCGCTTGACCTGCGGGCTGGGTTGAATGCTCTTGGTGAGATTACCGGCGAGATAACAACAGACGATATTCTGAATAACATATTTTCAAGATTCTGCGTAGGAAAATGACGGTTTCACGTGAAACTGTCGGAGAGATAAGAGGTAAAAAGTCGAAAGGAAGAGGCT
>CAZRXH010000155.1:0-1749 GCA_964603995.1 uncultured Bacteroidota bacterium | reverse complement strand
GGAGAGATGAATCCCGCCCGTGGCCCCTTGCTTCTGTTTTCGGCTTCCTGATCAAGTGTGAAATGAACGAAAGAAAGTACGACATAATCGTAGTCGGTGCCGGCCACGCTGGCATAGAGTCGGCCTTGACCGGTGCCAGGATGGGTTGCTCCGTCTTGCTGATGACAATGGACATTGCCGCCGTCGGAAGGATGTCCTGCAACCCTGCGATCGGCGGAACAGCAAAGGGTAACTTGGTGAGGGAAGTTGACGCTCTCGGCGGGGAGATGGCGAAGATAGCTGATGCAACCGGTATTCAGTTCAGGATGCTCAACAAGTCAAAGGGTCCGGCCGTGTGGTCGCCAAGGGCGCAAAATGATAGGGAGGCGTATTCAGTCGAGGCGCGCAAGCGCATCGAGGCCCAGACTGACCTGCACATCATGCAGGATATGGTGACGGAGGTGTATACTGAGGACGGTCGGATCGCAGGAGTTGAGACTGGGACCGGTACTAGGGTTTCCTGCAGTGCTCTTATAATCTCTTCGGGAACATTCCTGAACGGTGTCATGCATACAGGCCTGAAGAGTAGGATTGGCGGGCGTTTCAACGAGCCTCCTGCTGTCGGACTCACTGCATCGCTGGAGAAGCTTGGTTTCGTCAGTGGTAGATTGAAGACCGGCACACCGCCGCGCGTCGACCGCCGGAGCATCGACTTCAGCAGTGTAGAGGAGCAACCCGGTGACGCTGAGCCTCAGCCGTTTTCGTTCCAGACAAAGGAAGTAACCCGAGACCAGGTGAGTTGTTACCTGACGTATACAAACCACAAAACTCACGAAGTCCTGAGGACGGGATTCGACAAGTCGCCAATGTTCACTGGACTCATAAAAGGAATCGGTCCGCGATACTGTCCGTCCATCGAGGATAAGATTGTAAGGTTTGCCGAGAAGGAGAGGCACCAGGTATTTCTTGAGCCGGAGGGGCGCGACACAAACGTCGTCTACGTCAACGGTTTCTCGACCAGCCTTCCAGCAGATATCCAGTTCGAGGCGATGAAGACAGTCCCCGGACTTGAGAATGTCGAGATGCTGCGGCCTGGATATGCGGTCGAATATGATTTCTTCCCGCCACATCAGGTGAAGCTTTCGCTGGAGACACATTTAGTCAAAGGTCTTTTCTTTGCCGGACAGATCAACGGCACATCGGGCTATGAAGAAGCCGCTGGTCAGGGAATTGTCGCGGGCATCAATGCTGCAATTAGAGTCAAAGGCGGTGAACCCTTCGTGCTCAAGAGATCCGAGGCGTATATCGGAGTCCTCATAGACGACCTCGTTAACAAAGGCACGAGTGAGCCTTACAGAATGTTCACCTCCCGCGCTGAGTATCGTCTAATACTGAGACAAGACAATGCAGACAGAAGGTTAATGGAATATGGATACAAATTTGGTCTTGTTCCAAGCGACGTATATCAATCCATGAGAAAGAAGGAAGAGTACATCAAGATACTATCGGAATATGTTGCTCAGAAGAGTGTTCCTCCTGTAGCGGTAAACTCTTATCTGGAATCAATCGGGTCCGCACCACTGTCGGAGAACGAGAAACTGTCGCAGCTGCTCAAGAGACAAGACGTCACGCTGTCCGGACTTCTTCGGCTGGATTTCTTTCGAACGGACTCTGTTCCAATTGATGCCGCCAGTGACAAGGCAGTAGTGGAACAGGTGGAGATTGAAACGAAGTATGAAGGCTACATCGTCAGACAGTTTGAAGAGATAG
>CAZRXH010000154.1:0-5603 GCA_964603995.1 uncultured Bacteroidota bacterium | reverse complement strand
TTGTTTGTGGTATGGAAGCTAACACCGAGCTCAAGCGTGAGTTCGAAGGCGAAACATATTATTTCCATACCGGCCTTTGCTTGATCACATTCGAGATTCAGCTCGAAAGAATAATCGCCGAACGCGACCGTCTTCTCGAAGAAGTTCGTAAATCGATGGGCATAGGCAAGTACGAACATTTACTTTCGCTGAACAATGGAGGTTACAATGATCACGCCCGACATTCTTAAAGCTTTGATTGCGATCCCTCTAGCGACTGCTCTCTACTACTGGTTCTGGAGCATCATGGAAAAGAAAGAAAAGGCCGTGATTGAAAGGACTCGCATCCAAGAAGCCAACATAATAGTGAACCATAGCTACTCGCCGAATGTAATCACCGCGAAAGCGGGAAAGCTCCTCAGGGTGAATTTTCTCAGAAAGGAAATCTCGTACTGCACAGAGGAGGTCCTATTCCCTGATTTTAACAAAAGGATGAAGCTGCCTCACTATCAGGTGGTATCGACCGAATTTATTCCGGAGAAGCCGGGCGAGTACAGTTTCCTATGTGGAAAAGGAAAGGTGCACGGGAAGTTGGTGGTGGAGTAATGGAATTTCCCAAATCTACAGACTCGCGCTATGCGCTTTGCTCTACGCGCCATGCGAACAAAAATAGGAAGGAGAAGTTGTCATGAAAGAAATAAAGGCTTATATCAGACCCGAGAGGGCAGACGAGGTAATCTCACACCTCGAAGCTATCGGCATCAACGGCATGACGGTTATAGATGTATCTCTTCTTGGCAGTTGGGCTGACAGAAAAGAATTGAACATATCTATGGAATATTGCCAAAGGTACAGCAAGGCCGTGAAAATAGAATTAGTTTGCCCCGACGACCTCGCTGAGATTGTAATCGATTCAATCCTGGACCACTCCCACAGCGGCCAACCAGGAGATGGTAAAATCTTCGTAACGAATGTCGAGGATGCCGTCAGTATCCGAACAAAGAAGCGCGGAATGGATGCGCTCGCTTAAAGCAAGGAAAGGTGGTGAATAAACATGTCGGAAACTTTGTTTTTTCTGATCGGTTTCGCACTCTTGATGTTCTTCATGCACCGTGGCCATGGTGGAATGGGAGGATGCGGAGGTCATTCACAACATCAGCACGGCGGAAAGCAAAATCCGCAAGAGACGGGAGAAACTGGACCCCCGAAATACTCCGGAGAAGATCAACCGATGTCCCATCATCACCATTAGCTGACATTAAGGAGTATATAGCATGAAACATAGACACGATTTTCACCATACACTGCTTATGCTGTTCGCATGTGTCCTTCCGATTGTGCTCTTTTTTGTGCTCGTTCTGGGCGGTGTTGCGATAAGTCCTGTTTTCTTCTTTCTGTTTATCATAATCTGCTGTGCCGTAATGTTCTTCTTTATGGGCGGCGCGCCGGTGACTGACACTGAACACGCGATGCATGAGGAAGAAGAATCTGTGGGAGAACCCGAAGCCGCTGAGAAAGACAGCCACATAACGACGACATTGGCTAATAATGCTGCTGACGTCATGTGGATAACGAATCAGGAAAAGGTCGACGGGAGCCTTGTATTGAGAGGGAAACTTCTTGTTGACCCTGATACAGCATTTGAAAAACTGCAGCAGCGTTTCGAGAACACAGATACGAAAGCATACCTTCAGGAAGATGAAGCTGGAAGGCCCATCATAGTTTTAACACCGGGAGCTTTGAACGATCATGGCGAAGTGAAGCGCAGTTCCTGGCTGAATGTTGTACTCTTCCTTTTAACTTTAGGAACCACGACATGGGTTGGAGCGGCATACCAGGGGATCAATTTATGGAATGATCCCGGCAGGTTCGGCGCGGGCTTGCCTTATGCACTCGGTCTCATGCTTATACTGGGTGCGCACGAACTTGGCCATTATTTCACTGCGCGCGCCCATAACATGAAAGTCACACTGCCATATTTCATTCCCGTTCCATTCGCGCTTGGCACCTTCGGCGCGTTCATCCAGATAAAGTCGCGGACAAAAGACAGGCGCGCCTTGTTTGACGTCGGCATTTCGGGACCGCTTGCGGGACTCGTGTTCGCTATTCCAGCGCTCATAATAGGCCTTCATTATTCAACAGTCCTTCCTGCGACAAATGTCGCTACCATGACACAGAGAGGCTCGGATGTCGGTTCATCTGTCCTCTTTGCTCTCCTTGCAAAGCTTTCATTTGGCAGCCAACTCGTTGAAGGTCACAACGTTCTCATGAGTCCGCTCGCATTTGCGGGGTGGCTTGGAATACTTGTGACTGCCTTGAACTTACTCCCCATCGGTCAGCTTGACGGCGGTCATGTCGCACATGCACTCTTTGGAAGAAGGAAGGCTGAGACGATCGGCATGGTGGCACTCTTCGCGCTTTTCCTGCTGGCACTTTTCGTGTGGTCTGGGCTTCTCATTTGGGCCATCATAGTGTTTTTCATTGCAGGCATTAAAAGCGCGCCTCCGCTAAATGACTTTTCTAAATTAGATTCGCGCCGAGTGGCGTTGGGTGCGTTCGCTTTCGTCCTTCTCTTTCTGATGCTGACGCCCGTGCCGCACTCTTTCTACAAGGCACTCGGAATATTTTGCCCTTATGCCTAAAACGACCTCAGCGGGAGAATAAAACCATGGAAACGTCAAACAGAACAGCGAACGCAAAAGTAGCGCCACAAAGGTCGATATCTCGTTGGCGGCTCTTACTTATCACTTTCGCTCTTTCAGCCGTCATGCTGGCTTACGAGATTTTGCTCACTCGAATTGCCTCAGTGCTCTTCACAAACCAGTATGTGTTCCTGATTGTTGGGGTATCGCTGCTTGGGATATCTATCGGCGCGATTTTGGAGCACTTCCTTTCCCGAAGTCGATCAGATGTCAGCATCGAAGCCGCTTTTCCCACAAAGGGAATACTCTCTACGGTGTTGGCGCTCGTTATTGCAGTTCTGTTGATTATCGAAGTAGGTCCGACTCAAGGTGTGACAGTAATAGCCATCTCGGCTGCGCTGCCGTTCGCCGCGTCGGGATTCGTGTTTGCCCGTATTTTCCGATTATTTGCCTCGCTCACCAGCTTGCTTTACGCGTCTGATTTGTTCGGCGCTGCAGTTGGCGCGATTTCTTTCCAGGGGATGATTGATTGGATTGGTCCTATCGAGGCGATCTTGTTTCTCGCAACTCTGCTCGCTCTCGTCTCCGTCGTGGCAACAACACTGAAGCGCTGGTTCCTGACCGTCCCTGTATTCCTCGCGGTTGGAGTTCTCTTTGTGCTCGACTCTGGTAATGCACTACTTGGCGATGTTCCAATAGGAAGAGATCCAAACAAGGATTTGTACCGCCTTATGTCGATGGAAGGAAACTCGGCAAAAATCATCGACTCAAGATGGAGTGCATTCGGACGCACTGATCTCGTCAGGTTCAGTTCGGATACATCCTCGATGGCGATCTTCATTGACGGTGCTGCCGGCGCAAACATGATTCGATTCGACGGCTCTTTCGCCGATTCCTCAAATGCGATTGTCAACGCGGTGGGCGGGTTCGGAGGGATGCTGCCGCTTCTGGATTTGCCTGACGACTGGAAAAATTCCGCTCTTGTAGTGGGTCCAGGCGGAGGGAGAGACGTGCTCCTTGCTCTCAAAGCTGGATATAAGCAGATCACCGCTGTGGATATAAATCCGCAGATGATTTCAATAGTGAAGCACTACAGCAACTATAACGGGGGAATCTACACGCGCTTCAAGAACGTAAATGTCATTGTTGCTGAAGGAAGAAACTACCTACGACGCAGCGACAAGCAATACGACCTGATAACACTCTTCATGCCGATAACAAAAAGCAGTCAGAGCCTGAATGCTTTTGCACTTTCTGAAAGCTATCTTTTCACGGAAGACGCCTTCAAGGACTACTACGATCATCTGACGAAAAATGGAACGCTGCTTGTGATGGCACACAACATGGATGAAGCGGCGAAGATAATGACGACAGCGGTTGCGGCGATCCAATCGGAGGGATTAAACGTCCAGCAGGCAATGAGCCGAATGTACATTCTCGGTTCCGACATGATGCCGCTCTTTGGTTTGAGGAAGGAACCCGTGCCTAAGTGGGAAAGTCTCTTTCTGCATGCGGGGGTACACAATCTGTCTCAATTCAATTGTTCGTTGTCGTACATTCCCGGAGTTGTGCAGCAACTGATTCGTCCGCCGCTTTCAGCGAGTGTTGACGCGGGTTTCCCGATGATGAACCCAGTATTCATCAGCCTTGCCGACGGGAAGTTGCCGCTAACCCGTTTGGAATATGGCACAGGATTTAATCTCGTACCCGCGACTGACAACCGGCCGTTCTTTTTCCAATATGATTTTTCCATCCCACCGGTTTTGACAACAACGCTATGGCTGTCATTGGGTTTACTGGCAGTTGTTTTGTTCGTTCCCGTATCATGGTTTAAGAGGAAATTAGGAGAGGAAGCTGGCCGGAGGAAAAGCCCGAAAGTGAAGTTTTCGTGGTGGTTCCCCATCTTTTTTATTTCGATTGGACTCGGATATATAATTGTTGAGCTGTCGTTGTTCCAGAAGCTCGTGTTTTATCTCGGTGATCCGTCGCGCAGCCTTGCGCTGCTGCTTGCAGCTCTCCTTGCCGGAAGCGGTGCAGGAAGTCTTTTATCAGGCCGCGTAAAGCCTTCAGCAGCTGTAATGGCCGGGCTCGCGAGTGCCGGCCTAGCGCTTGTTTTTCTCTTCATTGTACCGCCGATCTTCAATGGTTTGCAGAATATAAATATTACGACTCTGAGAACTGTCGCTGCCACGGCCTTATTTATTCAAGGACTTCCGATGGGAGTGATGTTTCCGATATCTCTGCGCCTTGCAGAGAAACGGTTAGGCGGTCCGGCGATTCCGTGGATGTGGGCAATCAACGGAAGTGCTTCGGTTGTCGGGAGCGCGCTGGTGATAATTGTCGCGATGACTAATGGGTATAGCTCGAGTCTTGCAGTTGGCGCCATCTCTTACCTCGTAGCCGCGAGCGCAATTGCAGTTATTGTTCGACAAGATAAAACTCTAACTTTTCCAACGGAGGATTAAAATGAATCGATGTCCGGTATGCAACAAAAAAGTAAATCCAAACAAAGCGTACGCAAAAGTTAATTATAAAGGTGAGCAGTATTTTGTCTGTTGTCCATTGTGTCAGCGAGAGTTTGAAAAATCACCAGAGGGATTCCTTCGAAAGAAGAGTCGCCCGCAAGGCAAACAGTAAACTAATCTCAAAAGGAGGTATAAGAAAATGATGCAAGAAATGAAAACGCACGACCCGGTCTGCGGAATGCAGATCGATGAGAAAAAAGCGACTGCAAAGAGTGACTACATGGGTACCACTTATTATTTCTGCTCGCCTTCATGCAAGGCTGCTTTTGACAAGGAACCATCAAAGTACGCCAAGCCGAAAGAGGGCATGGAGCACGGTCATCATCATTGACAAAAAACGGAGACTGGAAACAGGAGACAGGAGGCCGGTCTGCGGCCCCCCGTCTCCGGCCTCCGTTTTTAGAAAGGAGAAAGGATATGCACGAATCTTATGATTATGGACTCTGGACCATGGTCT
>CAZRXH010000153.1:0-5726 GCA_964603995.1 uncultured Bacteroidota bacterium | reverse complement strand
AAAGGGCTGCCTACTGTGGCTTACTTAGCGTCTCAACTTCATCTGTCGCCAAAGTACCTCAGCGATTTGTTGAAACAGGAGACCGGAAAGACTGCCCTGGAGTTGATCCATCTTTATTTGATATCCGAGGCAAAGAACATGATTGTTGCCGGTGACAGAAGCATTTCTGAAATTGCATACCAGCTTGGCTTTGAGAACCCACCGTACTTCTCACGCTTGTTTAAGAAAGAAGTGGGTATTAGTCCCAAGGAATTTAGGATACGCCTTTTGAATTAATTCGAGGCTGTAATAACCCTGTGGAATGTTCTGGTTTGGAAATCCACAGCCGACAGCGTAGGCCACTAAGAAAATATTGATCTGGACATCCGGATGGCCTTTTCCGCCCGACGGGGCGGATCCTTCGGACAATGGTCACTGCGCTGGGATTATGTATCACAGGTGTTCCATCCTCCCCCTATGATTCAACCAAGGGCTGCCGCTCCTCTTTACTCATCTCGAAGATTACACGATTGTAATCTTCCTGTAGCTATGCTGTAATGTTTCGCGATGTATCTTATGTATCATGCAACGAATAACCACAACAATCGCCTTCACGCTGGCATTGATCGTGAGCGGCTGCGTGACGTTCCAGCCTCATCCGATCAGTCCGGCAGAAACCTCCACAATGCTCCAGGCGCGTACCCTTGCCGACACGAGCTTAGAGTCATTCATGGAAAAAAATCTCAAACAAAAATTCTCTTCATGGCCGCCCGGCACATGGAATTTCGACATGCTTACACTCGCGGCGTTGTACTTCAACCCTGATATTCGAATCGCGCGGGCGGAATATAAACTATCCGAAGCCGGTGTGACGACGGCCAAAGAGATCCCGAACCCGGCGATCTCACTTATTCCGGAATATGTGACCAATCCAGGCGCACTTTCTCCATGGGCTCCAGCCGCTGCATTGGCTATCCCAATCGAGACAGCCGGAAAAATCGGATATCGTTCCAAAACAGCAGTAGAGATTCAGCACGCGACGTTTTATCGACTGCTTCAGGAGGCGTGGCTGATCCGGAGCGGAGTTCGTGCAGCTCTTCTCAAATACTCTGTCGAGGAACAGCGTTATCGATTCCTGACGCAAGAAAGAGATGCAAGAGACAAGTACCTCCAATTGGTTTACGCGAGATACCAGAACGGCGAGGCTTCAGACCAGGATTATAATTTTGCGGCAACCTTGGATTACGAAACACGGCTTGCCTTCGCCAGCGCGGCCGCCGAACGAGCGAAAGCTGAGGTCGGCCTGGCGGGTGCAATCGGAATTACTACCGAACAACTCAAGGCCGCGTTTGCAGAGGACAATCCGCTGACAGGTATTTCATTGGGATTCTTGAAGGACGTGCCCGACACTTCCCAGGTTATCAGGAAAAAGCTTCAGCAGGAGGCGCTGACTCGCAGGCCGGACATTCTCGCCGCACTCAGCATGTATGAGGCGGCGGAATCAAATCTTCAACTTCAAATTGCCCGGCAATATCCCAACATCGACATCGGACCAGGGTATCAGTGGAATCAAGGACGGAATCAGTGGTCGGTCGGCATCTCGCTCACCTTGCCGATATTCAACCAGAATCAGGGATCGATTGCTGAAGCGGAAGCGCAACGGCAATTAGCCGAAGCACGATTGATTAAAGTCCAGGCGGATGCGATCAACCAGATCGAAAGTGCCGCCAGCCAATACTTGGTTGCTTACACCAACTACCTTCATGCCGATTCCCTCGCGGCGGCGGCTGATCAGGTTTTGAAAAGCGAGATGGCAAAGTTCCGGGTTGGCGAATCAGACAAACTCCAGGAGTATGATGCCCACATCTCAGCATTACAAGCGGCTCTTGAAAAGCTCACGGCACTCGAAACCGCACAAACCCAGTTGGGGCTGATGGAAGATGCGGTGATGACGCCGTTCCAGCATGATGAGATTGACCCAGCCATAGGCGAAGGGGTAAACTCGAAAATATCCCGGCGCTATTCAGAGGAGAAGAGCAAATGAGAAAACAAATTAGTATCGGTTTAGTTGCAATTATATTCGCAGTTGTTTTAGTTGCCGGATTGATCGCAATGCGCACAACGAATAAGCCTCGTGATGGCAGAGAAGAAGGTGTCAAGGGCGCCTTTCTTCAGACGCCAACGGCAACCAAGGACGGTGATCCGGAAGGAGAGGGAAATAAGGATAAGGGCGAGGAGAAGATAGAGTCCGGGGCAAGAACCGGGGTTAGGGACGGCCAAACGTTCATTGTCCTGACAAAAGAGATAATGCAGAGGGACGGTATCGAAACGACAACGGTTGCCGGGGAATCGGAAGCTCTTACCGTGACTGCGTTTGGGAAAGTCATCATGCCTCAGGTTCTGGCAGCCGATGCAAGCATGTATTCATCGGCAAGCGCGGCATACAAAGCCGCTCTCTCGAAAAGGGACGCGTCCGAAAAGGAATATGAAAGACTGAAAACTCTTAATGCAACAAAGAATGTTTCGGATAAAGTTTTCCAGGGATCGCTCGCACAGTACGACGCAGATGCTGCCGCAGCAAACGCCACGTCGCAAGACCTTCAGGCTGCTAAGACCACACTTCAGCAGCAGTGGGGACCAATAGTTTCTAAGTGGCTCACCGACCCAGGTAACATGTCCAGCCGCATCCTCGATGCAAAGGATCTATTGGTCGAGGCTTCTCTTCCGTCCGGTGCCGGGCCACTTTCTGACATTCGACACGGCGTCATTGATCTTCCAGGCGACAAGAGCATCGAGGCGAAGTATTTGTCCCCGGCGGCATCAGTCAATCCGGACATTCAGGGACCGGCTTACTTCTTCCTTGTCCCTGGAAGCCAAAGCTCTCTCCTGCCGGGGATGAACGTAACTGTTCACATCGTTGCCGGAAAAGTGATGAGTGGATTATCCGTTCCATCATCGGCAGTCGTCTGGTTGAATGGCGGAACCTGGGTTTATGCGCAAACTCAGGGCGACGAGTTTACGCGACGGGCAATATCCACTGACACACAGGTGCCGGGTGGGTTTCTAGTGACCGGCGGACTTGAAGTCGGAGACAGGATTGTTACAAAAGGGGCGCAGCTGCTTCTGTCTCAGGAATTCTCATCTCAGATACGTGAGAAAGATTAATCCCCAATGCTAAGTAAAATAGTTTCCTTCTCCCTTCGCCGCCGCGGCATCATCATCGCCCTTGCGTGTGTCCTGTTCGGTTATGGTATTTATTCTATCCAGAACTCGAAGTACGACGCGTTCCCAAACTTTGCTCCGGCTCAAGTACAAATACAAACGGAAGCACCAGGACTTTCCCCAGAGCAAGTCGAGCTTCTCGTGACCCAGCCAATAGAGAATGCCATTAACGGTACTCCCAGTATTCAACTCCTCATGAGCGGTTCTATCCAGGGAATCTCCGTTGTCACGGTGACCTTTCATCAAGGCACAAACATTTACCTGGACAGGCAGCTGATTTCGGAGCGGCTCGCGACGTTGAGCGGGCAGCTTCCTGCCGGAGTGGGTGCCCCAATCATAACTCCCCTCACATCCTCGACGAGTATAATCCAGGCTATCGGGCTGACTTCTGATTCACTTTCCTCAATGGGCTTGCGCACAGTGGCTGACTGGACGATAAAGCCAAGACTCCTTGCCGCCCAGGGGGTCGCAAATGTTGCCGTATTCGGCGGCGAGGTGAAGCAGCTTCAGGTTCAGGTCGTGCCGGACCTCCTGGTAAAATACGGTGTCTCCATCGAGGATGTAGTCGCGGCGACACGTCATGCAACGGGAATCCGCGGAGCCGGTTATGTTGAAAACTCGAACCAGCGGATTACCATCCAGACAAACGGCCAGATGCTCACACCGCGCGAGCTCGCATCGACCGTGGTACGGCAGGTAAACGGGGAGATAGTTACACTCGGAGATGTCGCAAGAGTGGCATACGGCCCCGAGCCTCAGATTGGCGCGGCCATCGTGGATGGAAAGCCTGGAATTATCCTTATGGTTGAATCACAGTACGGCGCCAACACCTTAGATGTAACAAGAAGCATTCAAAAAGCACTCGCGGAACTTAAACTGGCTTTAAATGCTGAGCACGTAAATGTCGACCCCAACATTTTCCGGGCTGCCAAGTTCATTGATACAGCGATCCGCGACGTCCGGGATTCTCTCTGGATCGGTGCAGTTCTCGTAGCGATAATCCTGGCACTGTTCCTGTTCGATTTTAAAACTGCGGCTATATCCCTTACTGCCATTCCCCTTTCACTGCTAACGGGAGTCATCCTGTTGAACTATTTCGGGGTCGGTTTGAACACGATGAGCCTCGGAGGTCTTGCAATCGCAATCGGTGAGGTGGTGGATGATGCCGTAATTGACGTGGAAAATATACTTCGACGGCTGCGGGAGAATCGTATTTTACCCGATCCGCGACCCATATTTAGAGTGATTCTCGATGCTTCTATTGAAGTCCGGAGCGCGGTCGTGTATGCGACATTCGCAGTTGCCCTCGTCTTTGTCCCTGTACTGACGATGGGAGGGCTTGCAGGGCGCCTCTTCTCGCCTCTCGGCTATGCGTACATCTTTTCAATTCTCGCATCGCTCCTGGTTGCGCTGACGGTGACGCCCGCCCTCAGCTTCTTGCTTCTTGGAAAGCCGACATTGCGTCAGGAAGAGTCTCCGTTTGCCGCGTGGCTCAAACGACACTATCGCGCCCTCCTCCTTCAAATTGAGAGCCACTCAGGTTACGTTATCCCCGGTGCAATCGTGCTCACTCTTTTGGGAGTCGCAGCAATTCCACTCATGAGGAGTTCATTTCTCCCGGAGTTCCAGGAAGGACACTTCATTGCGCACATTTCGTTTGTCCCAGGAACATCGCTAGAGGAGTCAGAGCGAATCGGAAAGAAGATTGATGAGGCTCTCCTGAAGATTCCTTACGTCGCATCCATCGGCGAAAGGATCGGACGAGCAGAACTTGGCAACGACATACTGGGACCTCAGGACGCTGAGATTGAAATCAACCTTGAAGGACTCAATGCAACAGACTCTAAGCGTGCGCTGGCGGCAATCCGCGACACTCTTTCACAAATCGCCGGCGCGACTCTCTCTATCAACACGTTTCTAACTGAGCGGATAAATGAGACCCTGTCCGGTTACACTAGTCCGGTAGTGATAAATGTGTTTGGCAACAACCTCGACACGTTAAACAGAGAGGCAGCCAACATCGCAGGAATTCTTAACGGCATCAAGGGAGCAGAGTCAGTTAAAATTCAATCCCCGCCTGGAATGCCGCAGCTTAATATAAACTTAAGAAAGAGTGCTCTTGAACACTGGGGCTTTAAGCCTGTTGACGTGTTGAATGCGGTCTCGGCTGCATACCAGGAAGATGTCGTCGGACAAATCTACCAGGGCAATCGAGTCTTTGGAGTTTCGGTGATTCTGGATCCAAAGGAAAGAAGTCAGGTGCAAGATGTGGGAAAGCTCCTGCTCAGGAATTCCAATGGGGTGTACGTTGAGCTCAATCAACTCGCAAACATTTACGAGTCATCTGGTCTGTATGTGATACTCCATCAGGGTGCAAGGCGGGTGCAGACGATAACCTGCAATGTGAGCGGCGGCAATGTTCAGCCGTTCATAGATAAAGTGCAGCGGGAAATTGCAGCGACAATTAAACTCTTTGCCGGCACTTACATCACCTACTCAGGGACTGCCCAAGAGGCATCGAGCGC
>CAZRXH010000152.1:1820-5726 GCA_964603995.1 uncultured Bacteroidota bacterium | reverse complement strand
CGCATAACATTCTTCGTGCAGGAACGTTATACCGCAATGAATTCTTGATTCTCGTCTCATTTCGAAAGTTTCCCGCTTCATATCATTCCCTACATCATGGCATGTTATCAAGCGGACTTTTCACTCCTGAAGCTGTCTTTAAGACATGAGTGTATATCATTGTTGTCTTTACTGATCTATGTCCGAGTAATTCTTGGATTGTTCTAATACCGTATCCACTATCCAACAAGTGCGTCGCGAAGCTGTGGCGAAACGTATGCGGACTCCCGGGCTTGTCTATACCTGCGTCCTTGACTGCTCTCTTTACTTCCTTCTGAATAACACTTTCATGAACGTGGTACCTGTATTTCAGTTTGTTCTCTTTGTCATAAATGAAACCATTTGCAGGAAACAGGTATTGCCAACCAAATTCTTTTCCTGCATTCGGATACTTTCTTTTTAATGCGTAAGGCAAGACTGTTTCTCCCGAACCATGTGACAGATCCATGCCATGAAGGTTTTTCACTTTCCGAATCTGTTCTTTCAATACGGGGACTAATTTTTGTGGCAGCACGGTTATTCTATCTCTCTCACCCTTTCCGTCTCGTACTACAATCTGATTCATCTCAAAATCGACGTCTTTGATCCTCAAACTCAAACATTCCGTTAATCGCATCCCCGTGCCATAAAGCAAGCTCACGACCAGTTTGGGAACTCCACTTAAGCTTTCTATCACCCTTGATGCTTCACCACGTGAAAAGACAAGAGGTATGTGTTTAACCCTTTGGACCGGAATCAGCTCTGCCCACCCAATCCTCTTCTTCAGGACGATCTTGTAGAGAAACAAAATTCCACTCAAGGCCTGGTTCTGCGTCGAAGCGCTGACTTTCCTTTCTACGGCCAGGTGGGTGAGAAAAGCATTTATTTCTCGTTCACCCATTTCGGCAGGGTGCCGCTTGCCATGAAAAATGATGAACCGCTTGATCCAATCGAGATAAGCCTCTTCAGTCCGGCGGCTGTAATGGCGTGTCCGAATTGCCTCGCGTACCTCATCAAGGAGCTTCGGTTTTGCACCAATGCCCGTCTTCATCAAGCCGAATGAATGATTTGCCATCGACTTCTCCTGCCACAAATCTTCTGCCCTGTCGAGGTACTCATCGTACCTCCGACGAGGTAGGTTAAGAAACGGGTAACAGAAAGTCAAGCGTTGGAGGCGGTAGGCGTGGTGACCCATCGGTAGCTAATGGAAGATCGTACTCCATCTCGTGTCCTTACAGGGAAGCGAAGCGAGTGCTCGGTCGGGCAGAGTGACTCTTGAAAGTGGTGACGTGCATTAGCATATTCTGTCTACCATGTGCGGAATATGCGGAATTTTCTGTCAGCCCAAGTCGACTGCATATGTTGACCAGGGAGTTCTCGAACGAATGCGGGACGAGATGCGCCATCGCGGACCCGACCAGGCCGGCAGCTACATTAGCGAAAGCAGGAAGGTCGGTCTCGGTTTCCGGAGACTTGCGATCGTCGACCTATCGCCGCAGGGAAACCAGCCGATGTCTAACTCCGACGGCACCCTTCAAATTGTTTTCAACGGAGAAATCTACAACCATGAAATTCTCCGCAAGGAATTAGAGAGCCGTGGGTTTCGCTATCACTCCCGCTCCGACACTGAGACGATTCTATATGCTTACGAAGTCTGGGGAAAAGAAGTCGTCCACAAGCTCCTTGGCATGTTTGCACTTGCGATTTACGATTCCAGAAAGAACGAGCTCTTCATTGCCCGCGACAGGATCGGCGTCAAGCCTCTCTATTACACGTTTGCGGATGGCACATTCCTCTTCGCCTCCGAGATAAAAGGGATACTTCAATTCCCCGGCGTCCCGCGTGAGATGGACAACGAATCTCTCTATCATTATCTGACATACTTAGTCACTCCGGCTCCAAAGACCTTGTTCAAGAGCATTTACAAGATTGAACCGGGTACGTGGGGAGTTGTTGATTCGTCGGGAGAATTGACCACTCACAAATTCTGGTCGCCTCTTGCTCAAAATGGCGAGCAGCCGACGATAGATATTGCCGGGAATCCGGTGAGCCGCTCCTCCTATATAGATGAGTTCGAGGCGACTCTGGCCGACAGGCGGGAAGAATTGGCCGTGAATACGGTGCGGACGCTCCTTAAGCGCAGTGTAGGGGACCGGATGATGAGCGACGTCCCCTTCGGCGTCTTCCTGAGCGGTGGCATCGATTCGAGTACGAACGTTGCACTGATGTCGCAGTTGCTAGACAGGCCGGTAGACACATTCAGCGTCGGCTTTCGCGACCTCGAGAAGTACAACGAGCTCGGTTATGCCAGGCAAATCGCAGAGAAGTTCAGGACGAACCATCGCGAAATAATCATCGATTCGAAAACCGTCTTTCCATTTTTGTCGGAGCTCCCTTACTACCAGGATGAGCCGATCGCCGATCCGGTTTGCATACCGCTCTATTTTGTCTCAAAGCTTGCCAGGGAAAGTGGAACGATAGTGGTGCAGATCGGAGAGGGAAGCGACGAGCTATTCAGCGGGTATTCCGCGATGCTGAGAGAAATAAAATTTCATGACACATTCTGGAAGCTTTACACGTCCTTTCCTGCTTTCATACGCAAGGCGGTCTATTTTTCCGTAGCCGGAGCGGCAAAGAGCGCAAACAGGTATCTGGAACTTGAGTACCTTCGCAAGGCTACCTATGCCGAAGAGCTGTACTGGGGCGGTGCCATAAATTTCACGGAGATCCACAAGCGCGAGCTCCTGGGGTCCGCTGTTCATCTGAACGGGCTCTCTTCACTTAAGGTTGCGGAAAGTATCTACTCTAAAATGAAGGCGACTGGTCGGGAGTTCGATTTCCTCCAGCAGATGACATACATCGAGTTCATGAACCGTCTTCCCGAGCTTCTTCTCATGCGTGTGGACAAAATGTCGATGGCGACGATGGTTGAAGGAAGAGAGCCTTTCCTGGATCACAGGCTTGTCGAATTTGCGCTACAGATTCCGCAGTCGCTTCGGATCAAGAACGGCGTGACCAAATATGTGCTGAAGAAGGCTGTCGAAGGACTAATCCCTGACGAAATCATCTACAGGCGCAAGCAGGGATTTGCGGCCCCGATGACCGAGTGGATGAGAGGTGAGCTTCACGAATGGCTGAGATCGGAAGTGATGGGCTCTCGTCTCGTGAAAGATGACTTGTTGAACGCCGCGTACATAGAGAAGCTGCTCGCGATTCACAAATCCGGGAAGAAAGACTTCGGTCAGCTTTTGTGGAACTTGCTGAACCTGACGTTGTGGTACAAACGCTGGATAGACTAGAATCCTACTTTTCTGCCATGATGAACCGCCAGAAGCCACACCAGGAAGCGAGAAGACTCTGGTTGATTGCGTTGGCAAGTTTTGGCCATCGCCTGCGGTACGAATCACGGACAAGGTACTTCCGGTTTCTGAACTTCGAGAACATCCTTTCCATTTCACCCCTCGAATATGCCTTGCCGAGTGGATTGCCATCCCCGTCGTAAACACGTATCCAGCCTTTCACCAAACTCTCGTGACCAGGTTCTTTCTTTCCGGAGAGCCGCGCCAGTGCATAGAGTGGCGCGCCGAGCCAGACGTGGAGCGAGGTTCGATTGTACAGCATGATGATAATTTTGCCACCAGGTTTGAGAACTCTGTACACTTCATCGATTGCCTTCTGGGTGTCAGGCGTGTGATGCAAGACTCCGAACGAATAAACGACATCGAAGCTGTCGCTCTCAAACGGAAGATTTTCGGCGTCGGCAACCTGTGCTTCAACAGGGAGGCCTTCCATTTCGAAACGCTTCCTCACGAGTTCTATGCTCTTCGGAGTCAGATCCACTCCCGTTACTCTAGCCCCGCCCCTAGCGAACTGCAGGAGGTCCGTTCC
>CAZRXH010000152.1:0-1720 GCA_964603995.1 uncultured Bacteroidota bacterium | reverse complement strand
CGAGAGCTGAGCTTCTATCCCTTCGCACTCAGGAGTGGAACTCCTTCGCAGTCTCAAGAGCTCAGCTCCCGCACTCGACCTTCGTGGCGTCCAGCGTAACCGCCGCCGACAGACTCATTTCAGCATCAACATCTTCATTACTTTCGAATAGGTCGGCGTCGTCAGCCGGTAGAAGTAGACTCCACTGGCCAACTTCGATCCGTCGAAAGTTACTTCGTGGGTGCCGGCCGTCTCAGCACCGTCGACAAGCGTGGCGACCACGCGGCCAAGTATATCGTAGACTCTAATCGTCACATGAGTATCGCTCGGGATGGCGTATTTGATTACCGTCGTCGGGTTGAAGGGATTGGGATAGTTTTCCAGTGACGGCTTCACAGCTACGACAGATTCGGGGCGTGGATTGTTCGCGGGAACTGCTTTTCCTTGCGTGACTTTATCGCTGTACCCCAAAGACAGCAGCATCCCATTGTCCAGAGTAGAGCCGTACTCCCTAACGAGTTTGTCGAGCGCAGACGAAGATACCCTATCAGCGGTCGGATCAAAGAAACGCATTGAAGCAAGAGATATTAGCGCCTGCTCCTCGGATCTTGTGCCCGGATATCTCGATATGACGTCGTTCAACACTGCCTCAGCCCTGGATGTTCGTCCGGTAGCTTCGTATGCGTAGCCGAGCAGTGCCTCACTTCTTTCTCCTAATTTACCAGAAGCGCCGGTAAAGCGCTGGAAGTCTGAGATGATTGACGTATCCTTTGACTCCTGGAACACATTAAAGAGTCTGACCAATGCTCGCTCTCTCAGAGCAGCCATTGTCGTATCGTTGAGGATACTACGGTAGACAGCGCCAGCCAATTTATATTCTCTATCCATTTGCGCTCCCTGGGCAAACTCGAATAGCGAATCGGGATTGTCCTGAGAAATGCCGGGTGTCACAATGTCTGACTTCGCATTGTTCTCATCCGACGCGACTGTTGCAAGTGGCCGCGCATTCTTCTGTGCAATCGGCCCATTGTCACCTATTGGGCAATTGCCAGGGGACGAGAGGGCTAAGCTATCATCTATCGTAGATGTTCCATCCACATAGAACGCACTCGTATTAGGCGGATACACTCCCCACCAATCGTAACGTGCGAAAATAGTGCTATTGCTGAAGCAGTAGAGATCGTAGTTCGTGTTTCCATATACACTATTGCATGTACCATCATAGTATTTACCTGTCCATCCGCCAAAGGTGACGGAGGATTCGTTGTTTGCGTCAATACCATACGCGTTGTTTGTCAGCAAATTATCTCCTGCTTCGTTATCTGCCCCGCTGAAGACCTGACATCCCCCTTGACAATAAATCCCAAAGTTCGTGTTGCTGGAACTGGTGTCACCGGTCAAGTAGATTATCGAGCCATAGTCCACCAACCCGCTCCTGTTTTCTGTGATTATGTTCGAGTCGATTGACGCCGCCCCGGTCCCATCGCTGTTACAGATTATTCCGTAGGAACCGATGTTCTTGATCTTGTTACCCGATATTGTCGGACTCGAGTTCCCCTCGAGAATCACTCCGTCGCCTGCTGACAAATTCTCTATAACGCAATTACTCAGGGTTCCCGCACTATTATTCTCGTACCATACACCATTTTCCGAGCCCGACTGCCCCTCAATGGCAGTCCCTGAGATTGTCGGGGTGGAATTGTCTACAAGAATCGCCTCACCGTTACTGAAATCAGAACTG
>CAZRXH010000151.1:0-5826 GCA_964603995.1 uncultured Bacteroidota bacterium | reverse complement strand
CACTTCGTGCAAGTGCCGCGCGAGGGTGTTGCCCTCAGTACCTGTCGAGTCTGAAGTTCTCGCCGAGATAGAGCTTGCGCGCCTCGGGATCGTTGGCCAGGAACTCAGATGTTCCGTACTTCAGTATCTTCCCTTCGAAGAGAAGGTAAGCTCTATCGACTATGGAAAGTGTTTCATGCACATTATGGTCGGTAATGAGGACTCCAATCCCTTTCTCCTTCAGGCTGACCACTATCCTCATAATGTCTTCGACTGCGAGCGGGTCGATGCCGGCGAACGGCTCGTCAAGGAGCATGAACTTCGGATCGGTAGCGAGCGCACGGGCGATCTCGGTGCGCCTGCGTTCCCCTCCACTCAGCGCGTAGCCGAGAGTTTTTCTGATGTTGCCTATGCCCAATTCTTCGATAAGCCGCTCGCATCTCTGTCTGCGTTCGCTGCTCGACATCCTTCTGTATTCGAGAACAGCAATGATATTGTCCTCTACACTCATCTTTCTGAATATCGATGCTTCCTGCGGGAGATAGCCGATGCCGAGCCGAGCGCGCCTGTACATCGGTTGACCGGTAATGTCGGTGTTATCGATCAAAACCTTTCCGGAATTCGGCTTGATCATCCCAACCATCATGTAGAACGTCGTCGTCTTCCCTGCTCCGTTCGGCCCTAGCAGACCGACAACCTCTCCCTGCTTCACCTCAACCGAGACGCCATTCACAACATATCTCTTCTTATATCTCTTCTGCAGATCGCGCGAAAACAGAATGCTGCTATCCCTGTTCGGCTCCGGGCTCTCGACCGTTTCAATTTCATTCTGATTGTGGTTATCTTCAGGCAAGCTATCGCTCACTTCCACGCATTTGGAAACTCGCTCTTGACCGGACGGTCTCTGTAAAATGTGAAACCGGGAAGATTGTATGAGTCAAGTTTGTGCTTAATCATGTTCTCGGGATAGTAGTCGCCTTCAACCCCACTCACCACGGATATCTTGTCAATCTTGCCGTCCGTGAAATGCATGACCACTCGATCCCCGCTGACTCTGTTCGCACCATTAGGCTTTCCTTTGTCGTAAAGATAATACAAACTCGTCGCGTTACTTTCAACGATGATGCGGCTTACCTTCCTGTCATTCAGGAACATGGTTAGCTTCTTTCCCTTCAGCTGGTTGAATCTGTCCGCGAGGAGTGAATCGCTCTGAGAGGCCGCAAACGCGGCGCCGACCACGTCGACGCGCGATATGTTCTTATTCCTGATGTACACAGCAACACTGTCGCCTGTCAATTGATTGTCCTCGTACCAGACGATCGGGCTTCTCTGCAGGACGACGAGACTGTCGCTCGTGAAATAGATGCCGTATCCGCAGCGCGCCGAGAGAGAACCACGGATGATCTGTACACTGTCCTTTGCAATGAAGCGTTCACTCACTGAGTCTCTGTACGCTTCCAATTGCATCCCCGTAATCATCAGGGTGTCGATCTTGCCGTCGGACGCGGTGTCAATCTGTACGAGTAGCGGCGCTCCGCTGACCATGCTGTACTTCTTCCTGCCATGATCCTCGAAGTGTCTTCCGTAGATTGTCACGTTATTGTCCAGACTGTGGATCTTGACGTTGCAGTTGGCTATTGTGCTGTCGGAATTCCTGAAGTAGAACAGAGTATCACTTCGCAGCGACGACGACGAGTCTCTGACAAATACATTCCCATAGAACATGGCAACTTTTGTCTCAGCATCGTATGTCCCCCTGTTCGCGGTGAGAGTCCGGCGTGTATCGTTAAGATAGACAGCGCTGTCGCTGGTCACTGTTTTCCTCCTGCCGGAATAGCTTGCCTGGCTAGTCAGCAGGGTAAGAGTATCGTCCTTGACGCGAACGTCTCCGTAGAGATTGACGAAATCACGGCTGAGGTTTTGCACTGCTCTGTCGCAGGTCAGGATTGTGCTGTCCTGCTGCAGCATGACGTGACCTATGAGCTCGCGGTATGAATCGTTTCCGACCGTATATCCTATCAGGCTGTCTGCGTGAACCAGCTTCACAGGCTGCTGGGCGAACGCCGCCGCCCACGAGAGGCAAATTACAGAGAAAACCGCCCGGCCTATCCGTCCTGTCACTTGGATGTCTTGGCCTCGCCGCTCACGTTGAAAATCCGGTAATTTCGAAGATCCCGATCAGATTCAAAGCCGATTCCCTGCAGTGTTTCCTTTGGAGATTGTATCTTCACAAAGACATCTGAGGTCACTTTCTGTGTGTGGTCATTCCAGAACAGTTTCTGAGTCCAGAGCGAAGTTCCGTTGTCACTGTGCGCATAGATGTTTCCGATGGCTTCGAGGTCGTTTGTCTGGTTGTTGACGATCCCACTGTCGGCGGTGAGATAGCTTGTGTGTTGACCCTGATCGTCATAGAAGTCAACGCGAATACTGTCCCCGAGATATGTTCTGTTCTCGTTATTGAAAACGAGGAGATGGCCGGCCTTGAGGATGCCGCGTGTCTCTCCGCTGTCCGAGAAAATGATAGTGGAGTTCCAGCTTTCCTGGTCCGGAAGCTTGCCGGATACCGGAACGACTGTCGGCTTCAGTTTTTCTTCACAGCCAAAGAAAAGAAGTAGCAGGACAAGAGGAAGGAATCTTCTCATGCATCATTCTTGGGGGACAACCCAGCCTTCACCAGGTCGTGGAGGTGGAGCATGCCGACCGGCTTGTGGGACTCATCAATCACAATGAGTTGCGTGATGTTGAAGTTCTCCATGACCTCGATCGCAGCGACAGCCAGGACATTGGACCTTACGACCTTCGGGTTTTTTGTCATTACGTCGTCCGCTGTCACCTGCGAGAAAACCAGATTCTTCTGCAGAAGCCTTCTGAGGTCACCGTCGGTGATAATCCCTGCAAGCTCGCCGGATGAGTTCACGACGCAAGTGGCACCGAGGCGCCCTGAAGTCATGACGAGAATTGCTTCCCTGAGAGACGCAGTGTTCAACACGACAGGGACATCCTTCCCTTTCACCATCAGCTCCTCGACCTTCAGCAACAGGCGCTTACCGAGGTTTCCCCCCGGATGGAACATGGCAAATTCCTGCTCAGTGAAATTCTTCCTCTCGAGAAGGGCGATCGCGAGGGCATCGCCAATTACAAGTGCGGCTGTTGTCGAAGCCGTGGGTGCAAGGTCGTAGGGGCACGCTTCCTGCTCCACTCCAGCATCAAGTACAAAGTCGCTTTCGCGCCCGAGCTTGGAATCCCTGTTTCCCAGAACCGAGATTATCGGGACGCCAATCCGCTTGAACATCGGGAGGAGCTGGACTACCTCTTCAGTGTCTCCACTTTTTGAAATGCAGATTACAACGTCTTCAGGCCGCACCATACCCAGATCGCCGTGCACTGCGTCGCTGGGATGCATGTAGATCGCCGCCGTTCCCGTTGAATTCAACGTGGCGACAATCTTGCGCGCGATGAGCCCGGACTTTCCCATCCCCGTTATTACAACGCGGCCAGAGATGCTCGCTATCAGCTCGACAGCCCCCGCGAACTCTTTTCCGATCTTGTTCTCGAGAGACTGTACGGCCTGTGCTTCGATCCGTACGACTTCTTTTCCTTTTGCGATAGCGTCCATGAATCTTATTTCTTCTGCGCTTTCAAAATCATATCGATTACTTCGCGGACGGCGCCGTGGCCGCCTGACATCTTTGTCACGTGATCCACTCTGATCTTTACATCACGAACTGCGTTGGCCGGGGCTGCGCTGAACCCGACCTTCTGAAGGAGTGGAAGATCCAGCAAGTCGTCCCCTACGTATGCTACCTCGGCGTCGTGAAGGGAATATTGCTTCTTCACTTTCTCATATGGCGTGAGCTTGTCGATCGACCCCTGATATAGGTCGACGATGCCGAGATCCGCGGCGCGTCTTTCGACTACCTCCGACTTCCTGGCGGTTATTATTCCAACTCTTATCCCCTGTTTTATTGCGTTGACAATTCCAAACCCGTCCTGCGAATCGAAAATCTTGAGCTCGATCCCGTCACCTCCGTATATGATTGCACCGTCAGTCAGGACTCCGTCCACGTCAAGAAGGATCGCCCTGATCTTCTTGAGCTTCGAAACGAGATTCTGATGCCTCGTCATATCGCGAGTTCCCGGCGGGCAGAGTCGATCTTTTTGACCTGGGTAAGCAAAGGCTCGAACAATTCAAAGGAAAGTTGCGTCGAAGAGTCGCTCAGGGCCCTGGCAGGATCGGGATGTGTTTCTAGGAAGAGCCCGTCGATTCCCACCGCCGCACCAGCCCGCGCGATGGGGAAAATATATTCGGGCTGGCCACTGGTTCTGTCTTTTTCGCCGCCGGGGAGCTGGAGTGAATGCGTCGTATCGAGAATCACAGGAAACCCGCTTTCTTTCATTATTACCAACGAACGCATGTCGACGACGAGATTGTGATAGCCGAAGGTTGTTCCCCGCTCAGTAAGCATGACACCAGAATTTCCAACCGACACAACTTTCTCCGCCTGATGCTTCATGTCTTCCGGTGCCATGAACTGGCCCTTCTTGATATTCACAACCCTTCCGGTCCTCCCTGCAGCCTGAAGGAGTTCAGTCTGTCTGCACAGAAATGCCGGTATCTGCAGGACATCAGCCACTTCCGCTGCGGCTTCCACTTCGCTTTCGGAATGCACATCTGTGAGGACCGGCAGATCAAACTCACTTTTCACCTCGCCGAGTATTCGGATAGCTTCATCCATTCCAATGCCGACGAATGACTTGCCGCTGGTTCTATTAGCTTTCTTGTAACTTGATTTGTAAATGAATGGCAGCCCCAGTTTTTCCGTTATCTTCTTTGCTTCCCCGGCCACTCGCATAGCCAGCTCGCGGCTTTCTACAACGCATGGCCCGGCAATAATCACAAGAGGATTGCCTCCCCCGATCCTGATATTCCGAATGGAAATGACCGTTTGTTTCATCACTCAGTCAGAGTCTTGATTTCCTGCCGGTTCGCTGAACATGGTTAAGAAGTTAGCAAATGACATGTACAGATTCAAAGAAGGCCTGCAAGTGACCGTCACCGGTAGGATGACGGTCACTCGAAGCTCTTCAGGCTCCCATCACGCAATTAATAGCAACGACGTCGACAATATCCTGGACGCTGCAGCCGCGCGAAAGGTCAAAAGCAGGTTTCTTCAGTCCCTGCACGATTGGTCCGAGTGCGTCTGCGCCGCCCATCCGCTGTGCCATCTTGTAGCCTATATTGCCCGCATTCAGATCGGGGAACACCAAGATGTTAGCTTCCCCGGCAACGGAGCTCGCAGGTGCCTTCCTCTTGGCGACATCCGGGACAATAGCCGCATCGAGCTGAAGTTCGCCGTCGATCTTCAGGCCGGGAGCCCTTTTCCTGGCCAACTCAGTGGCATGAACCACCTTGTCGATCATCTCGTGTTTCGCGCTTCCCTTTGTTGAGAATGACAGCATGGCAACCCGCGGTTCCTCGCCAACGAGTTTCCTGTGATTCTCCGCCGTCGAGATGGCTATATCGGCAAGCTGCTCCGCTGTGGGATTGGGAACCACCGCGCAGTCGGCAAATGAATACACTTTCGCCGGGAAGACAATCAGGAAGAAGCTGGATACAATCGATATTCCTTCCTTCATGCCGATGACCTGTATTCCTGCCCGCAGTACGTCGCCCGTTGTGGAGAGCGACCCGGCCACGCTTCCGTGAGCAAGCCCTTCTTTCACAAGCATTGCTCCGAAGAATAGCGGATGTTTCATCGTCTCCAGTGCCTGTTCTGAGGTTATGCCTTTCAACTTCCTGAGATCAAAGAAGGTGGCTGCGTATCTTTCGAGGTTCTCACTTGCCTC
>CAZRXH010000150.1:0-5876 GCA_964603995.1 uncultured Bacteroidota bacterium | reverse complement strand
CCTGTCCCTTGTGATCCTGACAGGATTCTATTTCTACATGAGGCAGTTCAGCTACGGACTCGCAATAACCGGCATGAGCAGGAATGTCAGCTGGGGACTTTACATAGCCCAGTTCACTTTCATAGTCGGCGTAGCTGCGTCGGCGGTTATGGTTGTTCTCCCATATTATCTACACGACTATAAGGCGTTCGGGAAAATAACGATACTCGGTGAGTTCCTCGCCATTTCTTCGGTCATAATGTGTATGCTCTTCGTCTTCGTAGATCTCGGCCAGCCTTTTCGCGTATTGAACATTTTCCTGTATCCCACCTTTCACTCCATGATGTTCTGGGACGTCGTTGCGCTGAGCGGCTACCTGGTGTTGAACGTCATGATAACCCGCGTGACTCTGGACGCTGAACGCAAGTCGATAGCCCCTCCGAAGTGGATCAGGTCTGTCATAATCCTTTCCATTCCCTGGGCGATCAGCATTCATACTGTCACCGCGTTCCTGCTTGCCGGTCTTGCAGGGAGACCGTTCTGGCTGACAGCGATACTGGCACCGAGGTTCCTGGCATCGGCATTCTCCGCTGGTCCTGCGCTTCTGGTAGTTCTGTGCCTCGTATTGAAGAAGCTGACAAACTTCGATGCAGGTGAAGAAGCACTTAAGAAGCTCGGGCTGATAATTACATATGCCATGTGCGTGAACGTATTTTTCATACTGATGGAATTCTTCACGACTTTTTACAGCCACATTCCCGAGGACGCTTCACATCTGCAGTATCTGTACTTCGGCCTTGACGGAAAAGACAGGCTTGTCCCGTGGATGTGGACCTCGGCAATCCTCGCGATAATCTCACTTGCCTTGCTGATCGTCCCCCGGACCCGCAATAACCACAAGACGTTTCTCGTCGCATGTATCGCTGTGTTCCTGTCGATTTGGATCGACAAAGGACTCGGTCTGGTCATAACGGGTTTCATACCTTCTCCATTTGGGAAGATTATCCAATACTGGCCCACGATACCTGAATCCATGATTGCACTCGGCATCTGGGCTATCGGAGTCTTCTTCATAACGATATTCTACAAAATGGCGCTGTCGATAAGACACGAGGTCGAGGCGTAACGTGCGGAGATTAGTGGTCGCCGCAAAGATGATAATTAACCGCCAAGAGCGCAAAGATGTGCCAAGGAAACTATGACCGAGAATGAAATTCACATAGAACGGGATCAAAAGAGTGGTCAACCATTTGTGATGATAAGAAACTTGGCGAGTCTTGGCGAACCTGGCGGTAGAAACTTTCTTGCGGGGAGTGCCCTTGCATAATGTAGTAATCATAGGCGGCATGGCGGCCGGGTGCAGAGCAGCAGCGAGACTGAGCAGACTGTCTCCGGATTATCGCGTGACGATTGTTGAAAGAAGCCCGTTCTTATCGTTCAGCAGCTGCGGCCTTCCGCTATTTGCATCCGGGGAAGTCGACGGCCTCTCTAACCTCACGAAGACTTCGTATGGTGCAATAAGAGATGAAGAATACTTCTGCGAAGTCAAGAGAGTGAAGGTCCTGACAAAAACCGAAGTGATTGAAGTTCGGACCGAAAGGAATGAACTCAGTTGCAGGAACGTCGACACGGAAGATTTGTTTGTCCTACCCTATGACTCCTTGATTTTCGCGACCGGGTCTGAGGCAGTGAAGCCTAAGTTCCCCTGCGTTCGGTCACCGCTGATTTCGTCCTTCCACTATCCATCCGATGCTGAGAATTTTAGGAGATCTGCCGAAAAGGGAAAGATCGGAAAAGCAGTGATAATCGGTGGAGGCTTCGTGGGATGTGAGTTGATCGAGGCCATGAGCTCACTCTGGGGCATCGAAACCGTTTTGATCGAGAAGGAAGAGACGCTGTTGCCTGCTTCCCTAGATCCCGAAATGTCACTCTACCTTCAAAGCTGCATCAAGTCGGACAAAATACAGTTACTCGTTTCCACGACGGTTGGCAGAGTAGGCGTCGACGATAACGGAACTCCAGTTGTCTCCCTCGGAAGCGGCCAGCAGATCATGTCCGATCAAGTATTCTATTGCCTCGGCGTAAAGCCAAATTCGGAGCTCGCTGGGAGGTCCGGCGTGAAGCTGGGAAAGCACGGAGGGATTCTTGTCGACAGACGAATGAGGACGAACGTGCCCAATGTCTGGGCGGCGGGAGATTGTGCCGAAGTCAGGAATCTGGTTACCGACACGACGGACATCTTTCCGTTCGGATCCGTTTCTAACAGGATGGGGAGAATTGCAGCGGATTCTGTTGCAAACAGGCGCGCTTCATTCAACGGTGCGGTAGGAACATTCTCGCTAAAGTTGTTCGATAATATCATCTGTGCCACAGGTCTGACGGAAGCAAGGGCTCGGGACTTAGGCTGCGAAACCGGGAGTGTTATCGGATGCTGGGCCGACAGGCCGGACTACCATCCTGAAGCAAAGCTCCTTTTTGGAAAACTCGTCTACGAGAAACCGGGCCTGAGGCTGCTGGGCCTGCAACTGGTCGGAGAAGGCGAGGTAACGAGATACATCGACGTGTTCTCGGAGTTGCTGTCGCAACGGAAGACAGTCGAGGATTTGACCGATCTCGAACACGGTTATACTCCGGCTCACTCTTCGCCAATTTCTCCATTGAATTACCTGGGTTTCATGGCGTGCAACCAGGAATTTGACGGGATAAGGAACGTCAGTCCTCTTCTTGCCCCCTCTTTCGAGGAGATTTTCATCGATGTGAGAGAATCGTCGGAAGTGGCCTCGTTCCCGTTCCCGGAAAAATCGATTCACATACCGTTGGCAAGTCTCGGAACGAAGCTCGCCGATTTTGACCCGCAGCGGTCGATCATGTTCGTATGTGAGAGAGGTCCGAGAGCTTATGAGGCGGCCAGGCTGTTCATGGAACACGGGCACAACAGAGTCTCGTACCTTGGTGGCGGCAATTTGCTGTACAGCAGAATAATAGACCGATTGGGCGCAAGCCACGTGGCGCAGCGCGCAGCTTGTCAGAACGGTCAGAAGCAGACTTATGATTCCTGAAACACACGTATCGTGAAATGAATATGCTTCATAACAGGGAGGCTCTATGTCTATAATAACGATATCCAGGGGATCGTTGAGTGCATCATCGATGCTTGCGGAAAATGTTTCTGAAAGACTCGGTTGGCCGGTCGTTACCAGAGAGGACGTACTCAAGGCAGCTGAGAAATACGGGATCATGGAAACCGGGTTGGGCGAATTGTCCTTCATTGAAAAATCGCCGAGCCTGCTGGACAAAGTGAGCGATCGAAAGAGGCAGTATCTGATTTGTTTTCAAACCGCCCTTCTCGATTTTGCGATCAAAGGGAATTTCATCTACAACGGTCACCTTGCGCAGTTCCTCCTTACGAAAATTCCTTGTGTGGTTCGTGCTATGTTAACTGCCCCGGCCGAGCTGCGGATCAATAACGTAATGAAGGAGAGCGGAAAAACGAGAGAGGAAGCCACTGCCTATATAAAGCTGATCGATGAGAGAAGACAGAAATGGTCCCACTTCCTGTATGGTGTAGATTGGAAAGAGCCCGCCTATTACGACCTGGTATTCAATATCGAGAGAATAAGTATAGACCTGGCAGCAGATATCCTTGCCGATGTCATATCCAGGAAGGAATTCCAATCGGGGAAGGAGACCGAACAGGTTATCAGGAATTTGCATTTAGCCTCATTGGCAAAAGTGTATTTGCAGCAGTCACCTCGCACGAGAGGAAGCGACGTGGAAATCGAAGCGGACTCGGCAAGCGGTTCGTTGCTGGTGACAGGCAACTGTCCCAGGGTAGGCGCCGGAATGTGGGAGAGTGACATCCGGAGTGTACTGTCGAAGCTCGAAGGCGTCAAAGAAATCAAAGTTGAAAAATCAGTCGTCGGATATTATGAATAAATCAGAAACGTGGAACACATATGATGGTTGAAAGCACAATTTCGTCGGACCTTCTGGTCGTAGGCGCCGGCATAGCAGGAATTACCGCGGCAGTGGAAGCCGCTGAAACGGGACTGAACGTGGTCCTGGTTGAGAAGAGGCCGTACATCGGCGGGAAGGTCACTCAATTCAGCAAGTATTTTCCGAAACTCTGTCCGCCGAGTTGTGGATTGGAGATAAATACTCGCCGGCTGCGCACCAATTCTTCGATAAAGCTGTTCACTCTGGCGGAGGTCAGCGGCGTTTCGGGTGGACCGGGAAGCTATAAAGTTAGTGTCAGGCTCAAGCCGAGGTTCGTTACTGATAAGTGTACTTCCTGCGGCGATTGCGTGAGTGTCTGTCCCGAGCGGAGAAAGAACGATTTCAATTACGGAATGGACGAGACCACTTCAATTTATCTCCCGTACGAAAATGCATCCCCCGGGAAATATGTCATTGACCAGGCCACCTGCAAAGGAAGCAGCTGCAACAAGTGCGTCAATGTATGCAAGTACGGAGCGGTAGATTTGTCCGAAAGAGAGAAGGTTGTCACGGTAGAGGCAGGCTCGATTATCTGGGCAACCGGATGGGAACCGTATGATGCGAACAAACTGGATGTCCTCGGTTTTGGAAAATTCCCTGATGTCATCACAAACGTGATGATGGAAAGGCTCGCGGCTCCGGATGGACCGACTAAAGGAACGATCCTGCGGCCTTCCACAAACGGAGGAATTAGCAGCGTCGCGTTCGTACAATGTGCGGGATCAAGGGACGAAAACCATCTTGAATATTGTTCCTCGGTCTGTTGCATGGCTTCCTTGAAGCATACCAGATACATAAGGGAGCAGTATCCTGATGCCGAAATTCACATTTATTATATCGACATTCGTTCGAGCGGCATCTTCGAAGATTTCTACAGTGACGTTCAGAAGGACTGCAAGGTCCATTTCCACAGAGGGAAAGTAGCCAAGGTTATCCGCGATGCTTCTTCGGATAAGTTAATCGTTGAAGCCGAGGATACGTTGACAGGCGCCCGGGTGAAGGAGGCTGTCGAACTTGTCGTTCTGGCAACCGGGATGAAGCCGGCAGTCAAGGATCTCCCGATAGATCGTTCGATGATTGACAGCAATGGCTTCTTTGTCTCCGACGGACCCGGAATGATAGGATGCGGCGTGAACACTAAACCCAAGGACGTGTCTTCCGTCGTCCAGGAAGCAACCGGTTCGGTGTTGAAGGCAATTCAAGCAATCAAAGGGAATTAGGATCATGGCTATAGAGACTAAAGTCGGTGTTTATTTGTGTTCGGGCTGCGGGATCGGAGAGTCCCTGAACTGCGAAGAGCTGGCGAAGGTTGCCACCGCAGAAAACAAAGTACCCGTCTGTAATGTCAAGAACTGGCTTTGCAGTGAAGAAAGCGTCGGTGAAATCAAAGAGGATATCGAGCATGAGAATCTGAACCGCGTAGTGATCGGAGCCTGCTCGCAGAGGTTCCTGTCGGACGTTTTTCGGTTCGATTCAAAAGCCATGGTGGAACGCGTCAACCTGAGAGAGAACGTAGCCTGGACCCACAAGCCGAACGACGAAGATACGCAAATGCTTGCCAGTGATTATCTTCGGATGGGAATTGCGAAGGTAAGAAACAGTGAGCCTCCTGAACCGTTGAAGAATGAGGTCAACGAGACAATTCTGGTTGTTGGTGGAGGTGTCTCCGGGTTGACTTCTGCGCTGGCCGCGGCAAAGGCGGGTTACTCGGTAGTACTGACCGAGAAAGAAAATCGGTTGGGTGGCTGGGCCGGCAAACTCTATAAGATTGCTCCGTATGAGCCTCCTTACACAGAGCCTCAGGACCCCAAAATAGACGGATTGATTTACGAGGTTGAAACCAACGTCAGGATAACCGTCATTACATCCTGCCTGATCGAGAAAATTTCCGGCCAGCCCGG
>CAZRXH010000149.1:0-6072 GCA_964603995.1 uncultured Bacteroidota bacterium | reverse complement strand
TCTTGACTTCCTTTTCCATAGGCGAAGGCATCGCTTCGCGAAAGGAGCCACTTCGTGGCGGGAAACGAATTCATGGTCTGATCAATCTTATTGAAATCGAGCCAGTACCTTCGTCCGGCGGAGTTCTAATCTGGAGTCAATATCGCATGTGCAGTTTATGAACTGTAATGAACGCCAGTATACGCAAGATACTGGACTAAACGAAACAATAAGAAAGACCTTGCGAGCCCCTGTGGACTTAACTGTCAAAAAAGCTTGAAATCAGGATACCACTCACTATCTGCCCGTGACCCCATCATAATTTGGGTCCACGATCCGGCAATCCGAGCCTCCGGTTCGTTTGCGCTGTCGGAACTGCAATTCGATTCCTTCATCTTCGAGCAACTGAATTGCATCGCTTCGTTCCGCTTGTTCTGCCCTCCAACCATTGCATCGCATATCCAAACACCGGGTCGACTCCCCACGATAATTCGAGCGAACTAGTTGGCACAAGTATGTCGGGAGCTATTCCGTTCCATTCTATGATTGTCGTGTCTGCTGTGTATTCTATCCACTGCGGCACCGTGTACTGCCAGCCGAATGAGAACGTGTAGGATTTCGGATTTCCGCTTCCTCCACCCGTCGTGTCTCCAATAAGCGTAACGCTAGGTATTGCCTGCATCGCTGAGATAAACCCCTCGTTGCTGCTGAAACACGTTCGCCCGATCAGAACCGCAACAGGCTTGCTCCATGTCCACCCACGCGGCTCGATCCATATTGACCGCAATCCGGTCAGATCCGAGTGAGACGGCCCGTTCCTGACTCTCGAAAAGCTGCCGATACGACTAACCGAAGTAAAACGACCTGCAACATCGAGAGCGAGGTCCTGATTTCCACCCTCGTTGGGACGGACATCCAGAATAATTCCTTTCGCGCTTCGACATGAGTCGAGAACATTGTCAAAGTCTGTGACAGAGAAATTTCCCGCGCTCCATTGGTCGATCGCGACATACGCAAAGGAATCCACCATCGCGTACCACATTGCAGGATCGATTTCCCTCATGTTGTAACGCTTATGATATGCAGTGTACACGTTTGCGCCCCAGTTCGGACTTTGAGTGGACCTCTACGTTGCGATGTAGGAGCCATCAGGCCCCGTGAAGTAGACGTGCACATTAAGTGGGGCCAGCATCGAGGCACACACATTAAGAAAGGAACCGGTGGAAGACACAGTATCTACCAAGGGACGATAGCGGTCATGGAGCTGATTCCAGTCGATGTTCTTGTAGATGAAATAACAATATTCCTTATCGAAATGCGTCCAGAGTGTTTCGAAGTCATTCACATATGTTTCGGTTGCCGGGCCCACCACTGAATCACTCTTCTTGCAACTCGAGACGCTGAGAGCAGACACTCCACGACCCACAGCAATACAAAGGATCAGTGAAATGTTCTTCATTTTCCTAACTCCCTGCGCACAACCTACTCACGCCGAAACACGAGGAACAACAAACCTTGTCAGGGTCTGAAACCCTGACAAGGTCGACCATGGACTTTATACTCTCGGTCCCGCTTGGATAACCTCCGGCGGGCATCCAGTCTCGAATTTCTTGAAGTTTTCGATGAATCGGGATGCCAGCTGCTTGTACTTCTTCATATACTCATCCCTGCTCGGCCATGAGCCAGCGGGGTCGAGTATGTTCGCGGGTACTCCCTCGACGGTCGTCGGAACCTGAAACCCAAAAACGGGGTCGGTCACGAATTTTGATTTCGCCAATGATCCGTCGAGTGCCGCATTCAGCAGCGTGCGTGTGTAACCGATGCTGATCCTTTTCCCGACACCGAACGCGCCGCCGATCCACCCGGTGTTCAGAAGCCAGCAGTCTACGCCGTGGTTGATGATCTTGCGCTTCAATATGTCGGCATAGAACATCGGATGGTGCACCATGAAGGGAGCTCCGAAACATGTGCTGAAGGTCAGTTCCGGCTCCTTTCCCAGGCCGACTTCGGTGCCGGCAATCTTCGAAGTGTACCCCGATATGAACTGGTATATCGCCTGATTGGGACTGAGCTTCGCGATCGGCGGCATGACTCCGGATGCGTCGCAAGTGAGGAGTATTATGTTCTTGGGGTGACCGCCTTTCTTGTCCGGCACCGCGTTGGCGATGTACTCGAGCGGGTAAGATGCGCGCGTATTCTCCGTTACAGTCTCATCATTCAGATCAATCATCCTCGTGACGTTGTCGAACATGACGTTTTCCAGGATCGTGCCAAACATTTTGGTCGTAGAGTAAATTTCCGGCTCCGCCGATTCGAACAGTCGAATCACCTTGGCATAGCAACCGCCCTCGTAATTGAAGACGCCGCTGTCGCTCCAGCCATGTTCATCGTCTCCAATGAGTCGGCGCTTCGGATCTGCGGAGAGCGTCGTCTTGCCTGTGCCGGACAGTCCGAAGAAGATAGCAGACTTCTCGTCTTTGCCGATATTAGCCGAGCTGTGCATGGACATTACTCCCTGCAGAGGCATCAGGTAATTCATTATTGTAAAGACCGACTTCTTTATCTCCCCAGCATATGCCGTATTCCCGATGATGCACACGCGGCGTGCGAAGTTGAGGACAATGAACGTTTCAGTAGCAGTGCCGTCGATCTGAGGGATTGCTTTGAAGGAAGGCACCGCGATGATCGTGAAATCGGGGACGTGTCTGCGGTACTCTTCGTTCGTCCTTGGAAGGAGAAACATGTTCCTTGCAAACATTGCGTGCCAGGCCTTCTCGGCGATGATCCGAACGGGCATCTGATACTCCTCGTCGGCCCCGACGTAGCAGTCCTGGACGAACATATCCCGTCCCTGCATGAAACCGAGGAGGCGGTTGTAAAGCCCGTCAAACTTATCGGGACTGAACGGTCTGTTGTATTGTCCCCACCAGATCTGTTCTTCGGTTGACGGCTCCTTCACGATGTACTTGTCGCTGGCTGCGCGGGCGGTGTGTTTGCCGGTAAAGGCAACGATGGGTCCGTCGCGAGTTATCCGGCCTTCACCTCTGAAAGCGATTTCCTCGTATAGAGCCTCGGTCGGGAGATTCCAGTAAGACATCCTCAGGTTCGAGATGCCGTGGCTGTCCAGCCCGTAGTCGCTCTTCAGAGCTTTTGCCTCGCCCTCGGCAGGTGTTTTTATATTCAAAAGGTTGTTCATAGCCAATCCCTCACTAGTTTTCGTTCTCCGATGTAGATCTCCTTCGGCGAGTTCGGATCAAGCGCCCATTTGATGCGGGCCACGCCTTCGGTCACATCCTTGATCGAACCGGCATAGCTCAGCCTCAAATGCCCTTCCATTCCGAATTCCTTCCCGGGGACCGTGACCACAAGTGCTTTCTTGAGGAGCAGGTTGCTCAGCGCCACCGAGTCTCTCGAATAAGCGCTGAAATCAGGCAGGCAGTAGTAAGTCCCGTCGGGTTTCACGATCTTGACGCCGTTGAATGCCCGCAGTTCCTCCATCATCACGTTCCTGTTGTTCTCGAGCGTGAGGCGGAGACTTTCCACTGCGCTCTGCAGCCCGGTAAGGGCCCCCTCTGCAGCAGCCTGGAGCAGGATAGCTGTGCACGAGGTGATCTGGCTTTGAACATTCGTCATTATCTGGGTAAGCTTCCTGTTAGTGATCGCCCAGCCGATCCGGAATCCTGTCATACCGTAAAGCTTCGAGACTCCGTTCACAACGATGACGTGGGTCGACTCAATATCTTTCCTGGTGTGTTTGTACGCGGACGGAGCTTTCTTCCCGTCGAACACCAACTTGTGATATATGTCGTCCATGATTACGTAGATGTCTTTCTTCTCACAAAACTCCACGAGCTCGCCGATGAACTCGTCGGCGTACATGACTCCCGACGGATTGTTGGGGCTGTTAACGATAATAGCCTTCGTATAACTGCTCACCGCCTTCATCACGTCTTCCATACGGGGATAGAAACTGCCGTCTTCGGGCGTCACGATTACAGGAACGCCGTACACCATCTTGACCATTTCGGGATAACTTACCCAGTACGGTGCAAGAATTATCACCTCGTCCTGCGGATTGATTATCGAGTACAGCACGTTGTACACGGATTGTTTCGCTCCCGCGGAGACAATGATGTTTTCCGGCGGGACCACCTTGTCGTAGTTGTCTTCAGTATACTTGATTATCGCTTTCTTCAAAGAAGGGATACCGTCTGTCGGGGTATATTTGATATCGGCTGTGTTGAGTTTCGCAGATGCGGCCAGTATAGCGGATAACGGAGCCTTGTTTTTCGGTTCACCTGCTCCAAGGTGAATGACTGCCTCGCCCTTTTCCTTGAGCACCCTTGCTTCTTCATTCAGCTTTAGTGTCGGCGATTCAGCAATCGAGTTCGCAAGCTGACTCACGCTCATAATCTTACCTAAACTCCTTTTCGGATTTTTATTGTTGGAAACTGCAAATGTGCTGTTTCAGGTTTCACGCTTTTTATATTGAAATGTTTACGGACCGTGGGCGCCGATGCCCACAACAGTCTACCGGAGACTCCTTCCGGTGCGCTCACAATTCAGATCAAATCTATTTACAAAAGGTAATCCTAACCGGGATTCCCAGGTTCTTACTTCGTCTTGTTGAAATCAGCCACGCCGACTTTTACGATCGTGTCATGATTTCTTTCTGGTCCTGTTGTCGTTCTGTTTGAAACCTGCTCGGTCCAGGCCCCGTAGATGCGCCCGTCGTCTGCGGCAATTCCTGTGTAGTCTCCGATGAAAGCGCCTGTCGGTACGAACGATGAATCGCTCATCAGGTAGTTGGAAAACGAATTCCCGCCGTCAGTGGAACGCGCCACGACAATTGATGCGCGGATATTGAGCGGGTCCAGTCGCCGATCATAAAAGAGGACATTCACGGCTCCTGTTTTCTCGTCGACGGCAAGCCACTGCATGAACTGGTCTGCCCCATCATGGAGCGGGTCGTTGTTCACTCTCACGGCTCCGGACCAGGTTTTTCCGCCATCGCCGGAATGCGACTCGAAAACGTCTATGTCGCCGTTCCTGTAATCGCTCCACGTTATGTACAGCGTGCCATTCTTATCCGAAGCGATTTGCGGAAAGCCGTTTGCCCGGTAAACATTGCTCGGTTTAAAAAACGCCGGGGCCGTCGTGATGATCTCGCGGTCCGTGGCAAATGTCTTTCCGCCGTCGCTCGACGATTTGTACACGATATGGTTTCCATTTGTCCAGACAACATGAAGAACACCGTCCGGGGTAACAGTGCCGTCGAAGCCCTCTACGCCCCCGTTGTCGTCACGAGGCAATCCGTGGACATCACTTATGTCGACCGGCCTTGACCATGTAGCTCCGTCGTCGGTCGAGCGCGAGAATAGAATCACTGACTCCGTCAGTCTCCATTCTGTCCATCCGACATAAAGATTCCCTGCATGAGGACCATCGGTATTGTCGGCGACAATGTAAGGCTTATCCTCGAATGGTATTCCGGGTTCTGTGGCCTGCGAATCAACGGCGATGTCATCCGTTTCCCAAGTCTTGCCACCATCCAGGGACCGTTTTACGAAGATCCCGTTGCGTGTCGCGTCATGCCCCCAATAGTCCGGTGTACCAAGTTTGTCAAAAGCTATCGAGCACATAATCGCATGCCCCTTGTTGTCGTACACAACCGAGACATCTCCGGTAACGCGATAAGACTTCATCATCACTGACTCCGGGGCGCTCCAATGATTACCCGCGTCTGTCGAGTAGGCCGCCGAAGCTTTGGTCTGATAAACCACTGTCACCTGCTTCGGATTTTTCGGATTCACCGCAATGGATGGTTCGCTTGGCCGACCGACCGGGCTCACCACAAACACCCGTGAATGTGGCGCCATCGTGAGCTTGTCTGACCCGGTTCCCGCCTGTGCCATGACAATGACAGGTAGGAATGAAATCAGGATAGCTGCGGCTAATACTCTCGACCTTTGTTTGTCAGCGACGACCAACTTCATTTTCCATCAAAATAATTCATATTCAGTATATGAACTTTGTTAAATTCCTGCAAGCTTTTCGACATCTATATTACTCAGCTCGAATCGCGCCGTAACG
>CAZRXH010000148.1:4401-6133 GCA_964603995.1 uncultured Bacteroidota bacterium | reverse complement strand
GGGGTGTCCCCGCACTACTCTCTTCAAACCGTCCCGGAAATCGACTTTGGGCACGAATCCCAGTTCCCTCTGGATCAACGTTGTATCCGCGAGAGAGTCTCTGACTTCACCCGGGCGGGCTTTCTCATGAATTGGCTGGAGGTCCTTTCCAAGGACATCGTTCAGATCGTTCACAAGTTGATTGACGGTTGTGCGCACAGAACATCCTACATTCATTACGAGCCCGGGCCGGCACTCCAGAGACGAGGCCAGGAGATTCGCTTCAACCACATTCTCCACATAAATGAAATCCCGACTTTGCTCGCCGTCACCGTATATGACCGGGCGCCTGCCCAAGACCATCGCATTCACGAATTTTGGAATCACAGCTGAATATTCCGATCCGGGATCCTGCCTTGGACCAAAGACATTGAAATAGCGAAGGCTGACCGTACGCAGTCCATAAAGCTTTCCGTAGATGCTGCAGTACTTTTCCCCGGCAAGCTTGGACACCGCGTACGGAGATTCCGGCTCCGGCATCATCGTTTCTTTCTGCGGCATCGGTTGGCCCGATCCGTACACGGCTGAACTCGACGCAAATACGAGACGTCTCACAGAAGCAGCCCGCGACGCCTCAAGGACATTCAACGTCCCACTGATGTTCACATCGTTCGTGGTAACAGGATCATCTATCGATTTGACGACGGAAGACACTGCCGCCTGATGTAACACCACGTCCATATCCCGAGCCGCCTGCCTGACCACGCTGTAGTCGCGAATGTCCCCCTCAATCAGATCCACCTTATCGAGGACTTCCGATACATTTTCCCGTTTGCCCGTCGAAAAGTTATCCAGGACTCGAACACTATCGCCTCTTTCAAGAAGTCTCCTGACGATATGTGAGCCGATGAATCCGGCGCCGCCTGTTACCAAGTAATTCATATTTTTAGTTTCTGAAAGATTCTCTCAGGTATGTGGACTATTAACAGTATGATAAATCTCCAAAACCACCTACTATAAACAACCGGGTTCCCTCTCTTCTGCGCGCGGAAGATGTCCTCAGCGACCTTCTGAGGGGACGCGGTGAGCGCAGCGGGGAGATTGAGACCTTCGGTCATCCTTGTTGCAACGAAGCCGGGTTTGACCGTCAGGACACGTACGTTGCTTCTTGATAGACGATTGCGCAGGCCTGAGAGATACGCAGTGAATCCCGCCTTCGCCGAGCCGTACATGTAGTTACTCATTCTTCCTCTGTCTCCCGCGACAGAACTGATCCCGATAATAAGACCATTCTTCCTGGACTCGTAGTATTCAGCAACCATGTTCAGAATTGATACCGCACCTGAGAAGTTGGTGTCTATCACTTTCTTGGTCTCGTTCCAATCTCTCTCGCTGACCTTCTGTTCACCGAGATAACCGAATACACATGCAACCGCAGTGGGCTTCTCAGCAAGACCCGCCCAAAAACTCGCGTGACTTTCGAACTCGACGGCGTCAAATTTCAACGCTTCGACGTTTACGTTGTGCCTGAGTCGCAGGTCCGCCGCGTCTCTGGAAAGCAACTCCGGATCGCGCCCGGCAAGTAGAAGGGACCAACCTTCTGACGCAAACTTGCGAGCCATGGCACGGGCGATGTCGCTTGATGCACCGAGAATCAGAAGAGATTTGTTCACAGCGCCAGTCTTCGACTCTGGAGTGACGAGAATCGCCGCTGAGGATCAGTCTTTTCCCGGACTTTCATGAAGGCATCGAG
>CAZRXH010000148.1:0-4301 GCA_964603995.1 uncultured Bacteroidota bacterium | reverse complement strand
GCGACTGAGCCGGGGATATCTTGCTTCGTAGCATGTTCACCAAGCATTAATACGCCCCTGCCAAGCCTGTCTCCGGAGGAAAGGCAGTCGATCCACGCCACCGAATATGTCCAACCGGCGTGTTCGTCGAAAGCTGATAATGATTCGCCAAGGCTCCTTGTCTTGATGGTTCGTTGCTTGATGTAGGCGGTCTCAATCTTCTGCATACGCAAGCCGGCTCGGAGTATGACCCCGGTAAGCCCATAGCCCGCGCAAGTGGCAAGAAAAAGCTCCTCATTCTCTGATTTTGAACACTTAACGACGCTTCCGTCGGCGAGAAGGAGATCAAACCAAAGCACATGATTGCTGAAACTTCCTACCTTATGGTGATTCTTACCGTGCACGTCGCTCGCAATAGCTCCGCCCACTGTTACAAACTTGGTCCCCGGAGTAACCGGAAGGAACCAACCGCGCGGGACGAAAACATCCAGGATCGTGGCGAGACTGATGCCTGACTCACACACGAGTTCTCCTGTTGCCTGATTGAATGACAAGAGCCTGTCGAGCCTTCTCGTGGACAACATTGTTTCTGAAAGAGAGCTGTCTCCATACGACCTTCCAAGTCCTCGGGCGATGACGGGGTTTGTATGGGGGGGCGCTTCCAGAATTCGACGCAACTCACTGTCGCTGCCGAAACTTTTCGACTCTGCGTCGATCACGGGATATCGTCCCCAGCCAGAAATTAGCATAGCTGATAGGTCACGGCTCATATAGCAATTGTCGTAGCTTATTAAAGGCTACGAGCCAATTTCAATTAACCGTCCCTCAAGGAGTTTATTGATACTAAGAATACCCTACTGATTTCATCGACTTCATCACTAAGCCAATCGCATTGATAATCACTTCCGCAATCTTCGCTAGTGCTCGGGATATGATCTGCGAGTTGTGATCTAATTGCCTTGAAGTGGCACAGCTTCGCCATCTCACCCACACTTCACCACTATCCTTACCGGAAAGCGTTGATGCGGCGATGAAAAATGCACGTATCCAGCGCGGCAAAAGAGTGATTCTGCGGCGCGATCCGACAATGACTAAGATGTTATTGAAGTGACGCTAGCCTCGCCAACAAGCGGGTCAATTGGATCCATCGACGCGGGAGCGTCGATCAGCCTGACCGCATTGACTGGAACCTTTACGCTCAACAGTTTATCGAGCCCCTCAATTCTGATAACGAAGTTCCTGCCGTTCACCAACTCGATTATCTCACCGCGCAGTCCTGTCAGAGCGCCCGCGGTTACTTCGGCTTCAAAGCCCTTGTAGCTCCCGTCCAATACTTCAACTTCAGTCGTGTAGTAGTCGACAACTCTACGTACATCTTCGATTTGGTTATCAGGAACGGTGCTCGGCTTGCCGTTTGAGGTTATGAACTTCACAAAACCACTCGTCAAATAGACAACGTTAAACTCCTCCGAAAGCGTTCTAACAAAAATGTAGGACGAGAAAAGCGGGACTTCGATCCATCTTTTCCTGTCGCTCCATTGGTGCAGCTCTTTCCTCAGAGGGAGGTAGGCCTCTATTCCTCGCCTGAGTAGCTCCGAGTAAGCACTCTTCTCATGCCTCGCTTTGACATATATGACGTGCCACGATTTCTTTCCCTCCGAGATACTCTTGGCAGGGACATCAATGAAGCCGCTCAAGCTCCCTTCTCCTCCTCTTTGTGACCGTAGTAGTGGTAGTACTTGTAATACTTGTAGTAGGCGCCATATGCCTTCGTGATATCAAACTCATTCAGGACAACGCCTATGATTCCGGCCTTTACCTGCTTCAACGTCAAGTACGCCTTCTCCAATACTTCTGCCTCAGTTTTGTTCGCCAGCGCAACGAAAAGCACGCCGTCCACAAGCTTCGAGAGTATGACTCCGTCTGTGACCGCCACAATAGGCGGCGAATCGAAGACGATGAAATCAAAACTCGCTTTCAGAATCTCCATTAAGGATTTCATGACCTCGGAACCAAGCACCTCTGAGGGATTCGGAGGAAGCTGTCCGGTGGGAAGAAGGAAAAGGTTCTCGGCAAAGGTCTTGCGTACCGCCGTGTTCAAGTCCACCTCCCCCTTCAGGTACTCAATCAATCCGGGTTTCCTCTCCATGTTAAACAGCTTGTGCTGGATCGGTCTCCTGAGATCGGAATCTATCAAGAGGGTCTTCAGCCCTGATTTTGCAAACGTCACCGCTATGTTCGCCGTCATTGTCGACTTCCCTTCCTTGGGAAGAGCACTTGCGACGAGAAGCGACCTCACAGGTTTGTCGATCCTGGAGTACTGAATGGCAGTGCGCAGTGAGCGATATGCTTCCGATATCGGATCGGAGGGCTTGTGGTAGGTTATTAGCCGCAAAGGTACAGAAATCCCTTCCTTCATGACTCTCTGTTCGGGGTTTGTCTCCCCACCTTTTATGTTCGCGCCACTCATTATGGGTATCGAAGCGAGAACACTAAGTCCTCTCCTCTCCAGATCCTCCGGCGATTTGATGCTGCTGTCCAAATAATCCAGCACGAACACGGCACCAATCCCGAGAGCAAGGCCGAGAAGGACACCGAGTGTCAAGTTGAGTGAGACCTTTGGACTGATCGGGCTGAAAGAAGGTATGGCCGGATCAATGATCTGGACATAACCGAACTGAGACTGCTCTGCAATTTGTGCCTGCTGATAACTATCCTGAACCAGTAGAAAGAGTTTCTCCCTGCTCTTTTCAGTTCGATCAAGCTTAGCCAGTTCTATATACTGTTTGGGAATCTTTGAGAACCGCGCATCGTACTGTAGGACTACTTTGTCGAGTTCCTTCTTCTCAGCTTCCATAGATCCTAAATCGATTTCGAGCTGAAGTATCTTGAGCCTTAGGTCTCTGTAGTAACCGATCGGGTCATAACCTCCACCGCCGTTTTGCGCTCCCTGCAAGCTGCCGGTAGCCATTACCTGGGAGTTCAGGAAATCCGCCGTCTTCTCCTTCAACTTATTCTTGAGATCAGAAATCTGTGAATTCGCCTTAGCGATCATCTCGTTGTAGACTTCCTTACTGCCAACGACTGGGTTTTGCGAGACGGCGACATCGCGGGTAACCTCAAGCTTAGCAATCTCCTGCTGCAGCATGGTGATGTAAGGGTCAACCGCGTCAGAGACAGTCCTGGTAACCGAAGGCTCCATCTTTGCAAGCTGTTGATTGTAGGCGGCTAAGACCTGACGCCGCGATTCCATCTGGATCACGACGTCGTCGCGCTGGGCCTCGAAGTCGCTTGTTCCTTTGATCAACTGACTCGCCTCATCGTCGAGCGAAACGATGCCCTGCGATTGCATGTAGTTCTGGAGATTGTTCTCCGCTACTTCCAATTGCTTTCGGGTGTCTTCCAGCTGCTTGCCAAGAAACTCCCTGACGCTTGCAGCCATTTCGCGACTAGAATTGAGATTGAAGCCATAATACTGCTTGGCATAAACATTCGCTATGTATGCAGATTCCTGCGGGGAGTGCGTCTTGGCAACGATTCTGATAATGTCGGAATTGCGGTCATTTGAAAAGGAAACCGCGCCCGCAATTCTGCTCGCTACCTCTTCAACACTGGCGAGAGAGCGGTGCCCGTGCTTGATGTCGCCTTTCGAAAGCTCAACAATTTCCAGTGTGTCAGGTCTACCATCGACCATTATAGCGGGGGCACTCAGTAGTTCCCTCGCAACGTTCGTCCTGAAGAGATTCGTTTGGAGAATATCTATCTCATTAGTTATCCTCCTTTCATCAGACTCAAAAGGCTGAAACAGATCAGCGGCTCCCCCCAGAATTGAACCTGAAGCACTTTTGCTCTTCTGAACAAGAACCAGTGCCGCAGATTGATATACGGGCCGCTGGCGGGATGTGTAGATGATTGAGGGAATTACGACCAGTGCAAAAATGATCAGGACGACGGCTTTTCGCCTGTAAATCTTCTCGAGAATATCCCGGAAAGACATAGCCTGTTCCTGATCATGGTCGAGGATATTCCCTCGTTGCGACAAGCTACTCCCATTGCCGTTGAAATGACTATCAAAACCGTTGGTTCCGTCACCAGAACTCAAGAATTCCTCCTCCTCTAATTACTCGCGGAAATTTAACTTATTGCAGCAACCGAGTCAAGTGCGTCGGGGCACACCCACGGTGGACTTGAACAGCCTTTCGCAAATTTCTGCTCCTGCAAGGGACAAGATCATCGGTCTCGGACAGCGCATACACTCAAATCCTCTCGCAATTTGCCATTCCACGATAGAAAAGCCAGCTTTCAGTCCCTGATATTAATAT
>CAZRXH010000147.1:4512-6189 GCA_964603995.1 uncultured Bacteroidota bacterium | reverse complement strand
CTACATAGTTTTGAATCCTTCCATCGGAGGGAACTACCTGGTCACTGGATACTCCGAGCTTGCCACACAACGAGTCTTGCAGGAAGGCGTATTCAAGATCCCTAAGTTTGCAACCTATGGATTGTTATTCGACTATTGGAAGGACGGCGACATCAATCCTGTAATAGGCGACGGCCCGACGAAATATCTGTCAGGCGGCGCGTTTCTCGAGGGGAACAAGTACACCCGGGTGATAATCGGAAATCGGCACCTCTTTTCGGCCGGTATGTTCTCCAACATGCTTTCATATCCATTCAATAATTTCGTCGGCGTTGCCGGGGAAATTGGAGTATTCGGCTATCTCGCCTTGCTCTTCATATATATCCTCCCTGCAAAGTATGTCTGGAGGAATTTGAGGAAATACAGGAACAGCTTCTGGTCTCCGGTTGCAGGCGGATTCATAGGCATGTTCTTCTGTCTCATCGGGTGGAGTTTCTTCTGGAACACATTTGAAGATACGGTGATGTCAGTCATGTATTGCATCGTTGGTGGGATATTGATCGTGGTGAATGAATCGGCCCTGATTCATGAAAACGAGACTACTAGCCACTGACTGTGGACAGAAATTGGAATCGCGCAATGCCATTTCATCTAAAACCGAGACTAAGGTATTCAGGGGACTTCTTTCATTCCCGACAGGAAGCCATGAACAGCCATGCATGACGAATTGAAGATTTCGATTATCACTCCGAACTACAATTATGCCGGGTATATCGGCAAAACGATAGAGAGCATACTGGGCCAGGATTATCCTAATTGGGAACACATAATCGTCGATGATGGCTCGACCGATAATTCAGTCGAAGTCATCAGCAAGTATGCTGGGACAGACTCAAGAATCAGGCTAATCAGACAGGAGAACAGCGGTCAGACGAAAGCGTTGAACAAAGCGTTGAAGAGCGCCACAGGAGAAATAGTGGGCTGGATAAACTCTGATGACTGGTACGAGGACAATGTCTTCCGGATGATTGCCGACCATTTTGAAAGCAGACCCGATCTGGATATATGTTTCGGCGACGGCTACTATTACATGGTCGCTGGAGATAGAAGACTCAGGAGAAAGCAACTGCCGTTCAACTATGAACTGTTCGCTTTCAATGGGTTCTGCAATTCGGTAATGTCGAATACCGTCTTCTGGAAAAGGAAATTGCACGACAGAGTTGGCTTCTTCAATGAGCAGCTGAACTACAACATGGATGGCGAATTGTTCGCCAGGCTGTTTTGGCGGTCAAAAGTGATTTACGTGCCGGAGCCGATTGCCTACTTCAGGTGGCACGAAAATGCTAAGACCATAAAAAACAGGTCAGACAAAAAGTCTGAGATACTCAAGACGGAAGTTCAACTTGAAAGACAGGTTGCTTTCGGCAATCTGGGCAAGAGTGATTTGCTGGAGACGCAGAGATTTGACAGGCTGCGAAAGTATTATAAAATGAAGCGGGTGGTACTCAGATTCCTGCGTCTCCATTATTTCCAATTATTCTTTGACCATCTGGTGGAAAGATGATAGTGCGAGCTTTCGAAGAGATAGTATCGTTTGTAACGCGTACTCTCGTTTCGATCTATCTAAAACTGAAGTATTCAGTTTCACTCTTCAGAAATGGTGCGTTTGTCCATTGGAGTGCGTCGATCCATTGGTCG
>CAZRXH010000147.1:1814-4412 GCA_964603995.1 uncultured Bacteroidota bacterium | reverse complement strand
TTCCCCCCAATTCCATTGCGGTCGGCAACCCTGCCCGAGTCATCAGAAGCAGGACGCAGAAGGACTAGAAGGGGTCAGACTGTTTGTAGGGAACTGGATTGGTCTAAACCGACTTCAGGACCGATAGCATCAAATCCATATCACGAGGCGTGAGACGAGAAACAGGACTTTGTCAACTTCCTGTCCTGGAATTCTAACTGCTTGAAGTGCGTTTGGAGTATCACTCTGGATCATAAAGATAGAAGACTGAAGATACTGTTTTGCGGGGGACTGCCGCCTCCTATCTTCGGCGCCGCCTACGGAAATAAGCTTCTCACAGATGCACTGAGAGAGGTGTATGACCTCGATATAATACGAATGGTATATAACAAATCGAATTCCACACTCGAGAAATTTTCCATCGGAAAAGTACTTTCTTTACTCGGTGATGTCATGGTCCTGTGCTGGAAATTGATATCCAAATCGTATGATGTCGTGATCTATACCAATGCCTCGTCGAGAATAGCCTTCATCAAAGACTTCATTTTCCTATTCATCATTAAAGTAATATTCAGACGGAAGTTGGTCTGTTGGGCGCATGGGAACAATGGCAACGGTGCCATTAACTCTAGCGTATTGCTCGACGCTATGTTCACATACATTTATAAGAGAGTGAATTACGTCGTCACTGTCGGTGACAAGCTGAGAGAATTCTGGTTCAACTATTTGCCTGAGGCGAATATAAAATACATATACGTCGGTCCGGAAAAAGAATACCTCTTGGGTGAAAAGGAAGTCGAGAAGAGAAGGGATTCCGTAACCGTGCTGTTTCTGTCAATAATGCTGAGAGAAAAAGGATGGACTTTTCTGCTTGAGGCAGCGAAGCGGATATTGGCCGAGCACAAGAATGTGTATTTCCGGTTCTGCGGACCGTGGGCGGATAAGGCTGACGAGGACTATTTCAGGAATTTTGTAAGGCTCAACAAATTCGAGAACAACATAAAATATGACGGCGTGAAACTGGGACTTGACAAGGAAATCGCTTTCCGAGAGGCTGACATTTTCGTTTCCCCGACATACTACAGGAATGAAACGCTGTGTTTCGTAAATATTGAGGCGATGAAATTTAAATTGCCTGTGATCTCGACGAAGGTGGGAGCAATACCTGAGGTCGTGGTTGATGGTGAAACGGGCTTCGTCGTCGACGTGAAGAATGAGGTGCAGATCGCAGACAAGATCGAATACTTCATCAACAATCCCGATTCCATGAGAAGAATGGGAGAGAATGGATTCGACAGGTTTCTGAAGCACTTCACGAAAGACAGGTTCATCCAGCAGTGGACTGAATTCATAGAACAAACTCAGAACTGACATTCTCATCCCTACAGGTCACGGATTGCTTTCGGGGCTGGTTTGATCTTGCCTAAGAAGAACGGCGGCTGCGGTCCGGTGGCAGAGCAATATCCGCGTTTCATGTACGCACTGAAGTCGTTTGGCGTACCAGGAAAGAGATGGAGCACATTTTAAAAAGGGAATTATTTTAAATGAAGACATTGGTGACAGGCGGTGCAGGATTTATCGGCTCAAACCTGGTTAAACTGCTTCTTGAGAAAGGCTTTGAAGTAAAAGTATTGGACAACCTGTCCACGGGTTACAAACGGAACTTGAGCGGGTATGATGTTGAGTTCATTCAGGGTGATATCAGGGACCAACAATTGCTGATTGAAATAACGAAAGGTGTCGAAGCGATTTTTCATCTTGCGGCCAGCATTGGAAATGTGAAATCACTGAATAATCCCGCCGAAGACTCGGAAGTCAATGTGCTGGGAACTGTGAATGTCTTGGAAGCTACCCGGAAAAACAATGTCCAAAAGGTAATATATTCTTCTTCGGCGGCGATTTTTGGCGAGCTTCAGGATCCGCCCATCAACGAGAACCATCCGCAAAATCCTGATTCACCGTATGGGGTGAGCAAGCTGGCAGGAGAAAAACAGTGCCTGTGTTTTGCGAAGCTTTTCGATTTTCAAACTGTCTGCCTCAGATATTTCAATGTGTACGGGATCAACCAGAGATACGACGCGTACGGCAATGTGATTCCGATTTTTGCGAACAAGCTGAAGAGCAGACAGCCGCTGACTATTTACGATGACGGGGAACAGACAAGGGATTTTGTGAATGTCCGGGACGTGGCAATGGCTAATTACCTTGCTGCGACTCAGTCTGCCGGAACTGATGTGTTCAACGTTGGAACAGGAAAGAGCATCACGATTAATCAGCTGGCTGATCACATGAGGCATCAAAGCCGCATAGACGTGTCGGTCGTTTACCAACCTCCTCGAAAGGGAGAGGTAAGACATTGCAGAGCGGACATAACGAAACTACATGACAAGCTCGGCTTCGTTCCTTCAGATGACATGGCCAGGGGGCTTTCAGAATATCTCGAATGGTTTTTCCAAGATCGCAGGGAGGAGAAATGAAGACGGTCTTGATTTTGGGCGGGACAGGCATGCTTGGCAGCCAGTTGTATAAAACCCTTAAAGAGAAATACAGAGTGATTGTAACTGTTCGTGGTTCTCACTCATCTATCGCAAATCCAGAATTCTTCGATGTCGGGGATGT
>CAZRXH010000147.1:0-1714 GCA_964603995.1 uncultured Bacteroidota bacterium | reverse complement strand
GAGATCAGCGGTATTTACAATATCTCATCCCGCCCAATATCAAAGTTTGAATTGCTGCAAATCATCAAAAAGATCTATCGAAGAGAAATAGAAATTGTTCCCGACGACGAAGTAGACATAGACAGGAGTCTGAATTCCGATGTTCTCAGAGGCTTGATAGATTATTCCCCACCCGCATGGGAACAATTAATTACCGAAATGAAAGAGAATGGAGGAAAATTTTATGGAGTTAAATAACGCGAATATCCTGATCACAGGCGGCACAGGCTCTTTTGGAAACGCTGTTGTCGAGCGTCTGCTGAGTGATTTTTCTGCGGGGAGTATTACGATATTCAGCCGTGACGAGAAGAAGCAATATGATATGAGAAAGAAGTTTGACAACAAGACTTTGCGCTTCATAATTGGTGACGTGCGTGACAGGCATAAAGTGCGTCAGATCATGAACGGGATCGATTACGTCTTTCATGCTGCTGCTTTGAAGCAGGTCCCCAATTGCGAGTTTTTTCCTTACGAGGCGGTTCTGACAAACATAATGGGGACTCAGAACGTCCTGGACGCTGCGGAGGAAGACAATGTCAAGAAAGTGGTAGTCCTCAGCACCGATAAGGCTGTTTACCCGATAAATGCCATGGGGATATCGAAGGCAATGCTGGAAAAGCTGATGCTTGCAAAGGCCAGAATGTCCTATTCCGACACAGTCTTCTGCGGCGTCAGGTACGGCAATGTCATGTACTCCAGAGGGTCCGTGCTTCCTCTATTTGTCGAGCAGATTCGGCAGCACGTTCCGATAACTATCACGAGTCCGGACATGACGCGCTTCCTATTGCCGCTGCCCATCGCGATCGATCTTGTCCTGTTTGCTCTTCAGCATGGTCAGAACGGGGACCTTTTCGTCAGGAAATCACCCGCGGCGACTGTTCGCGACACGGCAGAAGCAATGCTGGAGGTCTTCAACTCGGATGCTGGCATAAAGATCATAGGCATCAGGGAAGGCGAGAAGATGCACGAGACTTTGGTGACGCAGGAAGACCTGATGAAGGCGGAGAATTTTGAAGACTACTACAGAATAAGAAACCTGGAGAAGCTTAACTACGACAAGTATTTTTCTGAAGGGAGGATCGATCATTTCCCGAAAGAGGGTTACACTTCTGCCAACACCAAGAGATTAAACAAGGAAGAAACGAAAGAACTTATTTTGTCACTGCGTGAAATTCAGGAAGCACTGAGCGGACATGACGTCAAAGCATCGTAAAATTCGCCTTAAGGTTCTGACAATCGTCGGAACAAGACCTGAGCTAATCAGGTTATCCGCCACCATTTCTCTCCTGGACAAATTCCTGGACCATGTTTTTGTTCACACCGGACAGAATTATGACTATGAATTGAACCAGATATTCTTCGATGAGCTGGGAATCCGTCAACCGGATTACTTCCTTGAGATCACGAACACATCCGTCGGGAGGGCCTACGGAGAAGTGTTGATTAAGATTGAGCAGGTCATCATCAAGGAAAGACCTGACGCGGTCCTGATTCTCGGTGACACGAACAGCTCGGTAGCGGCAATAATAGCAAAGCGGTACAAGGTCCCGATCTATCACATGGAGGCCGGGAACCGGTGCTTCGATCTGAACGTGCCTGAAGAAATAAACCGGCGAATTGTGGACCACATCTCCGACTTCAATCTCGTATATACGGAGAATGCCAGAAGAAATCT
>CAZRXH010000146.1:0-6232 GCA_964603995.1 uncultured Bacteroidota bacterium | reverse complement strand
GGCCCGGATCATGAACGCATTCTACCCGTGCGAATGCAATTCACCTCTTCGATTGGTTAAACCAGAATATCCAGGAGATAAGCCTTCAGGACTGCAAGATAAGTGACAATGCCCGGGATGTAGAAACAGAGGCCTGAGAACCTGATGGTCTCAGGCCAGAACATCGATGCCTTCAATCGTCGCATCTACTTCTGATCCTTGAATGTAGAGGGAGCAAAATCGATGGACTTGATCTGAGTAATGGGAATACTGCGGACTTCATCCTTCACCTGAAATTGGATGCTGTCCGCCGTTGCACCGACGAAGACTCCCGAGACTGTCGTTCCATCCGTGAGATGAGCAACATCGTCATTACTGGTCGTCGTCGGGGACGCTGGCGCCTGACTCGGCTTCGGCACTACAACGTACACGTCTTCATCAGGAAGGTACTGAAAGTACGATCCACCTCCGTAGTAGTAAAGCGCCGGTCCGATCCGAAAACTCCAGAACCCGAACGGGAGAAATCTCAACCTCGCACCGAAGGGTGGGTGAAACATAACATAGCCTCGTCCCCACCCTCTGTAGAAGTAGCCGTTGTGAAAGAAATAGGGATGGCCCCCGATGACGACTCTCGTGTGGTGTGGAGGAAGTCGCAGTAGTCGCGTCGGCGCCTGCCTCCCCGGTTCGCCTCGCATTCTCTGCGCAAAGACATTCGTCGAGAAAACCGATGACAAAAGCGCGATCGTTGCAGCCCAAACGGCTACTCGCAAGAAGTTGACTCGTTTACTTTTCATGTTTTCTCACCATCCTCTCTTCAAAAACCGTAACCGATATGAATACGATTGTTTGTTGAATTACTCATGTTTGACCGCTGAATCTTGCAGACAGTTTAACTACAAGGCGCCACGTACCGGACTGATTCGCTTTGTCCCGCGTTTCTTTGTCAAATCGTATCTCACCATAGGCCTCGACTTTGACGTCCGGTCGACAACTTCAAAACCAGCGCGCTCGAACGACTTGAGAAGTCCAACCCAAAGGAATGAGTCCGGCCATTTCTTCTGAGTCGGGACAACGGGATAAGCTTCAAGAATCATTATCTTCCTTTTCTTCGCGTACTCGATCGCACCTTTGAGCAGTGCCACAGACAATCCCTTTCGCCTGAAGTTCCTGTCAATAAAGAAACAGGGTATCGACCAGACCGGTTTATCATCGATTGGCCTGTGAACTCTGGATTTTGCGAGCTTAACGAAATCTTCTCTCGGCGCGAGAGCAAGCCAGGCTATAGCTTTGCCTTCAAAAATGCCGAGCAGTCCGGCAGGCTTCCCGGACCAGACGATTCTCTTCATTCCATTTCTGTTTCCGTCGTTCGTTTTTCCCCTGATGAAGTCAGCCTTACTCAACCTGTAGTACATACACCAACAGTTCCCGCATGCACCCCTCTCGCCGAACAGCTCGATGAATTTTTTCCAGTTCTTCCTGTTCAGAGGTTCAAACTTGAGATTTTCGATGAGAGCAGCGGCAGCAGGCTTGTGATTCGCCATTTTGTCATTCCTCCACTTCGCTCAAAGATGCGAAGAAAAAAAGTCTCTCGCAAAGGCTGCAAATACGTAGACCACTCCGCAGACGCCACAAAAAGAACATTCACTGACGAATATAAATGTCGGATCAGGCATAATCTATTTTGAACCTGAACGCTTGCAGCGCCTCGCTCAGAAAGTCGTCCCGCTTCGGAAGAACGGTTGTCATGTTGGAAAACTCGTAACGGAAATTATACCTGCCTCTCAGGTTTTTGAAGTATGGCCCGCGCTCGGCCTCCTTCATATCGAAAATCTTTCTGAGGTTCGCATCGTCTTTCGTTATATCGTAGCACTTTCGTACCACATTTGAAATGACGTCCTCCGGATCTGAGTAACCAGGCTCAACCGTTATCACGGGCTGCTCAGGCGGTTTTATCACCGCTCCGGCATCCCATGATTGCGCCAATCCGAAGTGCGTACAGAATGCCTCGTAGATCATTCGCGTTGCGTTCACTTTACCGTCGATGGAATAGCCAGCGATATGCTGCGTTCCGATCAGGCATCTCGCGAGAAGCGTAATTTCTATGTTCGGCTCTTTCTCCCATACATCGAGAACAGCTTCACCTGGTGCACCTCGCGAGAGAGCAGCGTTGAGAGCCTGGTTATCGACTACGGCGCCCCTCGAGGAGTTGATGAGAACCAAGCCTTCTCTCAACATTGAAAGCCTCTTCTCGTCAAACAGATGATGCGTCGGATCGGAGCCGTCTTTCGTGTAAGGCACATGTATCGTGATGAAGTCGGCTTCCATCAGGTCATCCAGCGGAACAAATCGCGGATCGCCTGTCGCCCTCGCAAGCGGAGGATCGTTCTGAAGGACGTTCATACCCAGTTTGTGCCCGACACGAACAATCTTGCTACCGATGTTTCCGACACCCACAACGCCGAGCGTCTTCCCTCTGAGCTTGAAGCCGTGCCGCTCAGCGAGCGTAAAGAGCGCGGAGAAGACGTATTGCACGACGGCGTTGGAGTTGCATCCTGGCGCACTGGCAAAAGCGATCCCCTGACCCTTCAGGAAACCTGTGTCCACGTGGTCTGTTCCGATAGTCGCGGTACCGACAAACTTCACCTTGCTTGCGGCAAGCAGTTTCTCATCCACTTTCGTTTCCGACCTGACAAGGAGCGCATCCGCATTCCTCACCGCCTCGTTATCGATTGCGCGGCTGTCGTACTTGGCAATCTCTCCGAACGGACCGAAAGCCTCTTCTACAAAGGGGATCTTTTGATCTACTACTATTTTCATGTTCTGTTCAATCCATTAAAGGAAATCTTGTTCAAGAAAAACGCAAAGATTGTACTTATGTTGAAGCTGTAACAAGACTAATCAAATTTCGAACAATCAGAACCCCACCTCACCCTGACCCTCTCCTGCGAGGAGAGGGAACGATACTGTCCAGCCTCTTGTCTGACATCAAGATGCACTGGTTCAGACGACTTAGATGGAACTTGCGCATCAAAGTTTGGCCCTGATAAGACCACGAGTTTCTCGAATAGTTTTTTGACTATTTGATCTTCTTTGGAGCTTGGACCTTGATGTTTGGATCTTATCATATCGTCATTGCGGTGAATCCGCCGTCCACAGGAATGATTGTACCTGTAACGAAGGACGAGGCGTTGTTCGAGGCAAGCCAGACAAAAGCGCCGTTGAGTTCTTCAGCCTCGCCGTACCTTGCCATCGGTGTGTGATTGAAGATCGACTTTCGCCGCTCTTCGGTCAGTATTTTGCGATTCTGCTCAGCCGGGAAGAAGCCGGGCATGACGGCATTGACGCGGATTCCATACGGCGCCCATTCCCTTGCCAGGAAGCGAGTCATGTTGTTGACACCCGCCTTCGAGGTTGCGTATGTGAACACTTTGGAAAGCGGAATTTCTGATGACACTGAAGAGAAGTTTATTATGCTTCCCTTCACCTTCGCTTCTATCATGTGTTTGCCGAAAACCTGGCAGGCGAAGAACATTCCTTTGAGGTTGACGTTTATTATCCTCTCCCACTCCTCTTCCTGTATTTCAAGGACGGGCGTCGTCGAGTTGATGCCTGGCGCGTTGACGAGTATGCCGACCTGCTTCCATTTGGAGACGATCTCGTCTTTCGCCTTCTCTAAATCGCTCTTGACGCGGCCATCTGCGTGAACGGCAATCGCGTCGCCTCCGAGTGCCTGGATGCTTTTGACCCTCTGCTCGGCGGCGTCTTTGCCGTGGTTATAGATGACGGCAATCTTCGATCCTGCTTTCGCGAGTGCTTCCGCTACGCTCCCGCCAAGAACTCCGCTTCCGCCGATTACCACTGAGACCTTTCCTGTGAGCCCGAAAGTATTTTCCAGATAAGAATTTTCCATTGTCATGCTCCATGTTCAATCGATTGGAAGGTCGCCTGCGCGACCGTGTTCTGAAATTTGCCGTATAATTGCCACACTTGCGCCGCCGCTCTTTAGCGCCCCATCCAGCCGCCGTCCACGGTGATAACGCTTCCGTTCAGATAGCTCGATGCATCTGAGCAGAGGAAGACCATCGTACCCATCAGATCTTCCGGCACTCCCCACCTGCCCGCCGGTATTCTGTCGAGGATGCTCTTCGACCTTACCGGGTCTTCACGAAGAGCCTTGGTATTCTCGGTCGCGATGTAGCCAGGCGCAATCGCGTTGACATTGACTCCACTCGATGCCCACTCGTTTGCGAAGGCCATCGTCAGTTGTTTCACACCACCCTTCGACGCCGAGTACCCGGGAACCAGTATGCCTCCCTGGAACGAGAGGAGTGAAGCCACGAAGACAATCTTGCCGTATCTCCTCTCGACCATGTCCTTGCCGATCTCTCGTGTCAGGATGAATTGCGCGCTCAGGTTGACCTCGATAACTCTGTCCCAGTACTCATCAGGGTGTTCTAACACAGGCTTTCTGAGGATCGTTCCCGCGTTGTTTACGAGGATATCGATTCTTGGGAAATCGGATTTGACATTGTTGATGAATTCATACAGCGACTCACGATCCGAGAAATCGCTCAAGTATGATTTGAAATTGCGTCCACGGGACCTTATCTCCTTTTCAACATCTGAAAAGTCGGCCGAATACGAAACGCCGATAATGTCGGCGCCGGCTTCAGCAAGTGCTATAGCGTATGACTTTCCAATGCCCTGGTTCGAGCCGGTGACCAACGCCATCCTGTTTTCCAATTTAAATTTGTCGAGAATCATGCTGGATATCCCTGCTTTCTGAAATGACTGCGGACCGATCTGTTATTTCAATGAAGACATTTCGACTGCATCCATGTCTTCGAATTCCTGGTTCTCTCCACCCATCGCCCAGATGAATGAATAATTCTTTGTCCCACCGCCGGAGTGAATCGACCAGCTCGGCGAGATGACAGCCTGTTTGTCGTGGACGACGATATGCCGCGTCTCCGAAGGCTCACCCATCATGTGGAACACGACCGATTTCTCGTCTACATTAAAATAGAAATATATCTCCGTTCTTCTCTGGTGTGTGTGGGAAGGCATGGTGTTCCAGATGCTTCCTTCATCGAGCTCTGTAAGTCCCATTACCAGCTGCGAGCTCTTCACGCCGCCCGAATGGATGTACCTGTTGAGCGTACGCGAGTTGGCCTCTCTCTGGCTTCCCAGTTTGGCGGAATAGACTTCGCCAAACCTGATGAGACTCGTTGGATGTGCAGCATGTGCAGGGTAGCTGACAAAATAGAAATATGCCGGCTTCGATCTGTCGACGCTGGAGAAGAAAATCTCTCTGGTCCCCAATCCGACATAAACCGCATCCTTATGGCCGACGGAAAACTCCTGGCTATCCGCTTTCACCTTCCCGACATCTCCGACATTGAAAATCCCGATTTCCCTGCGCTGGGCAAAGTAATCTGCCGCCATCTCGCGCTTCGTACTCAGAAGCTGAAGAGGTTCTCCAGTCGGTACTGCTCCGCCGACGATCGCGCGGTCGAGGTCGAAATAGACCGTCTGGATCTTGCCATCCACGAACAGATTTTCCATCAAGAACGCTTTCCTCAGCTGTTCTGTCGAAAGTGACCGGTAACTTAAATTATCAGGAGAATATCTTACTTCCATGGTTTCACCTTTCGTTCATTTCAGTGAATTGTTGGACTTACCCCGTAAATAGAAGTGAGCGACTCCGTGCACCTTTCCGTCCACAAGCAAATTCATTTCAGCACGATTCATCATCGGCTCTTCCCGTCCAGAAAATCTTCCAGTGCCGGACTGAAAACATCTATCAGACAACCGTCTTCGAGAGCAATCACGCCATGCGGGATATGAGGCTCGACGATGAAGCTGTCCCCGCTTTCAAGGATCTCTTTCTTTCCGTCTATTTGTACTTCAAATCGTCCCGAATCGACATAAGTAACCTGGCGATGAGGATGTGTGTGGATATAGCCGACAGCTCCTGTTTTAAACTCGACCCGAACCATCATGATCTCCGGACTATAGCCAAGTATCATGCGTCGAGTGCCCTCGCTGATTTCATCCCAACTCAGACCGGATGAGTGAACAAACGGCTGTGATTTGGCTTGAAGCTCCAATTTAGTTTTCCAGTTGTTAATTCTCGTTACTTCCAGATCTGCGCAACCGCTCGCTCCGTGGAAACAGTCCCTCAGCAGAAGCGCACGGCATTCATTCGTTTGACCCTCTAATATAACAAACACGTGTCAACCTTTGGATATCT